>JAZNCG010000208.1:0-6643 GCA_045587405.1 Ructibacterium sp. | reverse complement strand
GAAAGGGAGCGCACTATACAAATTCTTAATAGAAGAAATAAAAATAATCCATGTTTAATTGGCGAACCAGGTGTTGGTAAAACTGCTATTGCAGAAGGATTGGCTTTGAAAATTGTCAATGGTGAGGTTCCTGCTAAACTGCTAAATTATGAAATCTATTTGTTGGATATGTCAGCAGTGGTTGCAGGCACTCAGTTTAGAGGACAATTTGAATCACGACTTAGAAATATTTTAGAGGAAACAAAAAGAGCGGGAAATGTAATTCTTGTTATTGATGAAATACACACTATTGCATCTGCTGGAGATGCTGAAGGAGGCATGAACGCAGGAAATATTTTAAAGCCTGCTTTATCCAGGGGTGAAATTCAAATAATAGGTGCAACAACTGTTGAAGAGTACAGAAAACATATTGAAAAAGATGCGGCATTAGAAAGACGCTTCCAGACAGTTGTAATCGACGAGCCTACTATTGAAGAAACGATTGATATTTTAAAGGGAATAAAAAGTTATTATGAAAAATATCATTCTGTCAGAATTTCAGATGATTTGATAAGAACAGCGGTTGTATTATCTGAAAGGTATATAAGTGATAGGTTTTTGCCTGATAAAGCAATTGATGTTATCGACGAAGCTGCTGCTAAAGCTAATCTTGAAAACGAAGTTTTAGTAGAAATTGAAAAGTTAAAAATTGAATTAGCTGAACTAAAAAAAGCTCAGGAAGAAGAAACGAATGAGGGGGATTCAGTTGAAGTATACGAAAAAGTAGCAGATTTAAAAAGCAAGGAATGTAAGATTAATGACTATATAACAGAGCTTGAAAAAAAATCTGTCAAGGATTTATCTGTCGATGATTTAGCCGCGGTTATTGAGCTTTGGACTAAAATCCCTGTTAAGCATATCAGCGAATACGAAACCAATAAATTAGTTAACTTAGAAGAAAGATTGCATAAAAAGATAATAGGTCAGGATGAAGCTGTGTCAGCAGTTTCTCGTGCAATTAGAAGAAAAAGAGCGGGGATTAATTTAAAACGCAGACCCGTTTCGTTGATATTTGTAGGACCTACCGGCGTTGGTAAAACAGAACTGGTTAAAAGAATTGCTGAAGAAGTTTATGACGGAGAAGATTCGTTAATAAGACTTGATATGTCTGAATATATGGAGAAGCATTCGGTAGCCAAGCTCATCGGTTCTCCTCCGGGATATGTCGGATATGATGATGCAGGACAATTAACTGAAAAAATCAGAAGGCGTGCGTATTCTGTTATTTTACTTGATGAAATAAAAAAAGCACACGAAAATGTATTTAACATTTTCCTACAAATCCTGGATGATGGCAGAATTACAGATAGCCTTGGAAAAACTGTTTCCTTTGAAAATACAATTATTATTATGACATCTAATGCAGGAAGTGACCAAAAATCAAATGTAGTTGGATTTAATGAAGATGAAGAAGCTGTTGCAATTAAAATTGAAAGAGCGTTAAAATCTTTGTTTAGACCTGAGTTTTTAAATCGTGTTGATGAAACTGTTATATTTAAAGAATTAACTAAGGAAGAACTAATTCAAATAATAGATTTAATGCTTGAGGATTTAAGGTTAGGTCTTAAAGAGAAGAGTATCAATATCAATGTTTCAAAATCTGCTAAAGAAATAGTATTGGAAAAATCATATCAAAAAGTATATGGCGCTCGACCGATGCGGAGATATATAGAAAAAAACATAGAGGATTTGTTGGCTCAAAAAATTATATCAGGTGAATTGCTAAAAGGTATGACTGTTGATGTAGGTTGTGTTGATAATCAGATAAGTATTAGTATAAACAACTAATTAATATAGCACCAAAGGCATATATTCACTAATTGTCATACTATGTTTTTTTGTCGCATATATTAAACCATATCCAAATGTTCTAAGCGAACAATTTGTAAATGGGAGGCAATATATGTGAGATGTTATATTGAAGAAAGAACGGTAGAACTTGCCAATTATATTATTGAGCATAAATGCACTGTAAGAGAGGCTGCAAAAAAATTTGGTATTTCTAAGTCGACCGTACATAAGGATATGACAGAAAGATTGGTCAAACTGAATTTGATTTTGGCAGAGCAGGTACGAAATATTTTGCTTGAAAATAAACAAGAGAGACATATACGCGGTGGTTATGCCACCCGTGAAAAATACAGACACCAAAGGGAAATGGTGTAGAGAAATAAAAATATGCTGTTCAAAAATCTAAATGGTTTTTGAACAGCATAAAATATTTTATTTATAATTTATTTTCTAATGGGTGTTTGTAAGCTGCGGCAGAAACAGTAACGCGTTCGTCCCTTGAAAGGAACAAAACTATAGCCATAGGCAGTTTACCAATCATAGCAATAATGGAATATATTAAAGCGCGTTCGGGATTTAATATATAGAAGAATTTATGCATAATAAGCGCATAAGCAAGGCTTACTACTATTCGTATTGGAAACAACAAAAATCCGCTTGCAAAACTTACTGTTGTACGGATAAGTTCAAATAATACAACGACCCATCTCATATTCTTAATTCGATAGCCAAAAATAATATATTCTTCACATAATTCACCAATGATGTAGTATTGCAAAAATGGAACAAATGCCATCCAAGGCTCTGAAAGATTATTATTTTTTGCTATTTTATAAAGACAAAATGCGGAAAATACATATATTGCAATAATATATATTATGTTTAAACTGTAAGCAGTTAAAATTTTCAAAAAATCTATCATTAATTTCACTCCTATCTAAAATTATTCTCTGATTTGACCATCGCCATATATTACATATTTTGTTGATGTCAGTTCTGCAAGCCCCATAGGACCTCGCGCGTGAATTTTTTGGGTGCTGATACCAATTTCTGCACCAAATCCAAACTCAAAACCATCAGTAAATCTTGTTGAAGCATTAACATAAACTGCTGCTGCATCAATTTCGTCTAAGAATTTTTGAGAGGCGCTATGATCGGCTGTTATTATTGCTTCGCTATGGCGACTGTTATATTTGTTTATATGTGCGATTGCTTCTTCAATATTATCTACAATTTTAACGCCGATTTTCAAATCTAAATACTCTCTGCCCCAATCTTCCTCGGTTGCCAAGGAAGAAGAAGGGTAGATGGAGCAAACTTTACTGTCCCCAATAATTTCCACGGATTTTTCTTCTAATTCTTTTAAAATGACGGGTAGAAAATCTTTTGCAACTGCTTGATGTACCAATAGCTTTTCTTCGGCGTTACAAACCGATGGGCGTTGAGTTTTTGCGTTGATGACTATATTTTTTGCCATTTCCAAATCAGCAGATTTATCTACATAGACATGACAATTCCCCGTTCCTGTTTCGATTGCAGGTACGGTTGCATTTTCAACAACGGCACGGATTAGACCCGCACCACCTCTTGGAATAATTACATCTAAGTATTCATTAAGGCGCATTAAAGCTGTTGCACTTTCTCTATCTGTGTTTTCCACGAGATTTAAGCTTCCTTCAGGCAGTCCTGTTGAATATGCTGCATCTTGCATAACCTTAACGATAGCACGATTTGAATAAGCGGCTTCTTTTCCGCCACGCAAAATAACTGCATTACCCGATTTAATACACAAGCTTGCCGCATCTGCGGTTACATTGGGGCGAGCCTCGTATATAATACCTATAACCCCTAAAGGAACGCGAACTTTTCCAATTTTCAGCCCGTTAGGTTGTTTAACTTGGCTTATCATTTCGCCGATAGGGTCAGCAAGAGCGACAATTTGTTCTATACCTACGGCCATAGCGTTAATGCGAGCTTCGTTAAGCATCAATCTATCTATTAAACCTTTTGACATTCCCTTTTTTTCGCCATTTTCAATATCCTTTGCATTTTCTTCAAGAATGAAGTCAGAATTATCCCTAAGGGCTTTTGCCATAGCTGAAAGGGCGAGGTTTTTTTCTTTTGCAGATAGCGTTCCTAGTTTATATGAGGCCTCTTTTGCCAATTTTCCTTTTATGTTCAATTCTTCAATAGCAGTCATAACAATCTCCGTTTCTGCTGATTATCTACAGCTTTTATTTAAAATAATCATTCATAAATTTTTGTTATTGAGTTGATTGTAGCATACTTTTATGATATAATCAACCTGTAATTAAAAAAGACAGGAGAAAAATAATGTTATTTGATACACATGCTCATTTTGAAAGTTCACAGTTTGATAAAGACCGACATAACTTATTAACATCGCTTAAAGAATATAGCGTAGGTAATGTTACCAATATTGGTTCAAGCATGGAAACATCATGGCGTTCTGTGGAATTGGCAGAAAGGTATGATTTTATATATGCAACTGTTGGTGTGCACCCCGGTGAAGTTTATGATATGTCGGATAGGGATATTGATGAGTTGAGAAAAATGGTTTTGGAGCATAAAAAGGTTAGGGCAATCGGAGAAATAGGACTTGATTATCATTATGATGATTCTATTCCGGATTTGCAGATAAAATGGTTTATAAAACAGTTAGAACTCGCTAAGGAGCTTGATATGCCCGTTGTTATACATGACAGGGATTCTAAGGGAGAATGTATAAAAATTCTTAAGGATATGAATGTGACAAAGGGTGTGATGCATTGTTTTTCGGGGAGTGCAGAAATAGCCAAAGAGCTTGTTAAAATGGGATTTATGATTTCGTTTACGGGAGTTTTAACCTTTAAAAATGCCAAAAAGGCAGTAGAAGCATGCAAGGTGGTGCCATTAGACAGACTTATGATTGAAACGGATTGCCCGTATATGTCGCCTGAACCTCACCGAGGAGAAAGAAATTTTAGCGGATATGTTGAGTATGTAGCAAGGAAAATGGCAGAAATAAAAGGCGTTTCATATGAGAAAATTGCTGAGATAACAACGGAGAATGCCTTTAAATTTTATGGAATTGATTAAAGAAAGAGTTGTCACAATTATATGAGTGACAACTCTTTTTAGGGTTATAACAATTTATTTATAAAGCCCCATACGGTCGTTTATAACAAAAATTCGCAAAAGGTCTTCGGATAAATGCAAACCATTTTCATCTCCGATCAGAGCCCCTTTATTTACCAATTTTTGAATTGTGGGCACAGCCCAAGAGGGCATATTTTGGTCAATGTAGTTATAAATAACAGGTTCAGGTTTTTCCTTACTTAAATCCATAATAGATTTTTTTATTTCCATAATATCCTTTTTTAATTCTTCATATTGTGTCATAGAAATATCCTCGCTTTCTAATTGCTTTTTAAAATTTATCCATATATTCCAGTTATTTGACGACATACTTGCAGGGCATTTTTTGCGACTTGCATCGTAGTGGCGTACTACATTCTTAGATTGAATGTTTAAATCTTTCATAAGCTGTTTAACAAATACAACAGTATTATCGATAGATTTTTGAAGATTACCATCACGATTTATACATATTTCTATTCCAATACTATTGCTGTTTGTAATGCCATACTTTCCTCTGCCATCTCCACAATGCCAGCTGTAAAATCGAATATAGTCATTTACAATCAAGGCGCCACTTTCGTCAATAAAAACATCCGCACTACTACCTCGGTTGCCTCCATTGAAATAGTTAAAATGTGCATTAGCATCGGCACCATTTGCAGTATTGCCGGTATCGTGAATGACAATATATTTAATTTTATCGCTTCTGAAAGAATAATTGTATTTAATCTGCTTTTGCTCTATTTTCAAATGTTTCACTCCTTTAGCTTTTTCTGAGTCAACTCTTACTAAAATGATAAAGCATAGGATGTAAAAAGTCAATAGAATCGGTGGTTTATGGCACCGTTTGGCACTAAAAAAGGATTTTTGAAAACAGAAGTAGTTTCTAAAAATCCTATACTATTTAAGATTGAGTTCTTGCATTGCTTTTAGATATATTTCATATCCGCCAATTTTATTTAAAAGTTCTAATAATGCGTTTGCAGAAATACGAGGAGGAAGAGAAAGATGCTTGATTAACCTATTTCGTTTATCTGTACTATCTGATTTTCCTGAAAGACCATCTTCAAAAAAATGAACCTTTGTAACCAAATCATAATGTTCTATGTTGTCATTCATAGTTGCGGAAGATTTAAGTATTTTTTCGAGAATTTCTTCGTCAATCCCCTCAACCCCAAGTAATCCTTCTTTGCCCGGTTTTTCTTTGCGTTTTTCTTTTCCTGAAATTGCAGGAATATATACATTTTTAATAGATGCATCATTTCCTAAACAACTTTTCAGATAGTTACGGATTCTGAAACCTGCTCTGTCGGAATCTGTTAAAATAATAACGCCCCGTTCTTTTGCAAAGGATTTAATGCTGTTTAAAATAGCTTTAGAACGATAAAGTTCGAAACCATGCGTACATATAATCGGTGCATCTGTTATATGTTTAAGTTTTTCTTTGTCATATTTGCCTTCAACAACAATTGCCTCTTTAATGTGTATCATATTTTACCTCATAATAATTATATAACTACGATTATACTATTTTGGGATATTATTGTCAATCTAAAAAGATACATCAAAGAGGTACTATGCATAATAACTATATTTTAACTGAAAATACAGTTAAATTTAATGAATTTGCATAATAAACATTGACATAGTTGTATAATTTTGTTATTATATA
>JAZNCG010000207.1:0-3118 GCA_045587405.1 Ructibacterium sp. | reverse complement strand
GAAAGGATTAATTTTTCTGCTCACAATTGTTTGGAGCTGTGTTATTATATGAGCCGAAGCTACTATTGGATCAATAGTATTATGAGGTTCAGCACCGTGTCCTCCTCTGCCTTTTACAGTTATTTCAAAATCGTCAGGTGATGCATAAACAGCCCCTTCCTTTACCCTTATTTTCCCTGTTTCTATGTCCGTATCCATATGTAATGCGATGCAATAATCCACTTTTGGATTTTCCAAAACCCCATAATCAATCATAGGTTTTGCTCCACCTGTTGTTTCTTCACCAGGTTGAAAAACAAATTTAACTATTCCTGTAAGTTCATTTTTATGCTCAGCCAAAATTTGACAAGTGTTGAGCAATATCGCAGTGTGAGCATCATGCCCACAAGCGTGCATAACCCCTGGATTTATCGAAGCATAATCAACATCATTCTCTTCTTTTATAGGTAACGCATCCATATCAGCTCTGATAATTAGACATTTACCTTTTTTATCCCCTTCTACAGTGGCGACAATTCCATTACCTGCAATATCCCTTACATAAGGTATTCCTAAGGAATCTAAGCGCTTACATATATAATTTGCAGTATTTTTTTCCTCGAATGATAATTCCGGGTTTTTATGAAAATATCTTCTATCTGCAATAAGCTGACTTTTTATTATTTTTATTTCTGACAGTATATCAAACATCGTTTTCTCCTAACTAAATCATATATTATTTTTTTCAGAATAAAATTTAACTATGTTATCTGCAACCTTTTTTCCAACAACTTCAGCAAGTTCCGCGAAAGAAGCATTCTTTATTCTTTCTACTGAAATAAAAGTTTTTAAAAGTATATTTCTTTTTGCAGGACCAATTCCCGAAATATTGTCGAGTTCTGAACTAAGTGTAGAATTTTCATGTTTTTTTGTGAAATTTTTAATTGCAAAACGATGAACCTCATCCTGTATGCAAGTCAAAAAACTAAACAACATTTCTTCTTTATTTAAAGACAATTCTTCATACTCATCTGTAATACCACGGGTTCTATGCTTATCATCTTTAACCAATCCAAATACAGGTATTTCTTCCCCTAAAGTTTCCAGTAAAAGCTTCACAGAAGAAACATGGCCTTTTCCTCCGTCTAATAAAATCAAATCTGGAAGTGGCAAAAATTTTGCATCCTCTTCTTTTAAGCTACCATTTTTAATATCTTCCTCTTCCTTGTATGCTCTCATAATTCGTCTATATACGACCTCGCGCATACTTTCATAATCATTAGCACCAGCGACAGTTTTTATATTAAACTTTCTGTAGTTTTTTCGCGATTCCTTGGCGTTTATATACACAACACAAACGCCAATGCTATCTGCACCGGAAATGTTAGATATGTCATATGCTTCTATTTTGTAAGGCGTTTTTTCCAAGTTTAAAAGAGTTTTCAATTCTAATAGAATTTCATTCTGCTTAAGTTTTTCTCTGTTTTTATTAAATTTATATTTTTGCAACGATTCTTCTGCATTTTTAGACACCATTTCAACCAATGATGCTTTTTTGCCGCGTTTTGGCCTATTAATTACTATTTTATGTCCTAATCTTTCTCTTAGCCATAACTCAATATCACTACAATCGTCATCAATATCTGGGATTAGTATTTCTTTTGGAATCATAGTAGTAGAAAAATAATATTGCTTTATGAATTCTACAACCAACTCCGTTTTAGAAGAAAAATTATCAAATATAAAATAATCCGAACCTGAAATTTTACCATCTCGCATATAAAAAATTTGTATACAACTATTTTGTTCTCCATCAGAATAGAAACCAATTATATCACAATTACTTTCGTTTGTAGAGAGCATTTTTTGTTTCTCACTTAACATATCAATACTTTGTATTCTATCTCTCAATCGAGCCGCTTTTTCAAATTCAAGATTTTCCGAAGCCCTATACATTTCAGCCTTCAAATTTTTAGTGATTTCAGCCACATTTCCGTTTAAGACAGATTCGATATTATTAAAAGCTGAATAATATTCTTCTTGTGAAATTTTATTAGCACATGGCGCAGAGCACTGCCCTATATGATAATACAAACATGGCTTGCTTCTTCCTATATCGTTAGGTAACCTTTTATTACAGCTACGCACTTTGAATATATGTTTTATTGCTTCTAATGTGTCTTTAACCATATATGTGCTCATATATGGTCCGAAATATTTAGAGCCATCTTTCAAAAGTTTTCTTGTCATAAAAACTCTTGGGTATTCTTCATTAGTTGTAATTTTTATATAAGGATAATTTTTATCATCTTTAAGTAATATATTGTACTTTGGACGATGTTTTTTTATTAAATTACATTCCAGAATCAATGCTTCAACCTCTGAATCAGTAACTATATAATCAAAATCTGCTACAGAAGAAACCATAGCGAGGGTCTTTGGGGAATGATTTTTTGAATTTATGAAATAAGAGCTTACTCTATTTTTTAGCAATTTACTTTTACCAATGTAAATAATATTTCCGTCAATATCTTTCATAATATATACACCGTGAGACATTGGCAGATTTTTAATTTTTTGCTTTATAGTAGATTCGTCGAAATTCATAATCCGCATCCTCTTCCTGATTATAATATATTTAACCTAAAATTAACTAAAAGAGCACACCGAGATTTCACAAAAAGCGAAAATCGATCTGCCCTCATAATCAATAACCAAAAAACAAATTTTAAGCAAAATTAGAAGAAACTAATTCAACTAAAACATTAACAGCATCTTCTTCGTCTGAACCCTCAGCACCTATTGTAATCGTCAATCCTTTTGTTATGCCAAGTGATAATACACCCAACAAACTTTTTGCATTAACTTTACGATTATTCTTCTCAACCCAAATGTTGGATTTATATTCATTTGCTTTTTGTATAAAAAAGGTTGCTGGTCTTGCGTGAAGACCAACCTGATTTTGAACAACAACTTCTTTCATATACATAAACACCGCTCCTTTGACCACTAATAATCTGCGCTTTCTACATAAAATATATACTTATAATACTAAACAAAAGCAAATAAGTCAATACTTTTTTTATATTTTAAATAAAAAAAATCAATTATTTTAGTGATAATAAACAAAAATCGTCAA
>JAZNCG010000206.1:0-3823 GCA_045587405.1 Ructibacterium sp. | reverse complement strand
CGCAGGAACCTCATCACCGGTTGATAAGATGACAATATCACCGACAACAACATCTCGCTTAGGTATTTCAATGGTATTGCCGTTTCTTATAACCTTAACAGGTTCATCATCATTAACCTGATTGAGAATCGAAAACTCTTTATCAGCGATGAGCTCAAAATAGAAAGACAAACCCGTTGCGAGCAAAATGGCAACAAAAATACCAATAGGTTCGAAGAATACTGTCCAATTATGACCTAATCCCCAGAATTCATAGCAAGCAATACCTATTGACAACAATCCAGCGACAAGTAGGATACGAATGAGTGGATCTTCAAACTTCTCCATGAATTTGGACCACAAAGATTGCTTCTCAGGGGGTGTGAGAATATTCACACCATGCTGCTCTCGACTTTTAAGAACCTCGGCTTCAGTTAAGCCATAATAATGCGATTTCTTTTCCATATTTTATGAATTTTTTAAGTTTGATATTACATTGTAGCTAAACCAAGCATCCATCCCTTCAAGGAAAATTGGCTTATCATTTGCTCCATCTTTTTGAAGACCGACTCCATTAGAATAAGTTTCTACACTCAATATTTTGTCGTATGGAATTTTAATACTTTTCTCTGGAGAGGAAAAATAAATGTGTTTGGTTGTTAGACAAGCCATTCCCACGCCTATTCTATCCATATATGTTGTCTCAACAGGAGTGCCCTTAAATCCTCCTGTCCTATAGTAGATTCCCTTACAGACTCTAATATTGAAACCTCTATTTCTACCTTGGTACTCTCTTCTTATTTTTTGTTGATGCAAGGTGACATTTCTGAATACCCATATCAAACTTTCATTTTTTCCTAACATGAAAGGTAAACTTCCGGCAACTGTGATTTGCGGTGTAGGTTGTTGACCATTTAGTAGTTGTACCAACACTTCACATTGAAGCATCTTTTCAATGGCTCCGTTTCTATTAAGTTCTGCTGTAGTATAACCTGTAAATTGAATAAACCTTGCTACGGCAGATTTTTCTCTGGAAGAAATTACTCCATCATTAAGATATTGCTCCATAGCGCTATCTATTGAATTTATGTATATCTCCTTTAGTTCTTCTTCCTGAATGTAGCTTTTGGCAATTATCTCTTTGATTTTTGATTGATATAAGTAGAAGTCTTCACAGCGTTGGAAACAACTGCAAATACAACTTTTAAGTTCCGCAACTCCATTATTATGAATCTTTTCACACTCATCATGAGAGTTACTAAACCATCCCGCATCTTTTTTACAATATTTACAAGCTCCCATATTAATTCCTCAATTTAGATTGATAATTAACACCTTGTTTCAAATATGTCATCAACATAATGACACCTACAAAGGTTATCGGTAGCGCTATTAGCATTCCCAAGTAACTTCCGCAGAATGTATCGTATAGACCATGGATTACAGCAGGTATAGCAATTGCCAAGAAATACAACGATATTCTATACTTTGGATACAAGTTTGCAAATGAGATAAAATATCCTGCAATGGCACACCATGTAGCATGGAGGAATGGAAGGCTGGTCAACCTCGCTATATTCATAAAGAAAGAAGATGAGTATTCCAATTCGGCATTAACTCCCATTTGATATTGTACACCCTCAAATACACCGAAGGCGATACCAGACATTAGGCCATAGTAAACTAATGTTTGTGGTATAAGAGGCGCCTTTGAACGATAACAGATTATAAGAAGAGGAAGTAATTTCACCAATTCTTCAGTAAAGCCTACGCCGAATATGTATCCAATCATATTAAGCGGGAATACTGCTTTCACTAAGTGATAGAAAGGATTAATCGAAGGTAATCCTAACACATCCCATAAGACAAATACGATGATTTGAGTTAAAAAGAACACCAATAAAGTGGTTTTTACATTAACCTGATTTGTCTTAAAAAAGAAGTAGAAAAACAATCCCCAAATTGCTGCAAAGTACAATGATACGCAATAGAATGTGAAGAATCCTCCAAGCGGAAGAATCATCATCAGTGATGGACATAACCCCACCAATGCAAGCAATAATAGCCTCTTATCTGATATCCATTGTTTGCTGGCAATAACAGACTTAGGGATAATTAGTTCGCCACCTATATTATTAAGTTGCTCTATGAGACTACCTTTCTTGTCTACTTTTACTTTTACTTTGTTCTTTTTAAAAAAGTACCTTACTGAGTTGATTTCTCCTGTTGCTGCATCTTTTGCTTGGTCACATAGAAGTATCTGACCACTTTTAACATATGTAGAAAGGGTCTGATAATCATAAGGGCCAAATTCTTGGCTATTTCTAATAATCTTTAGCATAATCTAGTACAAAAGATAATAGATTCAACATCGTGGCTCAACAGCACTATTGGTTAGTTGCACAACAACCAATCGCCCTCCGTCTTCTACGGATAGTAAGATTTTCTTACCATTGGAGAGCTCTATAGAATTTCCTATTTCAATTTTTATATTTAGGTCTTTGTCATATAAATTATCTAATGCGAGGTTTCTCAAATACCACTTACCATTACTCAAATAAAAATCACCTACAGGAATCCTATTCTCATAAAGAAACATATCTTCCGATGTGGTTAAATTATTTATATGCCATTTATATAGATATTGCTTATCGTAAATCATTAAACGATGCTTCTCATATAGATATGAACCTTTATCTGTTTGATAATAAAAATTTAAGATGGCCAACTTTCCACTATATTCTTTCCCACAGAATGGGCATCGAAGTTTTGTAGAATTATCAAAAACAAACCATTTTGATTCGCAAACAGGATTTTTACATGGCAACAACAAATCCATTGTTTTACTTAATGCTGTAACCCAATCTTCTGCAATGGGACGCTTCACAGGATTATGTAATCCGTCAATAAAAGCCTTATCAAATAAATCCTTAAGATAAGGTCCGCATATAGTATATGGTAATTTGTTAATATCACCTTGTGGTAGTTCAAAAGGTGAGAGAATCTCAATATTAGGAGCATTGCTTTTATCTGTTGGATGCTCTATAAATAGAGCTTTTTCACCCATAGTCAACTCCTCATCCTTTGCTGAATCCATATTATGTACTTTACCTCCTCTTAACGGATGTCTATACAGAAGTAACATATATACGAGAACCGCCAATGCATGATTATTGGTTTCTATATTAGGCATATAACAACGATTAGCAATACTTATTTTATCTTCAAGGTCAAAACATGGACAATTCTTCAATAGATTTTTTTTGAATTCAAATGTTTCTGGAGCAACAAAATCTGGAGCTGTTATAGCCTGTGGAATATTATTCACATTTAATATTTTCAGTTGGTCGTATGATGTTAAACATGCACTTCCTGATAGTGGGTCAATTAAAATAGTATTATATGACAAATCTGAGTAAACTAACCCAACCTGATGAAGTAACTTTATCATTTGAGCTATTTTAAGGCAAATTTTAAAGTAATTATTCCATGTCCCTACTTGATCAGCTTCTAGAAATTTATTACGGACCTTTGACGAAACAAACAATTTTCCCTCTTTCTCTTTTCCTTGAAAACGACCACTTTCAAAGAAAAATTGCTTATTAAAGGTGGGAGTAATTACACCAAATCGACCGTCCCATTCAACATATGTTAAAGGGTAATTAAAAAAATCTCTCCAATATTCTCCTTTTGCATTTTTTGATATAAGTTGTGAATATTTTTCGTCTAAAAGATTGCGTGCTTGTTTGGTTTGACGAAATATATCTCTGCCACCTCTCCATCCTAATCCTATAGGACTACGAAACAACCTTAAAATATACTTCTTGTCTAAACTAAAATACAC
>JAZNCG010000205.1:0-10672 GCA_045587405.1 Ructibacterium sp. | reverse complement strand
GTCACCATCCGAGTCTACTATTATAGTTTTTGTTTTGCTCGGTGCCACATAGCCGAAGCCTTCGATGTAGGCTTTATTTTTTTCTTCTATGATTTCATTTCGTATTTTTGTTTCCTTATCGGTGAGGTAGCAGGTATCCTTCTTCATAATTTCGTCATTTGGATTTATGTATTCTTCCGGATTCTTTTCCCATTTCGCATACAAGACATCGGGCTTTGTGAATTTGAATGTTGTTACCTGATTCTGCTTTGTTCTCGGATCAATGAACCATCCCTTGAATGTGTAACCGTATTTTGTCGGGATATAACTTTCAAGGCTGATGTTCTCGCCATACCTTTTGGTTATTGGCCTGATAAAGCTTCCACCATCCGATGCGAAGGTTAAGGTTACATTTCCTACGATTCCAAGTTCATTGTCGAAGGTTACTCGATTTTTACTGAGCCACCAAGGTTTTGCAGTTGCCGATGCTGTGGTTGTCATCAGCATCATTGCTGCCAATGCCATACATAATACTTTTTTCTTCATAATCTTCCATCTCCTAAATTTGTATTTACCTTTTCGGCAACACAAACATACCACAGAAGAGAGGGAAAGTCTACGAAGTTTTTTCAAAGTCCTTTTCTTTGTTTAAGGCATATCATATTTTGTTATGCCAAAATAAGCACCCTGCTATAACAAGGTGCTTATATGATGCTATTATTCAGTTGTGTTAATAACAGTTACCGCTTCTGACACAGGCTTTATACTGCTTACGGAGTCCCAAATAAATATTTTTAAATAATCTATTTTTGATGTGGTTTTATCAATATGCACTTCACATGTTCCCACATTTAAGATTTCTTCTGTAATTGTCTGTGGTTTTAATGAAATCATTCTTCCAAATTCATCATATGCCGCTGCAAATAATGTTGCTGATACAAATTCTTCTGAAGAACTCTCTATATTCACATTCAAATCAAAATCACCATTTACAGGTATTGACTCGCAAGAAGTTCCATCAGCTAATTCCATATATGTATCATTAATGTAATACAACCATAATTCAGGTTCAACTATTTCATCAGAGTATTCAATAATAGTTACTGTCCCTTGTTCTGTAGAAAAATTTACCGTGTTTAGTAAGCAATCACATATCGTTTCACAAGTTAATTCAATAGATAAAGTTTCTCCATTTTCGACATTTTCGCTTAATAAAAACTCAAGAATGAACATTGTACCATCTTCATATACATTATCCGCATCACTCCAGTGAATTACAATACTATCATCTGTGGTCTCGCTAATGTTTGCTGAAAAATTACCGTTTACAAACAAATCACCTTCAGTAACGGATATAGGGGTTAACTTTGATGAGTCAAAATTAATTGTAAAATCTGCTCCGGCTATACCGGTATTGCCTGAAATTGCAACAGGAATGTATACATATTCTCCAACAGTAGCATCTACGCTTTCAACGGTAATTATTGGTTCTTCAACAGATGAAAGACTCATAAAAGACATACTGCTCGTTGACATTAAATTAACTGATTTTGCTTTAGGTTCAGAAATGTCATAACCCAAAAGTAACTGTGTTAATCTGGTTCCGTCTCTGGCATCAACCCTTGAATCTTTATGAACGTTCGCTGCATTCCACATTGTCTCGTTTCCGTCAATTTGTGTCATTATTGACGGCCATTTTGCCAAATACTGAGATAACATTGTCAAATCGCTTATTGAGCATTTTCTGTCTAAATTAATATCACCTCTGATGGTATCTGCGATTGTAACAGTACCTGTGAGAATATCAGGCATCACAGCGTTAAACATTTCATCATTAATGTCGCCTTTTTCATAAATTGCATTTATTGTATATTCTCCGAGAGGAGCCGTTCTACTTACCTCAAAGGTAACATTAAACAAAACTCCTTCAACATCTGTCATATTGAATGCATCTCCCCAATATACAGATACGGCGGCTGATTCATATTCTTCATCGTCAAGATTTGATACAAATGTACCGTATTGAAGTATATCACCTTTTGTAACTTTTATAGGGGTGAGAACTGTATCATCATACTCTAAAACCAATTGTATTCCTGCAATTCCAGGGTTTTCGCTGATGCTTACGGGAATAGTTAATGTCTCTCCTGGCTTTGGAGTTGCATTTCCAATTGTTATAACGCCTTCGTTTACCTCGTGAAGATATTCCTCGGTAAAGCTATGTGAGCATACACTACAAGTATATGTTCTGCTACCAGCGGCATCAGGTGTTGTTTCGATTTCTTCAGTTAATTCATATGAATGGTCTTTTGCCTCAACAACTCTGGTTTCTTCAGACTCACATACGCTACAAATTCTATATTCATTGCCTTCTTCGGTGCATGAATGTTCACTTACTGTCATCCAATCGCCAAAGGTGTGTTCTATGGTATCTATAGCAGTATGATTTGTTTCTGCACCACAAATTGTACACAAATGAGCTTTTGAGCCTTCCTGTAAACAGGTTGGTTCAATTATTACAGTCCATTCTTCCGAATATGAATGTCCGGTAGCAGGGATTATTACTATTTCTTTTTCATTATTACACTTTGTACATGTTCTGTATTTTTCGCCATTTTCAGTACATGTTGCTTCTTTTGACATTATCCATTCGCCATATGTATGTGTGCAACTTGCTGAAACTACTTTAATTGAACAAGTTGCAGTTTTACCATTTGATGTCTTTGCTGTGATTACCGCATCACCTTCAGATTTTGCAACAACGGTACCATTAGATATCGTCGCTACGTTTGAATTAGATGATGTCCATGATACTGTTTTACTTGTAGCATTGCTTGGGGTAATTGTTGCTGTAAGCGAAATGCTTTCTCCAACTTTTAATGTTGAAGATGTCTTATTCAACGAAATAGCAGTTGGTAAAAATTCCATCTTTTCGTTTTTACCACGAATGCTTGTAAGATAATTTCCGGCTGAATCAAGTACTTTTACGTAATAGCCATATGTTGTTCCTGTGGTTAATCCGCTATCTATATAGTAATTATCTTTTACTGTTTTTATAGCAACAGATTCGCCGTTTCCTACTTGTCTCATAACTGTGTAGTTTAAATCATTTGCACCTATTGGTTTATTCCAACTAATTTTCATTGATGTTGGGCTTTGTGGTATTACAGAAATTCCTGGTTCAATTTTGGAAGCTGCATAAAATTCACCACTCCATGCAACCTCTCTCTTGTTATCTGTAGTATCTAATGCTTTGATTTCGTATTTGTGAATTTTGCCTGAAACTGCTGTGTTGTCAGTATATTTCAAGCTATCCGTTTCTGCTATAGCTTGACCGTCTCTGTATATTCTATATTTATATGATTTATCACCAACAACCTTTTTCCATTCTAAATTTACCTGATTAATATTATCGTTGTTAATAGAATTGTGAGGTCGGGATATTTTTGTGAATCGGCTTTTGGTGTCTGATTCTTTTGATTTTATGACTTTATCGTGTCTATCGCCATCATTTCCAACTTCAACCTTTTTCAGGGCAATAACTCTATAACAATACTTTGTACCTGCTTCTAATCCTTTATGAGTATAGGAAGTAGTTGAGGCGGAAATGGTATTGTTTAAAGTTGCATATTCAGAATCTGGTTTGTCCGCTTTACGGTATTTAATCTCATATCCCGTTGCACCCTCAACCTTATTCCAAGATATTGTTAGTTGAGAATTACTATCGGCATTCACTTTTGGCTCTCCTGGTGTTTTGGTCATGGTGTAAGTTTGATATGTAAGTGGTTTTGGGGATCTTCCTGCACTATTTACCGCATAGATTCTATAATAATATTTAGTGTTTGGCTCCAATTCGTTTTTATCAAGATATTTTAACTCTTTATCGGCAGATATTTCTGCAATTTGTTTATATTGAGTGTTCTCACCGCTTATTCTTCGTTCTAATTGATATTTCGTTGCACCCGATACAGACTTCCACTTAACTTCGATAGATGTGCTACTTTTTGCTTCTGCTGATGTTATTGTTGGAGCAGAGGGTTTAATTTCATAATCTTTTTGTATTTTAATATATTGAATACCTCGTGTTCCATATGAGTCCAAATACTCTTGCCATGTGTACTTAGCTGTACCGATTCTGCATGGAGACCATTGCCCATATTCTTCGTTATTGCTACCATTCGCTTGAACTATTGTAAAGCCTTTATCGTTTTTTTCTATTAAAATCATCGAATGCTCTGATGCGTAGGTTCTTATATGAGAACCTATGGGTGATGCAGAAATTAATTTTTTTAAATTTGAAGTAGTAAGTTTCCCTTTTCCTATACTTCCAATATTAATAAATTCGTCCGGTTTCGATTTTTCATTATAACCAAACAATTTGTTTTGGCAATGTAGTGCAAAACCTTTACATTGCCAAGCTGATGAAACTCCTAAGCAAGTACAATCTGAAGCAAAACCACAAGTGTCCCTCCCGTGACATTTACACGCTTTTCCTGTTTCACTAAAGTATTCTTTTGCAGCATATCCGATATCAACACCATTAATTTTGATATTAGATGCTGCTTCTACTGTTATGGGTGATACAGTTATCAATGATACCATCATCACCATACTCATTAAAAGTGAAATTATTCTTTTCATTCTGTCGTTCCTCCGTAAAATTAATGCATATCATAGGCAATAGCCAATGGTTTTAATGTGTTATTTGCATCCCATATAAATACTTTTATGTAGGATATATTTTGATTGCTTTTATCAATATAAATAGAACAGATTCCTTCGTTAAGCCTTGCTTCCGTCAGTTCTTTACTATCTAATGATATTAGTCGTTCATTTGAATCGTATGCAGCGGCATAAACTGTTGCAGGGGTATACTCTTCAATCAGATTTTGAACATATACTCTTAAATTAAAATCTCCATTTACAGGAATTGATTCATATTTTGTTCCTCCGTCAGATACTGCTGACGCATCGGTTATTTCGTATTGCAAAGATGGAGTTTCTGCAATCAACTGAACTGAACCTTGTTTAATAGTCGGTGCTACTGCTTCTATATCCAAATCGCTAACTTTACATACATCATTCTCCACATAACTAAGTTCAATAGGAATTATATCGTTTAGCGATGCTGTATCTGAAACTAAAAATCTTATCGTAAACAGCAATCCGTCATCAGATATGTTTTCAGGTTCATACCAACATACATTTATATTTTCTAAATCTGTTTCTATATTTGTATTTTCGTCATTTAGGCTCTTTATATTTGCTTGATATCTGCTCTCGATTATTGTTCCGACAATAATCCCGATAGGAGTCAAATACTCTTTATCGTAATTCAAACTAACTTTAAACCCTGATAGTCCTGAATTATTCTTTATAGAAACCGGTACATCGACATATTCGCCAGGCATACCTTTAACGCTTCCAACAATAAATTCTGGTTCCGTTGATTCGGCAAAAAGACTTATTGTGTTAGATGAAGCTATCGACATTGTACTAACCTCTGTAGTTTTTTCTACAGGAGTATATCCCAAAATTAATTGCATCATTTTTGTGCCATCCATCGAGTTAAGATTTGGAACCACTTCATTTTTATAAGAGAAAACATTACCTGCTTCAAACTGTGCATCAGTTAAATTTTGATAGTTTTTCCATCCAACAAGGTGACGAGCTAAATATGTCATATCACTTATGTTTAAAACACCATTCTGATCAATATCGCCTTTTACGGCATCGCAGTATATATTAACAGATGTGCTTGTAACTTCAGGGAATAGAAAATTTCCTAAACCATCTGCAATACCACCTCCCACAATAGTTTCGGTGGTTTCCACTGCATCCTCATAAGTAACAGAAAATTGGTATCTTCCTGCTACAATATCATCTTTCGCCCGAAAATCGACTGTGAATATAATACCATCTGTAGAAATATCTGTTTCGGTAGGAACTTCAGGTTCGGGGTCTAAAACTTCCTTATTCCATGATACAGACAATACTTCTTCAGTATCATTGGATATTATACTAGAAAAGTAAGTTCCGTTATTTCCAAGCATTTCTCCGGTTGCTCCATAGTATCTGCTGCCAGATGGCTTTAAAGGTATAAATGCGGAGGTATCGTATTTTAAAAACAGTGCAAATTCGGCAAAGCCTGGATTGTTTTCGATGGATACTGATACAGAGAATGTATCTCCCGCTTTTATATATTCTTTATCAGCCTTAACTGCCAATGTAGGAGAAAGCTCTTTTTCTATAACGTGTCTATCCTCGTAACTATCTTCGCAATATGCACATTTATATGTCAAAATTTCGGTTATAGTCGTTTTGTTTTCGATAGTTTCTTTCTTGATTAATTGATGATTATGCTCTAACTGTTCGATATTCGCTTCATCCCTTTTTTTACACAGAGAACAAAGTCTGTATTCGACACCTTCTTCTGTGCAAGTCGGTTCTTTTTCAGTAATCCACTCGCCGGAGTAGGAATGCTCCAATTTAGTGATAGGTCTATTGTCAATCTGTGCGTTACATACAGTACATACGCGAGCCTCCTCGCCATCGTTCAAGCAAGTTGACTTTATAATCGTTTTCCATTCTTCAGAATAAGAATGACCTAATGCAGAAATTGTTTCCGTCTCTGTTTCATTACATTTGCTACACGTTCTGTAACGACTTCCGTCTATTTCGCAAGTTGGTTCTGATGTAGTGAGCCAAGTACCATAAGAATGCTTGCAATTAGCTACATTTACAGTGCAAGTCGCATATTTTCCGTTTGAAGTTTTAACTGTAACTGTTGTGCTTCCTTTTAATTTTGCCGTAACAGTACCATCAGATGATACTGTTGCAACATTTGTATTAGAAGATGACCATGCTGTTGATGTATTTGTGCTATTGCTTGGAATTATTGTAGCTGATAGTTTATAGGTATCTCCATCATTTATACTTATAGATGTTTTGTTTAGTGATATTGAAGTAGGTAATATCTGCAAAACGGCAGAATTACCCCATGTACTCGTTAAAACATTTCCCGATGTATCCTTTACAGTTACATAATAGCGATATGATGTTCCAAGTGTGAGATTATTGTCTATAAAATATGTGTTACTTGTTGTTGCATATTCATAATATGTATTCGATGTGCCACCTGCACTTTTCATAATTGTATATATTAATCCCACATCGCTTGATGGTTTATCCCAACTAATTTTCATAGATGTTGCACTTTGAGGCGTTAATACTATACTTTCGTTGATTTTAGGACCTGCATAGACTGGATTTGACCTTGTACAAATATCTCCTGTGTCTGTAACAACAGTAATAATTTTATATGCATATATTACCCCCGAAGTCAAACCTGTATCTGTATAAGTCAGATTCTTTGTGCGTGCAATCTTATAAAAATCACTATCGGTAGGTGATTTTCTGTATATATCATACGAATAATCACTATTGCCGTAAGTTTTACTCCATTTCAAATTAATATTGCTTGTATTGTTGTTATCTACACTTGGCTGTGCAATCCTTGTAAATTCTCCAACTGTTTCAGAACGCTCTGAAGAAATATTTTTTGTGGTTCTGTCACCTTCGTTGCCAATATCACCTTCTAATATCGCATAAACTCTGTACCAGTATCTTGAACCACTTGTTAAGTTTTTGTGGGTATAGGATGTTCCGGTTGCACTTGTTGTAAGTGTTTGATAATCCTCTATGTCACCACGACGATATACAATTTTATACTTTGTTGCCCCTGAAACTTTATTCCATAAGATAGTTAACTGTGTTTCGCTATCTCTTGTAACATTAGATATTACAGGAGCATCAGGCATCGTGTATAATTGATATGTAGTTGATCTTTTTGAAGTTCCTGCACTATTTATCGCATAAACTCGGTAATAATACTTAGTCCCCGCTTTTAATCCTGTATCTGTATAATCAGTAGCAGTTCTGCTTGATGTTAATGTTTTATAATCGGATTCGTCAGAGCGCCTTCTGTCAACTCGATATTTTGTAGCGCCCGACACAGAACCCCATTTGATTTTTATAGATGAACTGCTTATTGCAGTGTAAGATGATATTGTAGGTGCTGAAGGCGCACTTGCCGCATAAATAGTTGTCGGCAAAATTGAAATAGTTATTATACATGACAAAATTAAACTGATGATTTTTTTCATAACAATTTCCTTTCTATATTTAGTACAACATAATTTTCGTTATATTACAAGCAGGCACAAAAAACCTAATTATACATTATAAATTATAACATAAATTGGTATGTTAATCAATGATTTGGCAACAAGTTAAACAATTTTCGTTTATATTCATAAAAAATATTAAATGACTATACTTTATTGGCACAAGTATAAACAATAGTATTTTATAAATTAAACGTATTTATTATTTTTAGCCCTTTTATTTCGGCATAATTATAAGCTATTGCAGTTCCACTTTTTGGTTGGTAGTCAAACAAATCTCGTCTGCTGTTTTTACGCCTTGGTGGAAGATAGTTTTCATCATAATAAACCACACAGAATTTACTGTGGTTAATCATTTCCTGATTACGCTCCACATATGAAGCTCCGCCTGCGTTTTCCATATGTTCAGAGAAGTATGTACCTTCGTAATGTTTAAGTAGACTTTCTTCATACCAGTCGGGAATATGTTGAAATGCAGACCTGACATATATCCGTTTGATGTGGGGATGTCTTTCCTTCAAGTCGGTAACGATTTTATGGCATAAGTCATCAAATTGACTTTTGCTCCCGAAGAGGAAGGTGTCAATTTCTTCATTGGCGATTAAGTTCTCTATAATTTCATACAGCTTATTTTTCAATTTTTCTGTTTCATCAATCTTTCTGTGACCGAAGAAGCAGCATGTTTTTTCTTTATCTATATCGGGCATATTCTTCCACAAAACCCCTTTCTCACATAATCAGCATTATGTGTGTAACTAAGACAGCTGAAATAAAAAAATCACCCTTGCAGGTGATTGCAGTTACCACGAATTCAAAAGAGCCTCAGACCAATGAGTCTTAATTTTTTCATTGGTCTATTTGCCATGTGCAAATTTTATGATTTTTATGTATTTATCTCTGAAACATTGACCTTTATGTATTTTCGTGGTATAATTTATTTAGAATTTTTAATGATTTTGCCACATAATGCTGATTATGTGGTCTTTTTAATTTTGCATCCGCACGAGTCCCATTCTCTGCATTTGCCTGCGGTGGGTTGAGCCATTTTCTATGGTATAGATTCTGGTAGTGTTTACATTGCTGTGTCCGAGTATATCTGCCAGGCGGACGATATCTTTTTGTAGCGAATAGTAGGTTCGTGCGAACAGATGACGAAGGTTGTGTGGGAATACTTTTTCTTTTGACACCCCAGCTGTTTCGCATAGCTGTTTCATTGATTTCCATATCGAGTGCCGATCCACCGGCTGACCTTTTTTTGTTACGAACACGCTTCCCGATGTGATATGCCTTTCCTTTATATATTTTTTAAGCAGTTGGCATAACTCTTTCGGCAGGATTATCATTCGTATTTTGCCTTTCAACCTAACCTGAGTCTGACCTGTCATAACAGAATTCACATCGACATATTTTAATTCACTTACCCTTATCCCTGTGGCACATATCGTTTGCATGATGAGATAGAGACGCTCATTCTTTTTGCTTTTTGCTGCTTTCAATAGTCTTTCATACTCAACCTTGGTAAGTTCCTTTTCACTTTGGCAGAAGATTTGCCTTTGCACTTTTAAGTTCTTAACCTTCAGGTCATATCTTTCAATGTAATTGAAGTATCCATTGAGAGAAGACAGTACAGAGTTTACACTTGCCGGGGCATACTGCTGTGTTAACATATTTTTATACTCAAGCACAAGTGTTTTTGCAAGTTCATTACCCTCTGTCCAATTTACAAATGAAGTTATGTCACGGATATATTTTTCTATAGTGACAGAGCATTTTTCTTCCTCGATTAAATAATTTTTGTAGTCTTCAATAGTGCGTTTAGTAATTTCATTCATAGTTCACAACTCCTTTTCAAATATTATATACCGAATAATTTTTTCGAATACAGTTTTGAAAATTTGTTGTCAATGTTTCAGTATTAAATTCAAAAGGCGATTGCACATTCTTTAACCGAAATGCAATCGCCTTAAGACTTTCGTATGCTTTGCCATATTTTTTCACCTCCTGCGAGACAAAGCATACCACAGAAGAGAGAGGAAGTCCACGAAGGATTTTACAATCGTCCGTGTCTTTTCTTAACATTTTCTTCTGCAACCTCTTCAATATAACTTTCATAGTAGTCATCATATTCGCCGGTGCTAATGAGATTTTGTTTCTCAATGCTGACGGCTAACTTGTATAGCATATCAACAATTCTATCGATATGACCGGCGATGGTACAATCCACAGCCTGAACCAACAGTTTATTCATGTATGTACCTATGCTGTCGTATTGAAGTTTTGAAAGATATTCTTCGATAGCTTCACCGCAAAATGCACTCTCACTTTTGTAGCCAAGGTCCTCAACATAATTTTTAATTTGTCTTTGGACCTCGATAGGAACATTGAAAGTCATCTTTACTTTTTTGTTCTTCTTCATTGTATTTTCACCTCCTTATTACATTCCATGATGGATACCCATCGCAGAATCTTTTCTGTATTCTTTTGTTCTCTCTTTTGAATCCACAATT
>JAZNCG010000204.1:0-2874 GCA_045587405.1 Ructibacterium sp. | reverse complement strand
CACAAGGAGGGGTTTTATATGTCAACTGATTATAGCTCAATAATTTTGCACTCCAATAAAAGAGTGTTATGCCTTTTGTGTTTAAGCTATATATTTGGCTGTTTCTTGACAATTAACTCCTCTTTTTTTGACACTTTTTCTCTTTCTTTTATTACTATTTACAGTATTATTTTTTCATGTGTTGTTTTGGGAGTTTTACTACTTTCCTACAACTTTATAAAAAACTCCAATTACTTTTTCTTACCAAAAGAAGATATTTTCATTATAATTCTCGTTGTAATACTTTTTTCTTCGGGAGTTTTACGGGTTTTTGCCTTTAACAAAAGCATCTCCTCTCCTTTTGAGGCTTTCTATGGTAAAACGACAAACTATACAGCCATTATATACGATGAAATTTCTGAATCTAACAGCGGTAAATCTTATTGTATACCCGTTATGATTACTCAAGGCAAAAATGATGACACAACCCAGGATATACAACAAAAAATCATACTTTACACTGACAAGAATCAACCCTACTCCTTCGAAATGGGGACTGCTCTTACATTTAATGCAATCCTCTATCCTCCTGTAAATAAATCACATTCAGGTGCTTTTTCTTCTAGGGACTACCTTTATAAACAAGGTTATGCAAATTCTATCTATGCAAAGCAAGTATATCCCCTAAACTCATCTATCGAAAACAACAATCTCTTATACAAGCTGAATTTATTTGGCATTTATGGAAAAAAAGCAATTCTTTCTTCTATAAATAACTCTTTTGAAACTTCTACTCCGCAATCAGCTCTTCTTAAGGGCATATTGTTGGGATATCGTGAAGATTTCTCAGCTGAGCAGACAAATGATTATGCCAAATCAGGTTTTATACACATAACCGCTGTTTCGGGTATGCATGTTATGTTCTTAGTAGCTTTTCTATCAAAATTTATGAAGAGATACAAGTATTTAAGAAAAATTTTTATACCAACCCTATATTTTGTTTTGTTTGCCTTTGCCGCAATTGTTTCGTTTTCCTCATCCATAACAAGAGCTATAATTATGTTGGTCTTTATGAACACAGCGCCTTTATTTAATCGCGAACCTGACTCCGTAAGTTCTATTGCCGCTGCGGCTCTTACTCTTCTTATAATAAATCCTTATTATTTGACGGACTACGGATTTATTTTATCGTTTTCTGCAACCTTAGGAATTGTCATCTTTTCATCGCCTATACTGAAAAAGTTTTCAATACTTAATTTAAATATTAAAGGAACAAAAGGTGCTAAACTATATTCATATACAGCTCAATCTATTGCTACTTCGTTAGGCGGAAACATAGGTATTGGATATTTTGTTGCAAGATTTTTTAATCGCATATCATTTGGTGGAATCATTGGGTCCATACCTATAACAATTCTTTCTTCATATATTTTTATAGGTGGAATTATAAACTGTCTTTTGGCTTTGATTTGTAAAGAACTTTCCATTTTTATTGCCAAAGTATTTATATCCCCTGCCCTATGGCTCACAAACTCTTTAGCACATTTTTTCGCTAACGACTTATTCAATATTTTTCTACCATCTCCTACATACTCATTCTTCTTGTTATATATAATAATTCTAATGTTTTTGTGGTATTTCTTAAAACCAAATAAAACACAAGAAAAACACAAAATGTCAGGTACGGATTAAACATTCGCACCTGACAATCACATTTAAATTCTTTATTTTAGACTAAAGCTTTTATTATGTCTTTCATCTCTTCAAGCGTTACAGCCTTATTAATTGTATCTCTTAGCCTTGCCCCTCCTATAACACCTTTGAAATACCACGACATATGCTTTCTTCCTTCTTGAACACCTCTATGTTCTCCCTTAAACTCAACCAACAACTCTAAATGTTCAAGTGCTTTATTACCCCTTTCCTCCAGTGTGGGTTTTTCCAAAACAGTTCCGTCTTTTAAATACTGCAATACTTCAGCAAATATCCAAGGATTTCCCTCTGCCGCTCTTCCAATCATTATTCCATCGCATCCCGTTTCATCAAGCATATTTTTTGCCATCTCTCCTGATACTACATCCCCATTTCCTATGACCGGAATACTAACGCTTTCCTTAACAGCTTTTATCACAGACCAATCTGCATCGCCACTATAAAAAGCTTCTCTTGTTCTTCCATGAACAGTAACCGCCGATGCTCCGCTCTCTTCTGCTATTTTAGCAAACTCAACCGCATTAATATTCTTACTGTCCCATCCTGCCCGAAACTTTACCGTAACAGGAACATTAACACTTTTAACTACAGCTTCAATAACCTTGCCCGCAAGTATCGGATTTTTCATCAAAGCAGACCCATCTCCGTTATTTACAATCTTGGGTGCAGGGCAACCCATATTAATATCCAACATAACCGCTCCGTGTTTAAGTGCATTTTCAGCAACAGACGCCATTATCTCCGGGTCATGCCCAAAAATTTGGGCCGCAATTGGCTTTTCTTCTTCTCTTACAGCCAATAAATCCTCTGTCTTTCGGCTTTTATAATGTAATCCCTTTCCCGAAACCATCTCTGTATACATAAGTGCAGGGCCATAAGGCTTTGTTATAATCCTAAACGGAAGGTCTGTAACCCCAGCCATGGGGGCAAGAAACAGGTTGTTTTCAAGTTCAATCTTTCCTATCCTCATTTAAATTATATCCTCAATTTCTACATCATCTCCGGAAAGTCCCACCAAAAGAGTAAGAATTTCATCTTTATCATAATAAGCGGCACGGATGGTGACACGGTCGCCTACATACAGACGTTGTTCGCCATCATCCATTTCCTGCAAAATATTACTGTCGGCATGGGAAATGCTTTCGATGACAGAGGCATGTGGCCACATAATGTCTCGCATGG
>JAZNCG010000203.1:0-9938 GCA_045587405.1 Ructibacterium sp. | reverse complement strand
ATATTTTATGATATCTCAATCTGTTCTGTTCTGTTAATAATATCGTCCTGAAGTGACCTTGAAAGAGTTGTAAACAGTGCGCTGTAACCTGCAACCCTAACAACCAAAGTCTTATACTTTTCAGGATGAGCCTGGGCATCTCTCAAAGTTTCTCGGCTTACAACATTAAACTGCATATGACTACCCTTTTGGTCGAAGTATCCTCTTATAAGGTTACAAAATGCCTCCAGTCCCGTTGTACCCTTAAGGGCAGATGGGTGGAACTTCATATTAAACAAGGTTCCGTTAGATGCAATAAAGTGATCAAGCTTTGAAACCGAGTTAGCAGACGCTGTAGGACCACTTACATCTTTTCCTGCTGATGGAGAAACTCCGTCTGCAACAGGGGTAAATGCCAATCTTCCGTCAGGTGTTGCACCTGTTTGGGCTCCCAAAGGAACATTTGCAGAAACAGGATATAGCCCCGCTTGGTATTTTCCGCCTCTTGGATTTTCGTACTGTTCTAAAGGCTTTGTATAGGTATAGGCAACATCTCTTGCAAAAGCATCAATTTCATCTATATCATTTCCAAACTTAGGAACAGCATCTATAAGCCTCTTTATCTCTCTGTATCTTGCAGTTGATGGGTCACCGTTGGCTCTTATCTGCTCAACAATCTCCATAACCTTGCTCTCTTTAACTTCAACACCGCTCTTTTTCAACTCTCCAATAACCCTGCCCGCAATCTCTCTGTCGGTTCCGTTGCTATCGTATCCGTAATTATTGGCAAGAGCATCTTTAAGCTCCTGAAGTGTAAATTTCTTTTCATCATAAACAAGCTTCTTTATAGCGAACAAAGAATCTGCCATATTGGCAACACCAAAGCCCTGAGGACCTGTGAAGTTATAAACTGCTCCACCCTCCTGAGCAGACTTTCCTCTGTGAATACAATCCTCTATCATACTTGAGAGGAATGGGAGAGGACAGCGTTCAGCGTGAGCCATATCAATAGCATTATCCGCATTAACCATAAGCTTAATTCCATAATTTGTCTGGGCTTTGTATGCATCATAAAACTTTTCAAAGGTGTCAAGCTCGCTTATTTCACCCGTTCTTACACCAACAAGCTTTTCGTTGTCCATACCATTTGAGAAAACCAGTTCAAGAGGACGACACATATTAAAGAATGCCGCATCGTGCCAACCATCAGTTTTGCCCGATTTCTGAGGTTCAACGCAACCGATAATATTATAATCTCTCGCATCCTCCAAGGTAAGGCCTCTGTTTACAAGAGCAGGAACTATAACCTCGTCGTTATAATAAGCAGGAAGACCTACACCTGTTCTGGTAAGTTCTGCCGCTTTCATAAGAAAATCGTGAGGAGTTTTGCTCCATACTCTTACCGAGAATGACGGCTGAGGAAGGAGAACATGCATAGTCGCCTGAATTGTCATAAACGACAAATCATTGGTAGCATCTCTTCCATCGGGAGTTTGTCCCCCTGCAATAAGGTTCTGGAACAGGCTATAACCTGCAAAACCTGCCGCTGACGCCGCATCTCTACACTTCGTTGTATCATTTAGCTTAACCCATATACAATCTATAAGTTCTTGAGCAAACTCATATGTAATCTCATTTTTATCTATATCCGCTTTAAAATAAGGATACATATACTGGTCAAATCTACCGGGCGAAACCGAGTGTCCGCTGGATTCAAGCTGAATAAGCATTTGTACAAACCAGAACACCTGACACGCCTCGTAGAAGTTCTTGGCACCCTTACTTGGGGCATTGGCACAGTTTTTAGCAATTATTAAAAGCTCTCTCTTGCGGGTTTCATCTGTTTCCTTTTCCGCCATATCAAGCGCTAACTTTGCATATCTTAAAGCGTAGTAAACCGCCGCTTCACAGCTGATTATAACAGCTTCTAAAAATGCGCTCTTCTTAACATAATCCTTCTCGGAAATGTCACATTTTTCAAGCTCCGCTCTTGCCTCATCTGCTATGCCCGAAAAACCTTTTTCAAGAACCTTGCCATAATTTACCGTAACATGGCCTACTCCGTTATAAAAATAGTTTCCCGGGGTGAAAATATTATGCTCAATTGCAAGCAAGGTTTCGGTTGTCATATAAGATGTAGCAAGGTCACTTGATGTCTTGCCTTTCCAATATTTATAAACCTCTCTTAATGTACTCTTTGTTTCCTCGGAAATATGGAAGGGGTCTGCACTTCTGGTTTCCAAAGTATCAAACTCTTCCTCTAACCATTCAAAGGAATACTCAGGAAACACCTGACAACCTCTGGATACCTTTGTCGAACTACCTACAACCAATTCATGTTCTCTGATTGTTATGGGAAGGTTTTCAAGAATATGTTTAAAAGCCTTAGCCCTTCTTAATATAATAGGCTCGCCTTCAGTTTCTTTATAAGATTCCGTCAGCAACACAGCTCTGTCCGCCTCAACCTGTGGCATATGCTCAAACATATTGTCGATAAGCTTTGTTATTCTCTCCGTTTTTTGAATATCCTTTTTAACATATTCAGCCATTGAAAATCATCCTTTCTATTTCTTCTGTTGCATTATTACATATATGCCTTGCAACAGCTCTGATTTCTGGTCTTCCGTCTTTAACAGCGTAACTTTCTTTAACAGACTTAAGAAGATTAAGGTCGTTCAGATTATCTCCAAATGCACAAGCTTCGTCAAAGCTTATATTCAGATAATCCATCAGCCATTTTGCGGAAACGCCTTTGTCTATACCCTTATTCACAAACTCTGTCCAACTTTTATCTTGGTAAACCCTATCAAAAATTTTATTGTTTTTTACATAACTTTTAAATCTTTCAAATCCATAAGAATCTTCCTTGTAAAAGCTTGCCTTATATATATCTTCCTTAACATCCTCTAATTTCTCTATCTTTTCATAACTTGAATGATAAGGATTGATTATCTGCCTTTCAAATTCACCAGCTACCCATCTTACATATGTCCTGTTCTTTCCATATAATAAAAGATTGCTGTTTTGCATCATATTGATACATCTGCAGATATGCTCCCTTTTAAAAGGACTTCCCCAAAGAAAGCTATCCCCTTTAAAAACAGCCCCGCCATCTGAAACAATATAATAGATGTCGTCCTTTACCTTATAGAAAATTTCCCTTAGCTCCTGATAGGTTCTTCCGCTTGCAACACAAAATTTTATATTCTTTTCTCCAAGAGCCTTTATCATGGTAAAAACTCTCTCTGAAAATTCATTCTGCCCTGACCTAAGAAGCGTTCCGTCTAAATCCGAAAATACTATTTTAATGCCTTTTCCCACGAAAACACTCCTTTCACAGTTCCTCACTGTACATATTACCTCAAAAAAAAGAAAAAGTCAACACTTTCAAAGAAAAAAACATAAATTTTCATACCAAACACAGATTTTCAAAGTATTTTTAACTAAAAAAGGCGTAAAAAAAGAAAATTACAGATATAACTCTGTAATTTTCTTCTATAATTTAACAGCATTAATATTTATCCAATAAAATTAAGGGGTGATAATTGAATAGCTGAATAGCTGTATCGCATTTAAAAAAATCTTAATTTTCCTTATTCATCTTAAACATTATCCTCAATACACCACGCAACATTTTAGGAGCTTTAACAACAACAATTTGCATAAACCGACTCTCCTTTCGAAATTCAAATATTATTCTATCTTCCTGCAAGATACCATATTCCCAAGACAACCAAACCAATCCCCAGCATAGTAATCAACAGATTATATGGAATTATGTATGCCAAAAAAATGCCTATTCCCAAGGATATAAGTATTGTGCCTATTGGCTTGTATCTGTTTCTGCATCCGCACTTTCGTCTGAACATTGGTGCCACCGCCTTTTAAATTTTTTAACACTTGCAGAACTGTCTACTACACTATATTCAAAATCAAGTTTTATGTGCAAGTCACAATAAAAAAATCGCCTTTATACAGATAGACTGCACAAAAGCGATTATATTACTTTTTTATGGCATAGGCTGTACTTTCGGACTTCCAAAATAATCCCATAAATCAAACTCTTCGCCTTGAGGACTCTGCCCACCTCCAAAACCATTAAACACATCCTCATCATCTCTAAACTCGTCATATATCTCTTCCCGCATTTCGTGGTTGATATAGGGCGCATAAACCTTAATATATCCATATGCTTCAAACAACAAGACAATAACAACCCAAATTATTCCTATAGACAACATATTTTTTCTATTCCCTTGCAGTTCTCCCCGAGCTTCTACATTATAAGCATTTGGTTTTTTAGAAGTCTCCATACACAATATAACTATTAAAGCAATTGTTCCGAAAAAAGGTATTAACCCAATCAAAGCAAGCCAACCACTCAAGCCAACATCATGCAATCTCCTTACAATCATAGAGGCAACAGGCAAAAACAACAGCCACTCAATAGCAGAAATCACGGATTCAATTCCTCCGACCCACAAAGCCCCCCGGCTATCTCTGCTGAAAATTTCTATAACATCGCAAACCACTCCACTAATAATATTAATTGCAATTATCAGTAATATTGATGCTAAAAATCCAAACCAGAACTCGTTACGAGCACAGGTTCCCGTAAAGCACGCAAATTTTTTGAGCATCTTTATAAAAGCTGTAAAAACATTATATTTTTCCTCAACTACAGGGGCACAATAGCTTTTATTGGCTCTTTTATCATTATATAATCTGTCCGCCGTAGTGGAACTAACCCCACAAACTCCGCAAAATTCCTTTTCATCTGAAATCATAGCTCCGCAACTTTTACAGACCATTCCTTTATTGTAACTCATCTAAATCACCTCTTGTAATAAATAATGTATCAGTATATAAGATGGTTGTCAACTATTTAATCTAAATTTTCTAAAACATGCCACCCATATTTCCCATATTATTCATATCATTCATCTGCTGTGCCGCCGTATCCGATGGATTAAATCCCACTCCTTGCATATAACCGCCGTGGTCAAAGGGCGTACCTGCCTTCATAGCCTCATTCATAGCAAACTCCGTGCTCTGCCGAACAAACTCTGCGTGCATATTATCCCGCGCAAAATCATTTGCAAAATCATATATTACATCACTGCAATCAAATACCGACCGCCTTCCGTTTAGCCTATGAAACTTCTTCATTCGGGAATGATGCGAGGTTTCACTTAAAATAATTATTCCGCAAAGTCCCAATGTAAATATAACCAGTAACAAAACAGGGCTATCTGCCTCATCAGGCATATTGTTATACTCATTTATCTTCCATTTAAACTCATCAAAAATCATCTTTGTCTGCCCGATTATGCCCTTTCCCTCAGAGGTTTTCTCTATAAAGCCCAGATAGTCAAAAACAAACATTGTCTGCTTAACTATCTCCTTAGGCATATGGCTTGTTATATCAAAACGCTTTCCGCCAAGCTCAACTCTTCTTCTGCCCTCTTCAATCTTTTCAACAATTTCCTGATGTTCTTTTTCAAACTCCTCTTGTCGCTCTTGGGATTCTCTGCGAAATTCGTTCATAAAATCCATCTGCTCTTTTGTAAAACTCGGAGCTGCCGAAACAACAGATAGACAACAAACCAAACCTACCAAAAAAGCAACTAATGCCCTATATATTCTTTTCACTTTAATCCCCTACCTTTCTTTATTGGGTGCATAAACCATAACCCGACTTTTCCCTATCAGCACTTCTGCCATTTCTATTTCTTCTTTTTCCAATTCTATATCAGATTTATAGCTTGTAATAAATCGGTTAAGCATATCCGCCTTAACAACAGCCACAGGGGCATTGGGACTAACTTTTAACTCTGCATCAGGGTGTGCAATACACAAAACATCAACAATAGGATATTTCTCCCCCAAAATTCCTTTTAAAACCGCATGGTGTCTGTCTATTTGCGCAAGAGGGTTTTTCTCCACAACCTTTTTGCCGTACTTGTCAAATCTTTTCCATTGACCTTGTTCATCAAAGAATATTGTTCCCATATAGGTTTTTGTTTCTATATTAAATACGCCGTTTTTGCCTATTACAATATGGTCAAATTCCTGCGTTTCGTTTGAAACCTTCCTGCATCTCAGTCGGATTTCTTCTCTATCGTCAATTTCATTATACTGCTTTTCGATAATTGCATAGCCCTCGCTCTTAAGCCACTTGAGATTATAATCAACCTCTTTTTCTCCCTCCTCACCATTCATATGAACAGTTGAAGATGAATAAGATGTTTTCCGTGCAGTGGGCTTTGCGGTTCTATGAGCTGTATTTCCCCTAATCTTTTGATAGATTTCACCTGTTGTTTTAGATGTTATCAAAACTATAACTCCATTTATGATAAGCTCCAAAATACAATAACTCAAAACCACACTTGTAATTTTACTCTGTGCCGAAGTTTTAAGAAGATATACTAAAAGTACTGCGCACAATATTCTACCTGCAAACGCCCAGACCTTATAAGATTTACTTGTATAAACCTTTTTAGTTACAGGTGGCTTGGAGAGCGTATACGCAAGACTCCATACACCGCTTATCAAAAATGTTGCCGTAAGATAAAGTGCAACATCCATCTCAGCAGACCACAATCCATCCTTTAGAATATAATATCCGATAGTATAAACCGCCATCAAAATTAAGTATGTTAAAGGTATTCTCATAATAAACCCATTAATCCATCGCAGCAAAAAAATCGGAATACCAACTGTAAATTTTAAACCTTTTTTCATAATCTACCTCTCCAATTCTATATGCACTAAACTCATGCAAAACTAATTTTATCACATTATTTTCAAAAAGTCTATATCTTTAATTGATATTTAAAAGCCCTGCAAATTATTGTTTAAATTAGCCTTTACAAACAGACCAATTTTTAGTATAATTATCTTACAGTATCCTATATATTTAAGGAGTGTATAATTTTGAACGATAACATAATTTTTGGCAGAAACCCTGTTATAGAAGCCTTAGAAGCAGGGAAAACAACAATAGATAAAATTTTAATTCAAGATGGTCTGCGCCATTCCCAGATAGGCTATATAAGAAATCTTTCAAAGGATAATAATATTCAATATCGCTTTGCCGATAAGAAAAAATTAGACTCTCTCTCCGATGGTGGGAACCATCAGGGAGTTATAGCTTTTATTGCAGCCCACGAATACGCAGAACCAAAGGATATTCTTGCTTTAGCCCAACAAAGGAACCAACCTCCCTTTGTTGTTATAGCAGAATCTATAACAGACCCTCATAATTTAGGAAGTATCATTCGAACTGCCAATGCTGCGGGTGCCCACGGAGTTATTATTCCAAAAAATCGCAGTGTAGCTCTTAACTCAACAGTTTCAAAGGTTGCCGCAGGAGCAGTTGAACACACTCTTGTTGCAAGAGTTACCAATATTTCCCAGACTCTTAAGTGGCTTAAAGACCAAGGTCTTTGGATTGTCGGCACAGACCTTTCTGCCACCCAACGCCACGACCAATGCGACCTTACAGGTTCTTTGGGAATTGTTATTGGTAGTGAGGGCGAAGGTATGAGCCGAATTGTCCGTGAAAATTGCGACTTTTTGGTTAAAATTCCTATGCTCGGGGAAATTGAATCCCTGAACGCCTCGGTAGCCTCGGGGATTTTGCTCTATGAGGCTGTAAGGCAAAGACTTACTGAATAAATTTAAAAGGAGAGCTTAAATTGAGAATTTTAGCAATAGGCGATATTGTTGCCGAGGACGGACGGGAATATGTCTATAACAACCTTGGTAAAATACGCGATAAATATAAAATAGATTTTTGTATTGCCAATGGAGAAAACAGTGCAAACACCAATGGTATTACCGAAAATATAGTCGATACTCTTATCTCCCGCGGTGTTGATGTTATAACTTTGGGTAACCATACCTTTGCCAACCGAGAAGCAAGCAAGGTTTTAGACGAGAACCCCTCTGTTATCCGTCCGCTTAACTTTCCTTCAGAGTTAGAGGGAATGGGTTATGTCATAAAGGATTTAGGCTATGCGCGCGTAGCTGTAATCAACCTTATAGGCAGGGTCAATATGACTCCTGCAGACTGTCCTTTCCACGCCGTGGAGAGGTTGCTGAAAAAAATTGAGGCAGATGTTATTATGGTTGATATGCACGCCGATGCAACCAGCGAAAGAATTGCTATGGGGCATTTTTTAGACGGAAAGGTAAGTGCTGTTTTTGGCACTCACACTCATGTTCAAACCGCCGATGAAAGAATACTTTCAGGCGGAACGGGATTTATTGCAGACCTTGGAATGACAGGTGTTGAAGATTCTGTTTTAGGGGTAAAAAAAGAGATTATAATAGACTTTTACTATCAATCAGGAAAACGCTTCCGCTTTGACAAGGCAGATGGCATTGTTTTCTTGCATGGTTGTATCTTTGATATTGATGAAAAAACAGGGAAAACCCTTTCGGTTGAAAGACTTCGCCTTTCCTCTGAAAATCCTATAATCAAATAGGCGAGGTAGTTATGATTGAATTTAAAGCAGAAAACAGGCTATACTATAAATCAACGCTCTTAGAGAAAACAGGGCTTGTAAATCAGGGTTTCAGCTGTCGCCTCGGTGGTGTGAGCCAAGGTAAAATCCAAGGCTTTAATTTAGGATTCAGGGTTGGAGATAATCATAATTCGGTTATGGAAAATTATCGTCTTATGAGCAAAGACCTCTCTTTTGACATTTCAAGGGCTGTGCTTTCAAAGCAGACACATACCGATAATATACGAATTGTATCAGAAAATGATATGGGCAAGGGGCTGGTTAAGGAAAGTGATATTCAGGATACCGACGGACTTATAACTAATTTAAAAAATGTAGCACTTATCGTTTTTTCAGCCGATTGCACTCCTATTCTTCTTTTAGACCCAATAAAAAATGTAATCGGTGCCGTTCACGCCGGCTGGCGCGGTACAGTTCAAGGTATAGGCGGTAAAGCCGTTAAACTTATGAAAGAAGCTTTTGGGTCAAATCCCCAAGATATAATCGCAGCAATCGGACCGAGCATAGGTCCCTGTTGTTTCGAATTTTCCACCAAAGACGCTTATGTCTTTCCCGAGAAATATCACAAAAAAACAGTCGGAAACTGTGTGTATATAGATTTATGGAATATGAATAAAGATAATTTAAAAGACAATGGTGTTCTTTCTCATAACATAGAGATTTCTTCCCTTTGCACCATATGTCATTCTGATATTTTCTATTCATACCGCATACACAAGGAACATACAGGCAGACAAACTGCAGTTATAATGTTAAAATAAAGGTTTGATTTTTATGGATAAAAAAATAATCCATCTGGATATGGATGCTTTTTATGCCTCTATTGAGGAACGAGATGACCCCTCTCTTCGCGGAAAGCCTGTAATTGTCGGCTCTCCTCCTGATGTACGCGGGGTTGTATCTACTTGTAATTACGAAGCCCGACGCTTTGGAGTCCACTCGGCGATGAGTTCCGCCGAGGCATACAGGCTATGCCCAAAAGGTATTTTTGTGCCTTGCCATTTTGAGAAATACCATCAAGCCTCGGAGCTTGTTCACAGAATTATGGAAGAATATACCGATTGTATAGAATTTCTTTCCTTAGACGAAGGGTATATGGATGTTACCAACAGCCAGAGGTTTTTAGGTTCTGCCACAGAGATTGCCAAAACAATCCAGAAACGGGTTTTTGAAACTGTTGGCGTTACCTGTTCTGTAGGGGTTGGATATAATATGCTTTCGGCAAAGCTGGCAAGCGAAGAAAAAAAGCCATCGGGCTTTTTTGTAATAAAAAATCCAACAGAATTTTTTGAATTGATGAAAAACCGACCCGTAAGTATTCTGTACGGAGTCGGAGAAAAAACCTGCCAAAAGCTTAACAAATTGGGAATAAAGACTGTAGGACAACTGGCAAACACCCACATCTCCCTCCTCTCTTCCTTTGGGGCA
>JAZNCG010000202.1:0-6407 GCA_045587405.1 Ructibacterium sp. | reverse complement strand
GTTTGATTCGGGTATTGAAGGCGAAGCTTTTGGTGAGGATACGGATACTTGGGCAAAGGCAACCGATGAAAACGGACTGTTTACATTTATGACAATGCGATATGAAAAGGAGTGAGAGAGTTATGGGTATTTTTGATTCTTTGAAAAATATAGCTATAAGCGCAATTAAAAGAGAGGCTTCAAAGACAGTTACCAATGCCGTAAATTCTATCGGCAAGGGCAAAAACAGATCTGAACGCTTCAGCTTTACTGCTGTTCCTCAAAATTTAAGTGAGCTTCAGGCTCTTTCCGAAGCAACATTTGATACCCCTTTCAAAACTGCAGCACTTACTGTACTTGCATTGTGCTTGTATAAAGATAATCCCGACAGCGTTTTAGAAATGCTTGACTTTCGCAAAGGTCCCGAAAGCATAAGTCCTTATGAAAAGCAGTTTTATAAAGACAGGGTTTATGAAAAAGAATATATACCATTTTCATATTTTGACGGTGCAACACCTGACAACGGTTATACTCCATCTCAACCTATGACAATAGCAATATATGAAAATCCGTATTCCTTTGATAATGAAAATTGGGCAACTCTTTGGGTGAAAAGCGGTGGTGCTGATAATATGCGTTCTGTAAAGCTTCGCAAAAAGCCGTCAACCGGACAATGGTTTTTGAACGATATTCAATGTTTGTCGGAAATAAGAGTTCCTGTAGAGAAAGATCCGTGGGCGTAAATTATGAGTGCTGAAAAATTGATTGGCACTTGGGTTGCAATTGGTTTTCCGAGCTTTGCCTATAATTTTATATCTGCAGATGAAGGATTCTATTCTATGGCAGATGCAAAAAAAGAATTTAAATATAAAGCAGACGATACAAGGGTTGTTATCTACTATCCCGGTGATGTAGCTGCATTAAACTTTAAGTACGAAATAATCGGAGATGTTTTATCAATAGAAGATAGCTTCGGAAATTTTGTAAAGTATAGGAAAATGTAATTTGGAGGGATATCATGAGAATAAGAAAAATACTTTCTGTAACTCTTTGCCTGTTGTTGATAATCGGAGCACTTCCGGTATCGGCGGCAAAAGAAATGTTTACGGGCAATAATAATCAAGAGAATCAGGCATCAACATCAACTATCAATAACGTTGTGATTTTTGACATTGACGAGCCTGTGAATGGTGCAGATTTTGACCGCAATGCAACCATTCAGAGCGGAAAGGGTTATGAAATCTTTTCACAACCCGAGTGGTATGACGAAACAGACAAGAAATTTCTTGAGATAGGCGATACATTTAAAACTGGACACGTTTATACCGTAAACGTATGGCTTGAAGCTACTGACGGATACGAATTTGCGTCCACTACCACAACAACTGATGTGACAGCAACACTTAATGGTAAAGGCGCAAAAGCAGGCAAGGCTTACGAATACCAAAGGTGGGCGATGGTTGTAGTTTCCTATACTTTCCCGGCGGTTTCAACCGGAAAACCTGTTGGGGCAATTTCCATTGAGATTCCAAAGCCTGTACCGGGCGAAGAGGCATCCTTTAATGCAAAGCTTACCGCAGAGGGTGCAAAAATGATGACAAAAATCCCCGATCTGGCATCAATTTATCAGGATGCAATCAATGGTGTTCAGTGGAAAGATAACACAGCTAATCGCAGACTTAATGAGGGTGATACCTTTATTGTAGGTCACAGCTACATGCTGTCTGTATTTATTGAACCCGAAACGGGGTACAAATTCGATGTTACAGATGATAATTATTCCATTACAATAAACGGAGTGGAACCTTACCCTATCTCGAGCTTTGGTATGGAAAGATGCGGATATTGGATTGAGTACGATTGCCTTGCCGAAGTTGGCAATGCTGATTTTTATGCGGTAGATCCTGCCGTAGGACATCATACATATTATGATATAGTTTGTAACAATAATCCCAACGTTGAACTCAAGGCAAAAAAAGTACTATACTACGATGCGTCCGAAAGAAATAGCTATTCCTCGACCACAGCTTTTGAAGAAGGACATTATTACGAATTAGAATTCAGAATCAAGGCAAATAAGGGTTATATTTTCACACCGGGTGAAGACGGCAATCCTGATATATCAAAATTGACAGTAAACGGAAACCCAATCACCGATGCCTCTTATTATGCACCAGACAAAAGCGAGATTACGATTCTTTGTGTTTACGATAAGCTAAAACAAAATGTAAATTCTGTTCCTGTTGTTCCTGATAAAAATGAACAGATTAACGGAGTTTTAAAATACGTAAAAGTTTACGATGTTGCCGAGCCGAAAGCGGGAGAATTGCCTGACGAAATTGGTGTGGTTTTATCGCGAAGATATGACATTCCGCATTTAGTTGCTAATAAAATTGATTTTATCTGGACAAATGTAACCGATGGCAAGGAAATGGATCCAAAAAATGATAAGTTTGAAAATGGTAAGGAATATCAGGTGCAGGTAGGCGTTTCAGGCTACGATTTTTCAAGTCTTAGCAAAAGCGATAAGTCCGCTTTGAAAGGATATATCAACGACAAGGAAGTTGATTCGATTGAATTTACTGATTGGGGCATACTGCTTGTTTATAACTTTGATGCGTTAGGTGGAAAACAGGAAACGACTCAACCTGAAAAAGAGCCTGAAAAAACTACTGAAACAGAAAAGCCAACCGAGCCTGAAAAGCCTCAAGAAACCGAGAAACCTACAGAAACAGAAAAGCCAACCGAAACAGAGAAACCAAAGGATACACCAACAACAATATTCACTGATATTTCCAAGGGACAGTATTACTACAATGCTGTTTTATGGGCGGTAGAACAAGGAATAACAGGCGGAACAAGTGCAACAACCTTCAGTCCAAATGCTCCGTGCACAAGAGCGCAGGTTGTAACCTTCTTAAACAGAATGGTAGGTTCTCCTGATCCTGCTCCAATAAGTATGCCGTTTACTGACGTGAAAGAAGACGCTTATTACTATAAGCCTGTAAAATGGGCACTTGGCAGCAATATCACCGGTGGTACAAGTGCGACAACATTTAGTCCTGATGTTACCTGCACAAGAGGACAAGTAGTAACTTTCCTTTGGCGTACTGCGGGACAACCTGAAGCGAAATCAAGTGCGTGCAATTTTACAGATGTTAAGTCTGACAGCTATTACTACAAAGCCGTTTTATGGGCAGTAGAACAAGGAATAACAGGCGGAACAAGTGCTACCACCTTCAGTCCCGATGACTCGTGCACAAGAGGTCAGGTTGTTACTTTCCTTTATCGCTTCATCAATGCCGGGTAAATGCGAGGTGGTAATATGTCACGAATTATAACAAGTATTATCTTGCTTATGACAATGGGATTTTGCGGATGCGGATTATCCCGACGTAATACGGATCATATTGACGGTGGAGTTAAAACATATAACAACGGAGAGGATTCGCCGAAGGTCATAGAGTCAACAGAAATAATCAGCTTTGAATTTGAGGGTTCGCTTTATAACATTGTTGTAGAAGAAGAAAGCGAGCTTGTTGGAAGAAATTATAAGCTAAGCGCTGTTTTAGAAGATGGAGCCGTTAAATCTAAAATCAAATGGCGCGACAGAGCAGGTGCCGGAGAAGAACACGATTTCACAGCAGATACATCATTTATGACAAGCCTTCAGGAACTCGTATCAAAATACAATTTTGCTCAATATAATGGCTATATCAGCAAAGTAAGCGGACTGCCTGATATGTATGGTGCAAAGCTTGATATCAACTATGCGTCGGGCGAAAGCATATATGCTCATGATAATCAGGATTGCTTTATTCCATTTGAAGCAATAGAAGAATTGGTAGAGATTTTTGAAGAAGCAGAAAAAGAATGAAACTATTAGAATCAAGGAGTGAGCCATACTGCTCACTCCTTTTTGCTACGGTCCTCAATTGTAAAGTGAAATGTAATTATTAGTTTTATTACAAAAATCGTTCGACAAGATAACTTGTAACCATACAGAATACCTTATCGTATTCTGTATTTTTTTGTAGCTATTTGTATTATTCTTTATTTTTATAAGATAATGGCTCATAAATAGGCGATAAAAACTTTAATTCGCATTCCAATCTTCGACAGACTTCTCTATCGAAAAATGGTACAATTCCGATATATAAGAAGATAACGGTCAATTTTATTGTAATGCTGATAAAAACAAAAGAATGGAGTGGGTTTTATGATTTATCTGTTGCATTATAAGTTAATATATATAATGTTGAAGAAAACCGCTTGGGGTTGTTAAGGACCTCAAGCGGTTTCTTTTTATGCGAAATTTAACGATATTTATTTTTTTTAATCGACTATTGTCAAAATTTGGAAATGAGGTGAATGAAATGGCTATTGATGCTGAAGAGTGTTGCGGACAAACAATACAAACGAATATTAAAGTTTTTGGCGTGGCAATTTCGCCCGCATAATAGGTTTAATTCGCTTCTCTGATGGCGGATTGCCGTGCGGTAGGAGTGAAATATGCTTAGTTGGATTACACGCTTTTTTATAAACCACAGAATTACTGCTCATAATAGGACAAGCCATAAAAAGTCAACAGATGACGATTATGGAGGTTACTCATACCGTGCAGCCAAGACATTACTCTTTTATAGGGTGTGTTTTGGCTGTTTTGTTTTCTGTGTTTTGATACATAATCATTGCCGAGGTCCACCTGCTTCCAATCAGTTTAATTCACTTTAATCTGATTGGAATAAGGCAATGAAAAATATTATAAAAAAAGTTTTGTTCAAATCTTAAGGTTTCGGGTTTGAATGTGCTTTAATAATATTAGGAATTGCTTTCCAACAGATTTTTTTAATTAAAAAATTTCTGGAGGTAAAGCAATAATGACAAGTTATTTCGAGCAACTTTTTAAGCAGATGTTTATCCAAAGATATTCCCACATTAACAATGTTGAGGGCAATATCAAAGGAAGACCAATTAAAATTGCAAGCGAATATAAAAAAATATTAGACAAGGTGGCGATAGGAATGATTTATGATTCGTTTGAAAATGAAAAAATCATTGATGCTATGTTACGATTGACGAGATCAGAAAGAATTATTCTTGCCTTTAACATCATTGCTGAAATGAGAATGGCAGAGATAGCTTTCTTACTTGATACAACAGTTGATAGTACATACGCACATAAAAGTTCAGCTTTGAAAAAGCTCAAGGCCGAACTTGAAAATATTTCATAAAAATAGCTGAATATTGCAGAGAGTGGCTTAGGCTACTCTCTGTGATAAATTATCATTTTATCAAAAGGCATTTATTCGTAAGTGCTTTTTGATAGGCTGATAATAAATGTTAATGCCTAAATGAACTTTGACAAAGAAAGCGTTCAAGATAACGGTTCGCAGTATAAAAACAAGCGGATACTTTCCAATAAGTTTGAGCCGGATAATGGGTACGCCATGACGATAAGCTTCTGATTTCCTTCTTTCTTACAAGCTTCATCCGAGCGAGAAATACCAACATTATAAAAGAGGATTGCAACCTTGTGGCAATGATGGCTTATTGGCACAATGATACTTCTATTCAGTCACAGTCCGAGCGTGGAATGCGTCGCAGGCAATGAGAGTAGTCCGGGCAGAGCCGGGAAGGTGAAATTCCTATGAAGCAGTTACGCAAGCTGCTATTCGTTTTGTTTTCTAAATTATAATAGCATAATCAAAGGGATTGATGTGCTTAATGTCCCTCCAATTTGTTTTATAAATAGTCTTTGCTCCTTTCACTATTTATCCGCATGTCGGTCCCTTTGATTATGCTATTATATACAAAAAAATCAAGGAGGATAGAATATGTTAGAAAAAAATAAAACAAAATCTTCTGAAAATATTGCAAAAATTGAAGAAATGGTATATACTATAAGTGAAGTTGCAGCACTACTAAAGGTCAACAGAAATTATGTTTACACTCTTATAAGTAATGGTTATCTTCGTTCTATAAAGCTTGGTTGCCGAAAAGTAACGAGAACATCATTGCTTGAGTTCTTAAACAAGTATGACGGAATAGAGGATTTTAATGAAAAAATACCTGCAAACCCCGTTAATAACTGCGTTTGAGGGCAAAAATGTGGGCAAAAATTTCTTGTGGGCAAATGGTGGGCAAAACTAAGGGTGAAGAACCCGCAAACCCGCATGAAATAAGGGTTCTTGATTGGAATATCTGTGACGAAGCTCGCCACGGTAAGGCATTTGAAGGTCTTCTTCAGAGATACTTCGGCTAATAAAACAGAGCATTTTCACGAAAGAAGCAGAGCAATCTGCTTCTTTTTTTTGCCCTCTCGCCTTTTCGGATTGTACTTTTCCTTTATTTATATCTTGCGTTATTCGGATACAAAAATTTAAGTCAGACTGTTAACACCACTGTTTTTAAATGGTTTAGTTAAT
>JAZNCG010000201.1:0-13541 GCA_045587405.1 Ructibacterium sp. | reverse complement strand
CTGATAGATTGTATATCAAGAACGGTTAAACCCTATGATGATTTCTCTGCATATTTGGATTTGGCAAAAAATCCTGATTTTAGATTTGTTGTATCAAACACAACAGAATCGGGAATTGTATATAACGAAGAGGATAAAATGGAAAATGCCCCTGAAATAAGTTTTCCTGCAAAGGTAACTCTTTTGCTGAAGAAGAGATTCGATTTGGGGTTGAAGGGATTTATATTCCTTCCGTGCGAGCTGATAGACAAAAATGGTTTAACATTGAAGGAGTGTATACTCAAATACATTAAGCTTTGGAATATGGGTGAAGCTTTTGAAAACTGGGTAAAGGAAGAGAATGTTTTCTACAATACATTGGTAGACAGAATTGTTACAGGCTATCCCAAAGACGAGGATATGGAGCTTGGCTATGAGGATAATATGGTAAATACAAGCGAACTTTTCCATCTTTGGGTAATAGAGGGACCCAAAGATATTACCAAGGAATTTCCATTTGATAAGGCAAACCTTAACATTATTGTCACAGATGATTTGGAAAGGTACAGGACAAGAAAGGTAAGAATTTTAAACGGAGCACACACCTCTATGATTCCTTATGCTCTCTTAGAGGGAATAGAAACTGTCGGAGATTGTATGGAAAATGAGAAGATGAGTAGCTTTATTAAAGCTTGTGTTTATGACGAAATAATACCGACTCTAAATCTTGCGCAAGATGAATTGGAGGATTATGCAAACAATGTTTTTGAAAGATTTTGCAATCCATATATCAAGCATTTGTGTTCATCTATTGCCCTTAATTCTGTAAGCAAATTCAAAGTAAGGGTCTTGCCGTCTATTCTTGAATATATAAAGAGAAAAGGAGAGATGCCGAAAAATCTTCTGTTTTCATTTGCAAAGCTTATTGAGTTTTACAAGGTTGGAACTCCCAATGACGATGAAAAGGTAATGGAGTTTATGAAAAACGCCTCGGTTGAGGAGATTTTAAAAAATATTCAGTTGTGGGATCAGGATTTATCCTTTCTTGCAGATGAGGTTAGAGGGAGGATTGAATTATGATTATAAATAAAATTGATAATGTAGAGGTAAACTTAGAGAATGGGCATAAATACGCCTTGAGGGATATAAAAAAAGGTGAGAATATTATAAAGTATGCAAACCCTATCGGACACGCTGTTTGCGACATAAAAAAGGGCGAACATGTTCATAGTCATAATATGAAAACCAACCTTAAGGGGAATATTGAGTATAAATATAATCCAAAGGTTGAACCTATTAAATTTATTGATACAGACAGAACATTTATGGGTTATGAGAGAGAAAACGGAGATGTTGGAATTCGTAACGAAATCTGGATAATAAATACGGTAGGTTGCGTAAATAAGTTGGCAAAGCGCCTTGGGGAGATGACGGGTGCAAAAGCCTTTGAGCATCCTTTTGGCTGTTCTCAGCTTGGAGATGACCAAAAAACCACCCAGCTTATATTAAAAGGTCTTGTAAACCATCCTAATGCCGGCGGAGTTTTGGTTTTGGGCTTGGGCTGTGAAAACAATAACATTGGTGAGTTTAAAAAGGTTTTAGGTGAGTATAACGAAAAGCGAGTTAAGTTTATGAACGCACAGGATTTTGACGACGAAGTTGAAGAAGGTGTTCGTATTATAAACGAGCTTAAGGCCTATGCCGAAACCTTTAAGCCCACACCGATACCTATTTCTAAGCTTAAGGTGGGATTAAAATGCGGAGGTAGCGACGGATACAGCGGAATTACGGGTAATCCCCTTGTTGGGGCGTTTTCTGACAAGCTCATATCCTATGGCGGAAGCTGTATTTTAACCGAGGTGCCAGAAATGTTCGGAGCCGAGCATCTTCTTATGGAAAGATGCGAAAACGAGGGCTTGTTTGATAAAACAGTAAGTCTTATAAATGACTTTAAGGATTATTTCACAAGGCATAATCAGGTTATATACGAAAATCCATCACCGGGTAACAAAGAAGGTGGAATTACAACCCTTGAGGAAAAATCTTTAGGTTGTGTTCAAAAAGGCGGATTAAGTCCTGTTGTTGATGTTTTAGACTATGGAGATGTGCTTTCTAAAAATGGATTATCTCTTCTTAACGGGCCGGGAAATGATATTGTTGCCATAACCAATCTTGCGGCGGCAGGAGTTCATATAATATTATTTACAACCGGAAGAGGAACGCCCGTTGGCGGACCTGTTCCTACGGTTAAGATTGCGACTAATCATAGCTTGGCGGAGAGAAAGAAAAACTGGATAGACTTTGACGCTTCACCTCTTATAGAGGGCGTTTCTATGGATGAATTGTGTGATAAATTCTTTGACAAAATTTGTGATATTGCATCAGGGGAAGAAACCCGAAACGAAATAAATAATTATAGCGAAATTTCTATCTTCAAGGATGGAATTGTGCTTTAGGTATGTGCCGAAAATCGGCAGAATGGAGAAATATATATGGGAATAATTAACGATAGCTTTATGTTTTCCAACGAAACGGGTAAGCAGTTGTATTTTGATTATGCAAAGGACTTGCCTATTATAGATTACCATTGTCATCTTGTGCCCGAGATGATAGCTAAAGATTATAAGTTTAAGGATACCTATGATTTATTCTTAGGGGGCGACCATTATAAATGGCGACAGATGAGAAGCTTTGGTATTGACGAGGAGTTAATCACAGGTGATGGCGACAGATATGAAAAGTGGCTGGGATTTGCCTCTGTTATGCCTTATTTGATTGGCAATCCTCTTTATCACTGGACATCTTTGGAGCTTAAGAGATATTTTGATATAGACGAGCCTTTAACGGAAAAAACTGCTAAAAAGATTTGGGATATATGTAATGAAAAGTTAAAGGGTGATGATTTTTCTGCAAGAGCGCTTATAGAGAAGTCTAATGTGGAAATCATCTGCACAACAGATGACCCTGCCGATGATTTAAGATACCATAAGCAACTTAAAGAAGAGGGCTTTTCTACCAAGGTTTTGCCAACATTCAGACCAGATAAGCTTGTTAACATTGATAAACAATGGTTTGATGGATATATTGCAGATAACAACCTTGATTCTTTCGGGAAGGTTATTTCGTGGCTCAAAGAAAGAATAGGATATTTCCATGAAAATGGCTGTCGCTTGTCAGACCACGCCCTTGACGATGTTCCCTTTGGTATTGGAGATGCTGAGGCTGTTTTTGAGAAGAAGATCAAGGGAGAGGTTCTCTCTTTGGAAGAGATTAATGTATACAAAACCGCAGTTATAACAGAGTGTGCGAAGGAATATTCAAGACTCGGCTGGACAATGCAACTTCATATGGGGGCTTTGAGAAATAACAACTCAAGAATGCTTGAAAAGTTAGGTCCTGATACAGGTTTTGATAGCATTAATGACCTTTGCGTTGCGGAAAATCTTTCTAAGTTTATGGATAATTTGGAAAAAACAGATTCTCTGCCCAAAACGATTTTATACACTTTAAATCCTAAGGATAATTATGTTTTAGGAACAATGCTTGGAAACTTCCAGAGAGGTCCCGTTAAGAGTAAAATTCAGTTTGGTTCCGGCTGGTGGTTTAACGACAATCGTGACGGAATGGAAGCCCAGATGATGGCTCTTGCAAACTTGGGTATATTAGGTAAGTTTATAGGTATGCTGACAGATTCAAGAAGTTTTGTTTCATATCCTCGCCATGAGTATTTTAGAAGAATTTTCTGTAATATGATTGGTAAATGGGTAGAAAATGGCGAATATCCCAATGACAGGGAATATCTTGAAAAGATTGTTAAGGGTGTGTGCTACGAAAACGCAAGAGATTATTTTCAGTTTTAATTAATTGAACAATAACCTTTCTCTTTTATAGTAAGAGTTATAAATGTACAGGGCGATGTAAGAATCGTCCTGTAAGTTATTTAAAAAGAAATATCAAATCAGGAGAATACATATGGATAAGGTTGCTAAAATTTTAAAATCAATAGGAATAACCGTTTGCGGCACCATGCTGACAGCCATTGGTATCAGCTTATTTTTGTCACCCAATAAGGTAGTTGGCGGAGGAGTTTCGGGCATATCTATTATACTTTATAATGCATTTGGGGTGTCGATGGGTGCTTCCTATGCAATTATAAATGCTGTTCTTCTTTTGCTTGGACTTAAGGTTATAGGCCGCGAATTTATTATAAAAACCATAATAGGAGCAGGTTCTTTGTCAATCTTCGTGGAAATTTTTTCGATTTTTCCGCCCCTTACTCAAAATACTTTGATTGCAGCTGTTTTTGGAGGAGTTTTATATGGTATGGGAATTGGCGTAACCTTTGTTGCGGGAGCTTCAACAGGTGGAGGAGATATTATAGGCAGAATTATCCAGAGTAAATTCAAGGCTCTTCCTATCGGCAAAATTCTTATGATTGTTGACGGAATTATTATAGCGACATCTATGTTTGTTTTTGATAGTCTTGATTTGGTTTTCTTCGGCGTTGTGGCGATGGTTGTTTCTACATATACAATAGATAAGGTTATAAACAGCCTTAATGTTTCTAAAATTGCCTTTGTTATAACGGATATGGGGGTAGAAATAAGCAATAAAATTGTATCAACTTCTCCCAGAGGAGTTACTTTGATTTATGTTGTAGGCGGATATACAAACACAGAGAAAAAACTGCTGTTTTGTGCTATGAAGGGCAAGGAAGCTCCTGAATTTAAGAAGAAAATATTAGAGATAGACCCTAATGCATTTGTTGTTTTTGCAGAATCCCAACAAATATTTGGAAATGGATTTTATACATATAATTAGTTGAAATGGGAATTTATTTATAAAGAAGAATAGTTTGCATTTTTTGATTTTTTATGATATAATGCAAAAGGGATAAATATAGTATTTTTTAAGGTTCTAATATAAAATATCAAGGGAAATGATGAAAAAATCAGTTGGTCATATTATTATTTCATTGTTCAATGAACTTGATATAAGCGTAAAGAAAATTTGTTGGAGGAAAGAAAATGGGGGATAGAGGAAATTTTTCCAGTAAAATTGGATTTGTTCTTGCGGCGGCAGGTTCTGCGGTGGGACTGGGCAATATATGGCGATTTCCATATTTGGCGGCAAAGTACGGGGGCATGTTTTTATTAACATACTTGATTTTGGTTGTGACTTTTGGTTTTACGGTTATGATGACGGAAATAGCCATCGGCAGAAAAACGGGTTTAAGCCCTATTGGTGCTTTTGAAAAATTAAGTCAGAACAAAAAAGGCAACTTTACATTTATTGGTTGGCTGTCGGTTGTTGTTGTTTTTATCGTTTTCCCGTATTATAGCGTTATTGGTGGTTGGGTTTCTAAATATTTGGAGTTGTTCATTATAGGTGCAAACCCAACTGTTGAGGCAAGTGCAGAATTTTTTAACAGCTATGTTGCAAAACCTGTTGAACCGATTTTTTGGTTGGTTTTGTTTATAGTGGTTACAACGGCGGTTGTTGTTCGTGGCGTTAAAAAGGGAATTGAGGCGGCAAGCCGTATTCTTATGCCGATTTTAGTTGTTTTAACTATTGCGATTGCCATTTACTCGGTATGCCTGCCAAATGCCTTGGAGGGCGTTAAATATTACCTTATCCCTGATTTTAGTAAGATAAGCGTAGCGATGGTTCTTGGAGCTATGGGACAGATGTTTTATTCTATGTCCCTTGCTATGGGAATTATGATTACCTATGGTTCGTATCTCAGAAAAGAGGACGATTTGGAAAAATCAGCAAAACAGATAGAACTCTTTGACACAGGTATAGCTGTTTTAGCGGGATTTATGGTTATTCCTGCCGTGTTCTCATTCAGTGGTGGTGCAGACCTTAACCAAGGACCAGGCTTGATGTTTGTAACTTTGCCTCAGGTATTTGCAAGTATGCCTTTTGGCAGATTTGTAGGAGCGGCGTTCTTCCTTTTGGTGCTTTTTGCGTCGCTTACATCATCTATATCTATTATGGAAGCTCTTGTTGCAACAATGTGCGACAGATTTAAAATGAAGAGGATTCCTGCATCCTTGCTGATTGCTGCTTTGGCGATTATTATGGCGATTCCGCCATCATTGGGATTTGGAGTATGGTCAGGCGTTTCTATTATAGGAATGGGAATACTTGATTTTATGGACTTTATAACAAATTCTGTTATGATGCCCATTGGCGCGTTGCTGACCTGTTTGTTTATAAGCTATGTTGTAGGAATCAAGGTTGTTGAGGATGAAATTGAATTATCATCTCAATTTAAGCGCAAAAGAGCCTTTGTTGTTATAATTAAATATATAGCTCCTGTTTGTATATTAGCTATATTAATCAGCTCGGTTCTTGGGGCATTTGGAATAATAACATTATAAAGAACAAAATTTAAAAGGGCTATCGTATACGATAGCCCTTTTTTAGATGATTTTTAAGTCTATTTCCGCACAGCGGTTTTATCGTTTGCATTAAATGCGAAATTTGTATTGCCTTGTAGTTTTTCAACTCTGCAATTTGCCAAGTCATATAACTGTTTTTCGTCTATTGTGTGCTTGGGCTTAAAGTCGTTGCCTTTAGCATAATTTATTAATTGAGCTTTGAACCACTCCGCACCATAATCCTTGGAGTCGAAATTCAAACTACAAACCAAAAGCTTGCCATTTAGCACATTAAATTCAAATAGAGCGCTTTGGCGTATCGCGTATTTATGGGTGGAAACCACCTCAATTATAGGGTCAAAAGGAACAGACTCTGTTTCGAAGCATACGCTGTTGCCGTTCTCTAACATATTGGCAAACTGCCAACCGCAAAAACCATTGTGTGGCATATGCCCTAAAGCCTTATGCTCGGCAATAACGGTTGCAAGATTTCCTGCAGTTCTGCCTGCTAAGGAAATTCTGAAACTTGTAGGCAAAGCTGAAAATGGAGTTGCTCCTAAAAGCACAACTGTTTTGCCATCTTTCATAGCCTCCGCAAGCTGTTGGTAGTTCATTCCATTTGATAAAATAATTCCATCTGTTTCAACAGGCTCTGTTTTGGGGAATAGATATAATTCCCATTGATTTTCGCAAAACAGCTCTTCGCCATCAAGAGTAGCATAAAGATGCATTTCCTGAGGTTTTTCCGTCTTTGGAAGAGGAATAGAGAGCTTGCACAATTCAGAAACCTTGCCGTTTTCCAGATTTTCAATATCCAAAGTATTGCGATAAAAGCACTTGTTTCCAATGAATAAGCGAATGTTCAAAGTCGCTTTGTCAAGATGTTTTGTTCCATAATAAGAAGTGTAAATTCCAAAATCAAGATTATCGCCTTCCTGGAAATTGGTGTTTTTGCCAAGGTCGTTGAGCAAAACTGTTTCGGAATTATACATCAAAACATTTCTTGTTGTTTCCCCTGGTTTCAGTTCATAAAATTCGTTCATCATACCAACATCGTAGCCGAAGGTGTGCCAGTGAGTGTCGATAGGACCTAAAAAGTCGTAGCCTGCCATTGTATCACTTCTTCTAAGCACCTCAAAGCAGTATTTTCTGACTCTGCGTTGCCATTGAGAGGAATTGTTAAAATAGATAGGCGCTTTTTCCAAAAGTCCTTTTTGTCTAAGGTGTTCTTCGATAGAACTAAACATCTCGGTTTTGCCGATGCGTGAGTTTTTATATCTGTCTTTAAGGCTTAAATCTGCATAAGTTCCGTCTATGCAAATCTCGTGACTAACTCGTGGTTTGTTATAAATCCTGCTCCAATCATCGAGGATTTCAGGAGTACCGTCTAATGAGTTGTAACTCAAAAGCTCATTTGCATAACTTGAATACATATCGCTGAAAGCTCCTACGGTTTCAATCCTCTTTGGGTGATGCTCAAAGGGTTCTAAAGATGGGAGCAATTCTCTGTTTGGTTCGTCCCACATATATTCAAGACCTCTCAGGGCACTCATAGGAGAGAAGAGGGCGTCTGTATTTTTATGAACCTCATCAGCACATTTTTTGATATGGTCGATGAATGGTTCGTCCATAAGAAGCTCGTTTCCGCAGCAGTAGATAACGGAAGAAGTGTAGTGCCTACAGAAGCGTACAATTTCGCTCCATTCTTCCAATGTGGTATTGTTGGGGCTTTCAATGTGCATAAGCATACCAAGTTGGTCTGCCGCCTCCATATATTCCTTGGGCGGAATATATGTATGAAAGCGTATAAAGTTAAAGCCAAGCTCTTTCAAGGTTTTTATAAGCTTATAATAATATGCAATATCGTGGTTTGGCTGAACTGTATCAGGGAAATAACAATGCTCGCATATTCCACGCAAGAAGTAAGGGGTGTCATTTAGCTTAAAATGAACTCCGTCTGCTACCAACCTGCGTATACCAAAGCTTTGAGTATGCTCAAAACCATCGCCTGAAATTTTAAGAGTATAGAGTATGGGGTTTTCAGGGCTCCAGAACTCCAACCCCTGAGTGTCAAAGTCAAAGCTTTCGCTACAAGAACCGCTCTTTAATATTTTCTCGCCGTTTGCAACTGTCCAGTTAAAGCAGACTTTTTCTGCAGACTCAACTATGACATTTACGGATTTTAAATCCAGAGCTGTCATAACAGCAATATCTCTTATAGGACTGTTATATACTCTGATTTGAACATCACCTGTAATACCACCTGTGCATTCGTTTACAGCACGAGAGGTAAGCCCTGAAACAGGTTGGTTGTCATAGCCCTTTAATCTGTGGTTAGAAACAGCCAAAATAATTGTATTTTCTCCGCTTCGTATAATTCCGTTTGGAATCTCTATTTCAAACGGAGTACTGTATCCTGAGTGGTTGCCAAGGTAAACATCGTTAATCCAAAGGGAAACGGTGTTTTGGACTCCTTCAAAGTATACAACAGAATAAGATGTAGGAACAGAGTCGCAGACAAATGTTCGTCTGTAAAAAAAGGTACCAAGTATATTAGGAAGAGCCATATCAGGAGGGGTTCCTGCTATGGGGTATCTTTGCAAGCCATATTCGGGATTGATTCTGAGTTTGCCGAAAAAAGAGGTTTTTAAAAATTCATCGGTCATATCCTCCCAGTAATTTGGCACAGCATCAGTTATAGTATCGGCATTGGTAAAGCCAAATTTTGTAAACGGATTTTCCTTTTCCATATACCTTTCCTCAGCATATTCCATTTCCCAGTTGCCGTTGAGGCTATAAGAATTATAAAGCATATTTTTACTCCTTTTTGGTATTAGTTATTTAAGGTATTGTAAACCATGTTAAATTTAATTTTATAAGCATCGTCGGTTTCAAAAAGATGCCCTATAACATCTTCCGCAAGATTGAACTCGTATATATCACTAAAGCCCTAATGAGTTGAATCAAAGGTTACTGCGTTTCTGCTACGATTCCACCGAGGATGCAGGTTGCAACGAAGATCTGTACAAACATTCGGCATAGAATAAAAATGTCACAAATCCGTACAGATATTTTTTTGAGGAATATAAATCTTTGCAACAGCTCTTTATATTCAATTATTCAATAATTTCCATAGATTTAATAACGATTGGTTTAAGTGGTTTGTCCTTTGAATCGCAAGGTATTTTGGTAAATTCATCAACCACCTCCATGCCATCCGAAACATAACCGAAGGCAGCATAATCTCCGTCTAAATGGGGAGTATCCTTGTAACAGATAAAGAATTGCGAGGATGCGGAGTTTTTATCCTGAGAGCGAGCCATAGATACAACGCCTCGGTTGTGCTCCAAGGTGTTTTTGCTAAAGCCGTTAGAGGCAAATTCGCCCTTGATTTTCTTGTGGTTTCCGCCTGTACCGTCGCCTTTAGGGTCGCCCCCCTGAGCCATAAAACCGGGGATTACACGATGAAAAGTTAAACCATTATAAAAGCCTGATTTAACAAGCTCAACAAAGTTTTCTGCGGTTTTAGGAGCGTACTGAGGTTTGGTTTCTATTGTGAAAGTTTTACCATTTTCCATTGTTACCAGAATTTTTTGACTTTTGGCTTTTTCGGTGTCACAACTACATAGCCCAAAACTAAAAACAATAACTAAGAGTATAGCTATGATTTTCTTAAAATAATTCATTTTTATCCTCCAAAATTGAATTTATTCATAACAATATTTTATATCGTAGATTGGGATTTGTCAAGTAAATTAGGAAATGATTGACAAACTCACATATTTTATTGTAGAATGTAAAGAATATTTATATTCGGGAGGATAGGGTATGGGAAGAGAAAAATTTGGGTCAAGACTTGGATTTATTTTGATATCTGCTGGCTGTGCCATAGGACTTGGGAATGTATGGAGATTTCCTTATATTGTAGGCAAATATGGAGGAGCGGCATTTATATTGATATATCTTTTGTTTTTGCTTATATTTGGATTGCCTATAATGACGATTGAGTTTTCGGTGGGAAGAGCAAGCCGAAAAAGTATAGCAAAATCATTTCAGGTGTTAGAGCCTAAGGGGACAAAATGGCATTGGTTCAGTTGGATTGGAATGGCTGGCAACTATCTTTTGATGATGTTTTATACAACCGTTTCAGGGTGGATGTTTGCATATTTCTTTAAGATGCTTGGGAATGACTTTGCAGGCAATAGTGCGGAGCAGATTTCGGCACAATTTGCGGCGTTGGTAGCAAATCCTATTGAGGTTGTAGGTTATATGGTTTTAGCTGTTTTAATCGGTTTTGGGGTGTGTTCATTAGGACTTAAAAACGGAGTAGAAAAAATAACTAAAGTGATGATGCTTGCGCTGTTGGCAATTATTGCGCTTTTGGCTGTCAGATCAGTAACCCTGGAGGGCGCAGGAGAGGGTATTAAATATTACCTTGTCCCGAATTTCAACAAAATGGCGGAAAATGGAATAGGAGAGGTAGTTTTTGCTGCCCTGGGTCAGGCGTTTTTCACTTTGTCAATTGGTATGGGTTCTATGGCGATTTTCGGAAGTTATATAAGTCGCGACAGGCGTTTGTTTGGCGAGAGTATATCTATTGCGATGTTAGACACTTTTGTAGCGATTATGGCAGGTATGATTATAATTCCCGCCTGCTTTGCATTTGGAATTTCTCCGAATGCAGGTCCGGGATTGGTGTTTGAAACCTTGCCTAATGTATTTAATTCTATGAGCGGCGGAAATATATGGGGAGTACTATTCTTTTTATTTATGGTTTTCGCGGCGGTGTCAACTTTAATAGCTGTTTTTGAGAATATTATCTCATTTGGCATTGATATATGGGGTTGGAGCAGAAAGAAAGCCTGTATAATTAATATTATTGCGATTATTATATTGTCGCTACCTTGTGCTTTCGGAACAAATTTATTGTCGAGCGTTACTCCTTTTGGAGAAGGAAGCACTATTCTGGATTTAGAGGATTTCATAGTCAGCAATAACATTTTGCCGTTGGGTTCTCTTATATATGTGCTTTTCGCAAGCTGGAACAAAAAAGGTTGGGGATGGGCAAACTTTTTAGAAGAGGCAAATACAGGAAAGGGAATTTCTTTCCCCAAATGCCTTAGAGTATATGTTAAATATATCTTGCCACTTGTTCTTTTGATATTGTTGATTCAAGGGTATGTAACTAAATTTTTCATGTAATTAGTGAGAGGTTTAGATGCCACTCATCAAATGAATAATTAATAATGAATGATGAATAATTGTGGTTGAAAATCGCAAAGCAATTTTCTTCTTTTATTATTAATTTTTCATTATTCATCAGCGTAGCGACTTCATTATTCATTAAATTCATCTATTAAGATGAATTCATTATATAAAAAAAGACCTCAAGAAAATTCTTCTTGGGGTCAAATTTTTTGGTGACAGAAGTTAGTTTTATAGTTAAAGGAGAATTAGAGTAAAATACAAATCATACCGCCTGAGCCTTCGTTGATGATTTTTGTTAAGGTTTCCTGAAGTTTCATCTGTGCATCGTCAGGCATACGATAGAGTTTGTTGAAATTACAATATAGTTATGTTATATACCATTTCTTCCATAAAGTTCATTCCATTTTGCAAACTTATCCCATGAAATTTGCGACAATTGTTCTTTTGTTACGCGAAACTCCCAATTTCCATCTGCTATACCTGGTGTATTTAATCGAGTGTCTGAACCATAGCCCAATAAATCCTGAATCGGAAATATTACAAGATTTGCATGGCTTGCATACATAGTTCGTAAAATACTATCATAGCATGTGTCCCAGTTTTCCCCGTAAAAACCACAGTATTCCAATAGCTCTGCACGGGTAGAATTTGACAACTCCCAAACATAACCTAGCAATGTGTTATTGTCATGTGTGCCTGTATATGCCACACAATTTTTTGGATAATTATGTGGACGATGTGGACTGTTTGGTTCACCTAAAAAACCAAACTGCAACACACGCATTCCTGGAAATCCACTTTCTTGTACAAGTTTTTCTACATCTTGAGTAATGTCACCTAAATCTTCAGCAACAATCAGCTTATCTTTTGCAACCGAAGAAATAGCATTAACAAGCTCCATTCCCGGGCCTTTATCCCACTGCCCTTCTCGTGCAGTTTTTGCCTCAAAGGGAACACTCCAATATGACTCAATTCCACGAAAATGGTCAATCCGAACACCATCAAACATAGAAAGCATGTGCTGAATTCTATTTTTCCACCATGAAAAGCCATCCTTGCGCATAGCTTCCCAATTATAAATTGGATTTCCCCATAGTTGACCATCCTCACAAAAATAATCGGGTGGAACACCTGCTACGCAAGATGGTGAGCCATCCTCATTTAATAAAAATAGCTCCTGATTTGCCCAAACATCAGCGCTGTCATGGGAGACATAAATGGGTACATCTCCCATAATTTTAATTCCTTTTTCATTGGCATATGTCTTAATCTCTGCCCATTGAGTATAAAATTCATACTGAATAAATTTCCAAAAAAACAAGGAGTATTCATTTGGTGTTGTATTCTCCCATTCATACCACGGCTTTTGTCCATTGGCTTCCTTATATGCCATAAATTCACAAAATTTCTTTAAATGAGGTTTTTCATCAATAAATAATTCAATTTTTGTTCGTTCTAAAACCCGTTCCGAAGCAAGACGAAGCAACTCCATGCGTTCATTAGCGAGGCGATCGAATTCGCAACAATACTCTTGTTTTTGCTCTGCTGTTTCCAATTCTTTGTGAGTCAAGAGCCCCTTTTGGTGTAGTATATCTAAGGAAATAAAATAAGGATTTCCACCAAAAGCACCGTAAGACCTATATGGAGAATTGCATTTATCTATAGGGCAAAATGGCAATACTTGCCACCAACGAAAGCCTGCATTACTTAAGAAATCAACAAATTGCTTTGTTTCTTCGCCAAAGCTTCCAATTCCATATTTTCCATTTAGTGAGGAAATATGCATTAATACTCCACTCCTACGTTTCTCCATAACTATTTCATTCTCCTTTTATATTTTACTTGTTAAAACTATACTTGATGTTTGTATTATAAAAATAATATTTTTCGTTCTGTCCGGTTGTATCGGGTTAATAAAACGATAAGTATTTGAACCTGTTTTTCTCAAAATCAAATACTATTTAACTT
>JAZNCG010000200.1:0-4553 GCA_045587405.1 Ructibacterium sp. | reverse complement strand
TAAAGACGGCAGAGTTATAAAATACAGACTGCCTAAGAATATTTTAGCTTGTATGCAGCTCTTGGAATATGACCGTTCATTTTTGGCATCCAGAATTTTATTTGACCATTTTAATGGCTCACTGATTATATCGGGAGCGTTTGGAATGTTCAAAAAAGAAGCAGTTATCGCAGCAGGCGGCTATGACCACGACACAATGGGCGAAGATATGGAACTTGTGGTAAAGCTTCATTCCTTCTGCCTTACAAATCATATTCCGTATTCTATTAAATATGCAACTGATGCAGTATGTTGGACTCAGGTGCCTGAAAAATTAGGAGATTTGAAAAAACAGCGTAAACGCTGGCATCTTGGACTTTTCCAGACAATGTGGAAGCATAAAAAGATGATGGCAAATCCTAAATTTGGCACAGTTGGCTTTGTTTCGTATATGTACTTTTTGCTCTACGAGCTTCTTTCTCCGTTTATAGAGGTGTTTGGTGTGTTTACTATGATAGCGGCATATTGCATTGATTTACTGAATTTGCCGTTTATGATACTCTTTATGCTGATTTACGCATCCTATAACTCTATACTTACTCTTACGGCTTTCTTTTCAAGAATACAAACGATTGATTTAACTGTTACCTTCAAAGATTGTATGAAGGCTATTATGCTTTGCTTTTTTGAGGTTACAACACTCCGGTTTATTATGGCATTTGTTAGACTTACGGCATTTAAGGGATATAAAAAGAAAAAGCTTGACTGGGGACGCATTGAACGAAAAGGAATAAATATTTAAAGAATGGAGGTGACTAACAAAATGATAAAATTTATGATACGGCTATTTTGTGCAATTATGCTGATTGTTTTAAGTGCGCAGCCTGTTTTTGCCGAGGTTTATACTACCGAGAAAACAGAAGGCTTTAGTGATTGCATCTATGTAGCCGGAAGCAGCGATAATTATCCGGTTGAATTTTATGATGATGACAAAAATGCATACTGCGGCATTATTCCTGATATACTTGGGATTATCTCTGAGTGCTTAGGCGTGGATTTTGTGTATATCAATGGCAATAAAGCCGATAAGAACGCTTTGGGAGAAAACTTGCAGGTGGAGATTGTTTCTTCCTCTGCAAACGACAACTCACTGTCTTATTACAAAGATTATTTAGAGCTTGTATCCTTTGAAAAAAGCGGAAAAACCGTGAAATCAGGTCTTGTTTTCACAAGCCTCTCGGATGATGCACTAATTTTAAAAACCAAAGCTGTGGTAAGTGAAATTTCGGAAGATATCAAAAGTGGAATATATCTTTCTTATGCAGTAAAAAATACAAAGACAAATTACATTTGGCTTGCACTTGCCATTGGTGTTTGCTTAGTTTTAGTTATTGCTGTAATTTTGCTGCTTTTCCGCATCAAACGCATTCGCAAAGAAAATGCAACGGATAAGATGACAGATTCTGAGACCGGAATGGGAAATCTGCAATTTTTCAAATATCATTTCAAATACACCATAAGCGATATTTCAAGAAGCCTTTATCATATAGCATATATCATTTTAGACATCAGTTATCTTCGTTCTTATCACGGCGACAGTTCTTTTGAAGATGTGCTCAAATACACAGCATCGGTTCTTTCAGAGTACACGGGCGACAGAGAAATCTCTGCACGAATTACAGAAAACGGATTTGCCTTTGCTTTTCAATCTACAAATGATGATGACGCACGAAAAAGGCTCACCGAGGTAATGAATAAGCTCAACAGTTTTGAAGATATGAAGGAGAAAAACAACAAACTAGTGTTTCACTCTGCAGTCTATCACCTCGGAAGTTCTGACAAAAACTGCGAAATTCTGCTTTTCAACTTAAGAAAGAACTGCAACAGAATTTTCGGTACAGAAAAGCAGATAGTTTATTGTGATACCCATTCTATGAATAAAATTCAGGAAGAAAAGAAAATCACCGAAAGCATCTTAAAGGGTTTTGAAAACAACGAATTTAAGATGTATCTGCAGTTTATTGTTGATAGCAAAACTAAAAAAATTGTTTCAGCAGAAGCACTTTCAAGATGGGACAATCCACAAAGAGGACTTATCAGTCCCGGTAAATATATTGCAAATATGGAAATGGCGGGACTTATCAGTAAGCATGATTTTTATATGTTTGAGCTTGCCTGCCGTCAACTTGAAAAGTGGAATGGAACGGAATTTGGAAATATTGTTTTATCTTGCAACTTTACGAGAATAACACTTTCAGAAGCAAACTTTATTGATAAACTCAAGATGATTTCAAAAGGTTTCACTTTTGATACATCCAAGCTTGCTATAGAAATTACCGAGGATGCTATGGAAAAGAACAGAGAAACTGCAACAAATAATCTGATGCTCTGCAAGGACTTGGGCTTTAATGTTTACCTCGATGACCTTGGCAGCGGTTACACATCGCTTGCAAACCTTTGTACTTATCCCATAGATGTGGTTAAAATCGACCGTGATATTTTGCTCAAGACAGAAAGTCAAAGAGGAAAGGAATTATTTACAGGTATCGTTGCTTTAGCACATAGCCTGGGTATAAAGGTCATATGTGAAGGAGTAGAAACCGAGGAACAAAACGATCTCGTATCTTCATCCGACTGTGATTTTATCCAAGGATGGTACTATTGTAAAGCGCTTCCTTTGGAGGAATGTGAGTCATTTATAGGTATATATGAAAAAAGATGAAATTAAATATTCTAATAAATACTAGTTGAATATTGTCATCTAAATCGTTCACTAATTTTATAATGATTTCAAGCTATGCTTGAAATCGTCGATATGAATTCCGGAGAATTCTGGTATGTGTTAAAAGCTTGATTTTACGAAACAAAGATGCGGAATAAACTTTTTAGTCCTGACTTGACACGAGTAAGAATTTTGTCGAATGTTGCTGGATGATGCCAAATGGTGTTGAAAAATGAAATTAAAAGGAGTTGAGTATTATGGCAGAAAAGAAAGAAAAAAGATATGTGAGCGATAATGCTCAACTTATGGCTGAATGGGATTGGGAAAAGAATAATGAACTACAATTTAATCCCGAAACATTAACTCTTGGTAGCGACAAAAAAGTTTGGTGGAAGTGTAGCAAGGGACACGAGTGGCAAACGTCGATATCACATAGAAATGGTGGACGCAAATGCCCATATTGCTCAGGTCGATACGCCTTGAAAGGTGAAAATGATTTGCAAACGGTTAATCCAAGTTTAGCAAGTGAATGGAATTATGAAAAGAATAGTGGATTAACACCTATGGATGTAATGCCTAATAGTGATAAAAAAGTATGGTGGACGTGTAGTAAAGGACACGAATGGCAGGCTACGATAGGTAGCAGGCATAAAGGAAGCGGCTGCCCATATTGCTCTGGCAGAAAAACACTAAAAGGTTATAACGATTTACAAACGATCAATCCTGCAGTAGCAAAAGAATGGAATTATGAAAGAAATGGTGATTTAAATCCTGAACATTTCACAGCAAGTAGCAATAAAAAAGTATGGTGGAAGTGTAGCAAAGGTCATGAATGGCAAACTACGATAAACAGCAGAAATGATGGGTGTGGCTGTCCTGTTTGCAGTTCCGAACGAAAAACATCTTTTCCCGAATATGCGATTGTATATTATCTCAAAAAATATGGTTTAGAAGCGATACACACATATAAAGAAAAAGGTTATGAACTTGATGTTTTTATCCCTTCAAAAAAAGTTGCAATCGAATATGATGGGTATCTTTGGCACAAAAATAGAACAAAACATGATTTAGATAAAAACCAAAAATGCTTAAATGATGGGATAAAATTATACAGAATTAGAGAGGGATTGCACCGGTTAAACGATAGTTCTTTGGATTATGTTGTTCACAAAACTCAAAAAGATTTATCCTTTGTGCTTGAAAAAGTTTTAAGTGAAATAATTGGAATGGGCATTCTTATTGACTTGAATAGAGATGCGATTGCTATAGAAAACTTACGGGAATTAACAGAAAAGGAAAATTCACTTTTGTTTTCCAATCCTGAAATTGCAAAAGAATGGAATTATGAAAAGAACGGCAATTTGAAACCTGAGCATTTTGCATCAAATAGCAATAAAAAAGTATGGTGGAAGTGCAACAAGGGGCACGAATGGCAATCGAAAATAAGTCATAGAAACAATGAAATCGGATGTCCATATTGTTCAAACCAAAATGTTTTAAAAGGCTACAACGATTTACAAACGCTTAATCCAATTTTAGCAAACGAATGGGATTATGATAAAAACGGTGAAATAACACCAGATATGGTTACATTAGGTAGCACGAGAAAAGTATGGTGGAAGTGCAACGAAGGACACGAATGGCAAGCTTTGATAAATAATAGAACCAAAGGACGTGGATGTCCATATTGCTCAGGTAGGTACGCTATTAAAGGTTATAATGATTTACAAACAGTTAATCCGGCATTAGCAAAAGAATGGAATTATGAAAAGAACAACGGTTTAGCACCATCAGATGTAAAGCCTAATAGTGATAGAAAAGTATGGTGGAAGTGTGGCAACGGACATGAATG
>JAZNCG010000199.1:0-3657 GCA_045587405.1 Ructibacterium sp. | reverse complement strand
CCAACAAACCATCTTGATTTATCATCTAAAGAAATTTTAGAAAAAGCATTAGCTGATTATGATGGAACCTTGATTTTTGTTTCACATGACAGATATTTGCTTAATAAAATTCCTGATAAAATAATTGAGATAACCAATAATGGCGTTGATATTTATGAAGGAAATTATGATTATTATATAAATCGTCTTCAAATGCGTTTAAATGAAAAAAATGAAGTTAAAATCAGCGAAAAAACGATAAAACCTAACAATGGTTCTTATAGAAACAAAGAGCAACGGCGTCAAGATGCTCAAAGAAAAAACAGAATTAAAGAATTAGAAAATCTTATTGCTGAAATTGAAGAAGAAAATGAAATTTTACAAAATGAACTTGCCTTAGAAGAAGTATATACTAATTATCAATTAGCAGCTGAAAAGACAGAAAAAATATCTTATAATTCAACTACACTTGAAGACTATTATGAGGAATGGGAGTTGTTGCAAGAAGAGTAGCAACTCCTTTTGCTTATTAATATGATTTAGGTAAAGATACAACAAAAGAAAAGAGTGAAAATTTATGGAAATGAATTGTGATTTTTGTAAGAATTATGTTTACGACGAAGAATATGAGGAATACATTTGTTTGGCGAGTATGGACCAAGACGATGTATATCGTATACGCTCAGCAAAGCAATGCCCATATTATCAGTCTGATGATGATTATTTAATTGTTAGAAAGCAAAAATAATTAACCAAGAATTATATCTGTAATAAGCATAACACAAAAACCTACCAAAAGTGCATAGGTTGCTGCGCGTTCATTTCCGTGGGAATGAGTTTCGGGTATCATTTCGTCACTTACAACATACAACATTGTTCCGCCTGCAAAAGCAAGGAAAAATGGTAATATGGAAGATGAAAAACTTATAGCAAAATAACCAAGCAAGGTTCCAATAACTTCTACAGCCCCTGTTGCTAAAGCACATACAAAGGTTTTTGAGGGCTTTATACCAGCTGAAAGCATTGGTGATATAATTACCATACCTTCAGGAATATTTTGCAAAGCAATTCCGCCTGCTATCATAAGTGCGTCGGCTGTATTTTCTGACCCAAAACCTACACCTGCGGCTATTCCTTCAGGGAAATTATGAATTGCAATTGCCATAACAAATAATAAAACTTTATCTAAATTAGCGTTTTTGTTATGAGTTTCTATATCAGAGTCAACAAGTTTGTGTAGATGCGGAGTAAGTTTATCTATAAAATTAAGACATATTGCACCAATGAAAATTCCAACAATACAAATTATTAAACCAAATTTTCCGCCGTATTCAACAGACGGCAGTATAAGCCCTAATATTGCAGCAGAAAGCATAACACCTGCTGCGAATGCGAGAATTATATCGGTAAATTTATGAGTATTTTTTTTCAAAAGAAAGCCTAAGATAGAACCTATTACTGTTGCACCACCTACACCTAAGGCTGTTAGTAAAACCATAACCATAAAATTTATACCATTCCTTTCCCAGATAATTTAAAATAAAAGGACTGTGGTGTTTCCTCAGTCCTTTTATTTTTGCACTAATTCAAATTATGCTTTGGTTATTAAAATAGAAACTTTTTCGCCATTGATATTCCATTCTTTCCCGTCGCCATCATTAATTTCGTAGTTTATATTATCTGCAAGTAATTGTGCAGATATTTCATCTAAGTTAGATTTAGCAATATCCGCAATTTTATCACTACCTGAAATATAAATATTAATGTGGTCAAGTACTTCAAGGCCGCTATCTTTGCGCATAGTTTGAACCTTGCTGATAAATTCTCTAACGAAACCTTCTTCGATTAATTCCGAAGTCAAGTTTGTATCGAGAACAACAGTAAATTCGTTATCGTTTCCTGATACAAAGCCATCTTTTTGAATTGTATCAATCAAAACATCTTCCTTGCTGATTTCTACATCTGTATCTTGTAGTGTAAATTTAAGAGTTTCTCCCGAATTGAATTTACTCATAACTTCGGCTCCGTTCATCTTTGCGATTTCATCAAAGATTGGTCGCATCAATTTACCGTATTTAGGACCCATTGTTCTCATTTGTGGTTTGAAGTTATATGAAATAAACTCACTTGCATCATTTGTATATTCAACATCTTTAATGTTTAATTCTTCCAAGATAATATCTGTATAATCAACATTAACATTATCTGTAGATTGAACAAATAATTTTGAAAGTGGTTGCCTGTTCTTAATGTTTGCTTCGTTTCTACAAGCACGACCAAGCATAACAATTTTCCTTATAGCGTCCATTTCCTTTTCGATTTCAGGGAAAGAGAAGTTTGGATTAACGCTTGGGAAGTCGCAAAGATGAACACTTTCAGGAGCACTTTTATCAACAGATAAGACAAGGTTTTGATAAATTTGTTCTGTCATAAATGGAATAAATGGTGCACAAACCTTAGAGAATTCAACCAAAGTAGTATATAATGTCATATAAGCACTGATTTTATCATCTGTAAGCTCGCTTGCCCAGAAACGAGAACGAGATCGACGAACATACCAATTGCTTAATTCATCAGTAAAGTCTGTAATAGCTCTTGTTGCTTCTGTAATTTTATAATTTTCAAGATTAGCATCAACAATCTTTATCAAGTTATTCAATTTAGATAAAATCCATTTATCCAGCACTGAAAGTTTGTTGATATCTAAACTGTATTTTGTTGGGTCAAACTGGTCAATCTCAGCATAAAGAACATAAAATGCATAAGTATTCCATAGCGTTCCCAAGAATTTGCGTTGGGATTCAGATACATTTTTAGCAGAAAAACGATTAGGAAGCCACGGAGCAGAATTTGAGTAGAAATACCAGCGTACAGCATCACTACCTTGGTCATTAAGAATATCCATAGGCAGAATAACATTACCTTTATGTTTACTCATTTTTATACCCTTATCATCTTGAACATGTCCTAAGACAACAACATTTTTGTAAGGCGATTCATCAAATAATAATGTTGAAATAGCCATAAGAGTATAGAACCAACCTCTTGTTTGGTCAATCGCTTCGCTAATAAAGTTAGCAGGGAAATTGTTTTCAAACATTTCCTTGTTTTCAAATGGATAGTGCCATTGAGCGAAAGGCATTGAACCTGAATCAAACCAACAGTCAATAACCTCAGAAACACGCTTCATTTCGCCGCCACATTCACTACAACGAAGTTTAACTTGGTCAACATATGGTTTGTGAAGTTCTATATTATCAGGACAATTGATGCCCATTTCTTTAAGTTCGGCAATTGAACCGATTACATGTCGATGTCCGCAGCTACATTCCCAGATAGGAAGAGGCGTTCCCCAATAACGGGAACGAGATAATCCCCAATCTATGATGTTTTCTAAGAAATTTCCAAAGCGACCATGTTTAATATTATCCGGCAACCAATTTACAGTTTCGTTATTCTTTAAAAGCTTATCTCTTACAGCTGTCATTTCGATAAACCATGTATCACAAGCATAATAAAGTAAAGGTGTATCACATCTCCAACAGAAAGGATAGCTGTGTTCAAATGCAAGTTCCTTAAATAGTAGTCCGTTTTCTTTGAGCATTTTGATAATAATTTTATCAGCGTCCTTAACGAACTTACCTGCAAGAATACCAGTGCAATCGAGCATATTTCCCC
>JAZNCG010000198.1:0-3744 GCA_045587405.1 Ructibacterium sp. | reverse complement strand
TCCAGAGAACCCTCCGGCGGAGGTGGCGGCGAAGGCGGAGGAGATTCATCAGAAACAGTTGGTGAATACTACGAAATAACTGTACCTGCTCTTATGAATCCCGGTGACACAGATGAAGTTGCAGTTGATGGATATTGGGCTGCTAACAGAAAACTTACAGTTACAGCCGATACAAAGGTTACTATGACAAACTCTAAAGACAATAGCACAAGAGATTTAACTGTTACCTTTGACGGTATCTCAGTAAGGGGAAGTAATACAGATGAAATGTTTTCTTCTGCTGAGATAAGTGTACAGAATATGAACGATGTTATTTTCGGTTCATGGACAGGTACAATTACATACACAATAGCTGTTTCAAATGTATAATTAAAAATTTTCAAACGGGGTTTATATAAATCCGCCGGAGAAAAATCCGGCGGATTTAGTTATATATACCGATATAAGGAGGTAAATGTAATGATAATGAATATACAGATTTTAATTAAGCTTAAAGAATATATTGATAAATATGATTTTTTGTATGAAGCTACTTCTTTACGAAGCAAACTTACTGAAGAGCCTATGGATGAGATGATATCAAAGGGCGATAAAGAAATTTTTGATTTATTTGATTTAAACTATAAAATTGACAAATTGTTGATTTCGCTTACAGAGGATGTAAGAGATGCAATATATGACGCGGGATTAAACTGCAACGATTACAATAACTGGAGCAATCACCTTAAATATAATCCAATACTTTTTACAGGGCTGCATGAAGCAATAAATGACGCACATAGTGCATTGGACTTATACCTTGATAAAATGTTCAGAGAATACAAAATACTTACACAACCGGCATATAATCAGAAAATTTTAGATGAACTATCTAATGGGAGTACTGCAGAAAGGGGAACGGAGTAGGATGTTATGGGACGAATGTTTTTGCAGCATACTTACTTGGCAGAGTTTGAAATTATGATGCAAAAGATACCAAGACATATAAAACAAGAGAGTATGCCGGAGAATATAACCTATCTAGAAATGCTTTACAGAACCATAAATGATTATAAAATCAAAGGTTTATATAAAAAAATAAAAAAATATATCGGAGGAGGAGATGAGGATGTAATGTTGTTTATAAGTAACGATCACAAGCTACGATTCATGAATTTTTACAAGCATGCCCTAAAAAGAGGTTGGGAAGTAATAGATACAAACAAAAATCTTGCAGCTCTGTATTTGCTTTCTGCCAGTGAACATCTGTGGAAACAGATGAAAGTTATAGTGGATGAAGATAGAATTCATCTTGATAATATCAATATACAGTCAAAAGGTGTGGATGTGTATGATGTATATCAGGCTGTAAGGTTTATATTATACGGTGCTGAAAATCTGACTTTGGATGATTTGGCAGAACCGGAAATAATTTCTGATGATGTTGTACTGCTTATAACCAATTCCTTTATTATTAACAAATATGGTACAGCACCGCTTCAGGTTAAACATTTGAAAAAAGTGAAGGTGAAACAAAATGTCGGAAAAAATAAAGCATCCGAGCTTTGCTAATTTGTATATTGGCAGAAGTCAATGCAGCGGTCAAAAAGCATTGTTTGGAAGTTCTATAAAACATCATGATACAATCACATTAAAAATATTTCCTGCATTTATAGACAGGGATTTGAACACAGACAGGTACTTTCCTGAAGCAAGACCATACATAGAAATCGAAATGAGCCAGTCGCAATTTGCACAAGCAATAACCTCGTTGAATATGGGCGCAGGAGTCCCGGTTACGCTGAGAAGACTTCATGATCAATATATAGAACCGTGTCCGTTTGTAGATAAAAGGGAACAGTTTAATAATGAGTTCAGAGAAGATATGAACACCCTGACACGAAAACTTACAGAAGCGACCAAGCATGTTGAAAAGCTTATTGAGGAGAAGAAAACCTTTAATAAGGCGGATAAAGACCAAATATTATCTGCTCTTAAATCTGTAACGAGTCAGCTTGCATCCCATTATCCGTATATGTATTCGATGTTTAATGAGCAGATGGACAAAACAGTAACGGAAGCTAAAGCTGAAATCGAAAGCCATCTTCAAGCAAGAATGGAAGATATGGCATTAAAGGTCGCTGGACAGGAAATGAAGGCATCAGAAATGCTGCCTGCTGAGGAGCCTGATATTGAAGAAGAAGGCGGAATGCTGATGGGAGGTATGTAGAATGGCAGTTTTGTTTTCTCATATAACAATATCAGCAGATAATGGATCAACAGAAACTTTTTTATGTGGTGGTGTACCTGATAATGAATCAGATTTTGAAAACCTTACTGCATATCAGAACTTTTTGAAAGATAATCCAGAAATTGAAACAATCGATGTCGAAGTAAGAAGCTTTCTGTACGGAGATGGTGAAGTAGTAGATGCAAATGAATATGAAGTTGCATACTTTACTAAACGAGGACCGGACTTCATAGAGAGGTCAACTGTAAAATCTTATGACGAATCAAACTTTATAATTCTCACAGATAATGAAGAAAATATAGAAATGGAGATGTGATTATAATGACATATATACTAATATTTATAGGCGGAGCAATGTTTGGATGCTTTTGCAGTGTGATTGCAATGAGTTGCTGTATTGTCAGCGGAGCTGAAGCAAGAAGAGAAGAAAGACGCACAAACGGAAAACAAAATTAAAGTAACGGTAATTAATTTAATATAATGAAAGAGAGGAAAAAACAATGTTATGTAGATTGGAAAATATAGAAAACGGAAGAACAAAATTTATTTCATTACCAAAGAGCGAGAGGCGAATAGCTGCATATTTGGTAGACATCGGAGTAACCTTCGAAACTGAAGCATCATTCAGGATTTCATATATTGGTACCAAAAGAGCCGAATTAGGAAGACAGATGATGGAAATGGGTTTAAGTATTGAGGAACTTAATCTTGTAGCTGAATATATGTTTGATAAGACAGAATATTGGGAAGAGTGCTTTGAACTGTTATTAAAAGCGTTTAATCCTAAGACACCCAAGGACTTTATAAATCTTATGTATGAGAGTCTGGCATACCAATTTTACGATGCAACCAATGACGAAGAATTGGGCATGGTTGTAAAGAAATTGGTTGAAGAGCAAGATGAATTTACAAAAGGTCTTTTGGAAGGCTGTAAAGGTAAGTCAGATAAAGAAATTGGGCAGATTTACAGGATGTGTTCAAAGGGCGAGTATTTAAATTTTGGTAAATTTATGATTAAGCACGAACTCTCTGATGAGGAAAGAGAAGCTCCGGAATATGACGGTGTAAACACTAACAGAGAGTGGTATGAATTTGATGATGATCCATACTGTATGTGTGAGATTAATGTTGCTGATAATAAGAATATATCCAAATATGTTGGAAAAGGTAATGATAAAATCCCATTTTTGAAACTTAAGTTTCCAATGACCATGAATGAAATTCAAAGGTCGATAAGAGCAATAAATGCAGAGGAAATTGTATACATCGTAAGTGATGAGGGTGTAATGTTTCCTGAAGATGGTGTAAGAAGGATGACATTATGGGAGATCAACGAGCTTGCTGAAATCTGGGAGGATTTATATCGTAAAGATTATCAGATTGACAAATTCTGGGCAATTATGACATATGAGGACAGAACCACAACTTTTGACGATATATTAGAGTGTGTTATGAATATGCATAATTACAGATATTATCCGGGTGTGCAGGATCACTTTGAAATTTCAAATGCC
>JAZNCG010000197.1:0-1595 GCA_045587405.1 Ructibacterium sp. | reverse complement strand
CATCTTTCTTATAGAAAACTACTGCCTGTCCCGGAGTTATTGCCCTTTGAGGAGAATCGAATTCAACAATCAGGCGGATTTCTTTTATATAAATTGTTGCAGGCGAAAGCGGGGCGCTGTATCGAATTTTTGCATCGACTTTAATTGGTTCCTTAAGTTCATCAAACGCCATAAAATTCCAATTATCTGCAATCAGCGTTTTAGAAAATTCAGTTCCCTTTTCACCTAAAGTAACTTGATTCGTTTCAGTGTCTATGCCTATAACGAACATTGGCTTACCAAATGCAATTCCCAAACCCTTTCTTTGTCCGATGGTGTAGTTTATAATTCCTTGATGCTTTCCTAAAACATTGCCATTAACATCAATGAAATCACCAATTTTAGGAATAATTCCCGTTCGTTGTGTAATAAATTTTGCGTAATCTCCGTCGGGGATAAAGCATATTTCCATACTGTCCGGCTTAGAAAAAATATTTATACCGATTTCTTCCGCCTTTTTTCGCACATCCTCTTTAGAAGCAAATTCCCCTAAAGGCATAATGGTTTTTGATAATTGCTCCTGGGTAAGAGAGTACAGGGCATATGTTTGGTCTTTATGGGAGTCAGCTCTGCGGAGATAATAACGCTGAGTTTCTATGTCATATTCAACCTTTGCATAATGACCTGTTGCGATTTTAGAAGCGCCAAAATCCTTTGCATAATCAAGAAGCAACCCGAATTTCAAAAATTTGTTACACACAATACAAGGATTTGGCGTTCTGCCTGAAAGGTATTCATTAGTAAAATAATCCATAACACATTGGGAAAACTCTTTGCAAAAATCCAATGTATAGTGTTCAATCCCAAGAGTTTTGGACACAGCTTTAGCGTCTTCAATGGCAGAAGAACAATCGCCCTCCCAAAGTTTCATAGTGACGCCTATAACTTCGTAGCCTTTTTCTTTTAATACTGCGGCAGCAACACTACTATCTACCCCACCGGACATACCTATTATAACTTTTTCCATAGTATATCTCCTATCGCTGGGCTGCAGCCGCTGCAACTGCAAGAGCGTCGCAACGCTCATTTTCAGGATGACCCGAATGACCTTTAACCCATATCAATTCTACTTGATGTTTTCCTAAAAGATTTAAAATTTCTTCCCATAAATCAGGATTTAATGCCTTTTCTTTAGAATTTCGCATCCATCCCTTATTTTTCCAATTAACAGCCCAACCTTTTTGTATTGCATCTATGAAATATTTAGAGTCGCTGTAAAGTGTTACAGAGCAAGGTTCTGTTAAAGCTGAAAGCCCCGCAATAACAGCTGAAAGCTCCATACGATTATTAGTTGTATTCTTTTCACCACCGGAAATTTCACGAATATGTTCTTTGTACTTTAAAATAACACCATATCCGCCGGGGCCAGGATTGCCACTACAAGCGCCATCTGTAAAAATTTCAACTTTTTTCATATCAGCCATACTAAAACCTCGCTTTTTAAATCTCTAATATAATATTGTAACATATTCTTTTAAAAAAAGCTACATATTTTTATAACAAGATAAGAATTAAAGTTTATGAGTGATTGATATTGGGCATTTATAATAGTTTTA
>JAZNCG010000196.1:0-11495 GCA_045587405.1 Ructibacterium sp. | reverse complement strand
TATACAACCTAATTTTCTAATATCCTAAAGAGCCAATAATGGAATCGTCGTTTGGGATCCAATCGGAAACGGTTATTACAGTAAAATCCGTTTTTGTATTACGAACAATAACCTTTTCGATTCCTGCATTGATAACCAATCTTTTGCACATAGCGCAAGAGGATGCGTCAGGGACAAGCTCGCCTGTTTTGGCATCCTTGCCAACAAGATACAAGGTTGAACCGAGAGCATCTCTTCTTGATGCGGAAATTATACAATTAGCCTCTGCGTGAACACTGCGACACAGCTCGTAGCGTTCACCTCTTGGAATTTGAAGTTTTTCCCTTGTGCAATATCCCAAATCGGAACAATTTTGTCTGCCTCGTGGCGCCCCTGTATAGCCTGTTGATACAATTTCGTCATTCTTTACGATTATAGCCCCGAAATTCCTGCGAAGACAGGTCCCGCGTTCAATAACAGTTTCGGCAATATCCAAATAATAATTTGTTTTATCAACTCTTTCCATTTTTTTCACTCCATTTCGATTTTTTTCAACTATATTCATTATAATAGAAAACTTTTTTATTTTCAATAGTTTTTATTGACTTTATCTTAAAGAATTTATATAATTAAATATATAATTAATTTTTGGAGAAAACCTATGTTAACTATAAAAACAAACAGCCCTAAGGAAACCTTTGAAGCAGGGCAAAAATTTGCAGAAAATCTGACAGAGGGGGCAATTGTTGCTCTTGTTGGGGATTTAGGATGCGGAAAGACTGCCTTTGTTAAAGGGGTGGTGGATTTTTTTGGTGACGAGGAAGAGGTCACAAGTCCGACATTTACATTGGTAAATCAATACGATGGCGACATAACCATATACCATTTTGATGTATATAGACTGGAAAACCCTGATATAGACCAGTGCGACTGGATGGACGACTATTTGTTTGGAGAGGGGATTTGCCTCATTGAATGGGCAGATAACATAAAAGATATTTTGCCAAAAGAAACTATTCGAATTGAATTTAAAAAAAATCCTGAAATAGGAGAAAATTACAGGGAGATAAAAATATGCTGATATTTGGAACAGACACCTGTTGTATGGCGGCAACGGCGGCCTTGCTTGATGAAAGCAGACTATTAGGACAGATTGTAATTAATCATAAGAAAACACATTCACAGAAAATGATGCCTCAAGTGGAGTTTTTGTTTGACCAAACAGAGATAAATGCCTCAGAAGTAGATTGCTTTGCGGCGGCAATTGGCCCGGGTTCTTTTACAGGGGTGCGAATAGGAGTTGCCACTGTAAAGGCTATGGCACAAGCTTTTAACAAGCCTTGTGTGGGAGTATCTACATTACACGCGTTGGCTAACAATGTATCGGTTTTTTCGGGCATAGTTTGCCCTATATTAGATGCAAGAAGAGGGCAGGTATATAATGCGTTGTTCCTTGGGGGCAAAGACTTAGAGAGAATATGTGAAGACCGCGCATTGGAGATGAAAACTCTTTTAGAAGAACTGAAGAAGAGAGATGAAAATGTTATTTTTTGTGGTGATGCCATAGAAGTTTACAGAGGGGAAATCCTTAACGAATTAGGAGATAGAGCGGTATTTGCTCAACCGATGCAAAGTATGAACTTAGCGGCATCGGTTGCACAGATTGCATTGGATATGGCGAAAAAGGGAGAAACTGTATCATATAATCAGTTAAAACCTGAATATATAAGATTATCTCAAGCTGAACGCGAGAGATTGGAAAACACAAAAAAGGCTTGAGGGGGATAAGGGATTTGTTTAATAAAAGAATTTGTACAATAGGATTGATATTAACTTTTTGGTTGACTATGGTGATGCCGGAATTGGGCTTATGTATTGAAGAGGGTGTTACAGAAAAACAGGAAGAGAAAATCAAAGAAACAGATGAAGAAACTGTAGATGAAGATGCAGACGAAGAAGATATAGAAAAATCAGATGAAGAAGAGGAATTGACAGAGGAAGAAAAGGCAGAAGAAGAGAGAAAAAAGAAAAGACTTGACTCAGAGGGCAGACCAATTTTAAGTGAGGGTGAAACGGGAATATTGGTTGAGAGAAAAACCGGCATTATAGTTTACGAATCAGATAGCCAAAAGAGAATGTATCCTGCCAGCACAACCAAGATTATGACAGCGCTTATTGCGATTGAAGCAATTGACAGAGGAGAAATTGCCCTTGAGGATAAGGTGGAAGTGACAGAAGAAATGCTTAAGGGGTTAGACCCTGATGGTAGCAATATGGCGTTGGTTGCAGGGGAAATACTTTCTATGAAGGATTTGCTCCGTGGGCTTATGATTCCGTCAGGTAATGATGCAGCTATGGCTATTGCATACAAAATAGGCGGAGATGTTGAGGTCTTTGTTGAAAAAATGAATAATAGGGCATCAGAACTTGGGATGAAGGACACTCATTTTATGAACCCCCATGGGCTACACCATGAAGAACACTATACAACAGCTGCAGATATGGCAAAACTGTCCTGCGTGGCGATGGGTAATTATATTTTCAGGGATATTGTAGATATTGCCCATGTTAAAATTGCTCCAACCAACAAGACAGAAAAAGGGAGATATTACATAAACACCAATGGGTTGCTCTCTACCATGAGATATGCGGATTATTATTATAAGGGCGCAATTGGCGTTAAGACAGGAAGAACAACCGATGCAGGAAATTGTTTGGTTTCGGCTGTCAATAGGGATGGGCTTGAGTTTGTAGGAGTTCTATTTGGTGGAAAGGAAATAGAAGATTCTCATAAAGATACAATTCGTATGATGGATTATGGATATGAAAATTATGAGATTCGTTGCCCCGTTTCTGAGGGAGATGTATTAGGAGAGGTTAAGGTAAAGCACGGACGGAAAAAAGATACAGTAACCGTTTCTGCTAAAGAAAATGTTTATGTTGTAGTTAAAAAGGATACAGACCCGAACTTATTGGAAGTTTCTTTAAATCTTCCTGAGGCTGTTTACGCACCGATTACAAAAGGGCAAGAGGTGTCAAATGTGACAATTTCTCTTAATGGAGCGGAGCTGGGAAGAGGAGAGCTTTTGGCAGATGTAGATGTAAGCAGGACAGTATTCTGGCCTGTTCTGGCTATTGGTGAATGGCTGTGGAGCTTTATGATTGTGAGAATACTTGTATGTGCAGCAGGCGTGGTCATTGTATGGTTTATAATTGCTTTAATCTTCAATATAAGAAAAAATGCCAAACGAAGAAGCAGAAGAAAAAATAAATAATATGTTTGAGGAAATTTTTCTTGAAAAAGGGGAAAAGATGTGCTATACTCAAAAGAGGTGTATTGACTTAATTCAATATAAGAAAAATTACGCTTAAGAGATAAATTCTGAAAATATAAATTAAGAGGTAGATATGGATATAACATGGGAATCTTTTTGGTACATATTTGGGTTTTCTGTGCTTCCTGTTTCTGAGGTAAGAGGAGCGATTATATACGGATTAGCTACATTAGACCAAAATATTTGGAATATATTAGCGGTGTACTTTATTTCTGTTGTTGGGAATTTTTTGCCTGTGCCGTTTATTCTGATTTTGTTCAGACCCATCGTAAAATGGATGAAGAAAACTCGGCTGTTTAATAAGATGGCTCATTGGTTGGAAGAGAGGACAAATAGAAAAGCAGGAAAGCTCAGCAAAATAAGTGCGGGAGCATTGATGGTTTTTGTCGCAATTCCCTTTCCTACAACGGGGGCTTGGACAGGGTCGATGATAGCGGCTCTTTTGGATATGCGTATGAAATATGCTTTGCCCGCTATACTTGGCGGAGTCATGATTGCGGGAAGTATAATGGTGTTGTTAATGACGGGTGTGTTGAATTTGGGAACTTTAGGAGAGTTTCTTACAACACGATAGTTAATTGAAAAATAGGTTGAAAGGAAATTAGGTATGATGGAACCTACATATAAAGAAATCAAAACATCTAAAGGAAGAAAAGTCTTGGTTGTATTTGGCATTATTTTTGTTGCGATAGGTGTTTTTCTTGCATCTTTTGCTTGCTCTTTTCAGGTTATGTATAATTCTGAAAATTCTTTAAGAACAGATGAAAAGACATTAAAACAGGAAAATACAAAGCTTAAGGAAAATGCGCAGCTTATGCAGGAACGAATGGAGCTAATGGAAGAAGAACTTGACCGATACAAAGGAGAAAACAAGAAAGACAGCAAAAAAGAGGAATCCCCAAAAGCCACCTCTGCTCCGACGCAAAAAAGTTATGATAATGATGATGAAGATGACAACGATTATGAGGAAAATAAATCCTCAAATACAACAAAAAAGAAATCATCAGCAAGCACTTCGAGTAGTAGCTCGCCTACAAAGAAACCTTCGTCGGGCAGTAGCTCTTCGAGCAAGAGTACAAGCTCCAGCGGTTCATCCAAGAGCTCATCAAGCACTTCGCCATCAAATGGCAATTCTTCTGAAAATATGAGTACAGGAAAGAGTACATCTAATTCTGAAAAGAGTTCTTCCTCGTCAAATAACAGTCCTAAATCGGAAAGTTCAAGTTCATCTAAGCCATCGTCTATGGAGCTTAACGAGTAGAAAAATCTGTATATTAACAATTTCAAAAGTGAAATTATTTTATAAAGTCTAAATTAAAAGAAAGAGGAGAATGAGAAATGGATAAGCCGAAGTATAAGAGAGTAATGCTGAAGATAAGCGGTGAAGCGTTGGCGGGGGATAAAGGTTTTGGGCTTGATCAACCTACTATAAATGCTATTGCAAACAAGGTCAAAGAGTGTTATGATATGGGAGTTGAAATTGCCATTGTAGTAGGTGGCGGAAATTTTTGGCGCGGTAGAACAGGCGAGGGCATGGACAGATCCCGTGCGGATCATATGGGAATGTTGGCAACTGTTATTAATTCTTTGGCTATGCTGGATGCTCTTGAACAGTTGGGTGTCGAAAGCAGAGTTCAGACGGCGATTGAGATGCGCCAGATAGCGGAGCCATATATTCGTCTGAAGGCGGCAAGACATCTACAAAAGGGAAGAGTTGTAATATTTGCTTGCGGAACAGGAAATCCATTTTTCTCAACAGATACAACAGCGGCGCTTCGTGCAGCAGAGATAGATGCAGAAGTTATTCTTTTGGCTAAAAAGGTTGATGGTGTTTATGACAGCGATCCGCACATAAACCCTGATGCTAAGAAGTTTGATACATTGAGCTTTATCGATGTTTTAAATAAAGGATTGGGAGTTATGGACTCAACGGCTACATCTTTATGTATGGATAACGATATACCTATTTTAGTATTTGGACTTGATGACCCTGAAAATATTAAAAGAGCTGTTATGGGCGAAGAAATAGGAACAATGGTTAAGCGTTAATTTAAATTTATGCCTGCAGTACTTTGCGGGGGAAAGGTTATGATTATATGAATAATGCAGAAAATAAAATGAATAAAGCAGTTGGTGCATTGGAAAATGATTTGGCATCAATTCGGGCAGGTCGTGCAAACCCGGCTATATTGGACAAAATAACGGTTGAGTATTACGGAGTGCAGACGCCCCTTGCTCAGGTTGGAACAATTTCTGTTCCTGAAGCAAGAACAATTATCATTCAACCTTGGGATGTGTCGGTTTTAAAGGATGTAGAAAAAGCAATTCTTGCATCTGATATAGGTATTAATCCTAATAATGACGGAAAGGTTATTCGCCTTAATTTCCCACCTCTTACAGAAGAGCGTCGTAGGGAACTTAGCAAGGGTGTTTCGAAGCGCGGCGAAGATGCAAAGGTTGCTATTCGTAATGTGCGTCGTGATGCTATAGAACAGTTTAAGAAACAAAAGAAGGCGAATGAGATTACAGAAGACGATTTAAAGGATTTAGAAGAAAAAATCCAGAAGATGACAGATAAGTTTATAAAAGAGATTGACGGAATAGTTGCTGACAAAGAAAAAGAAATTATGGAGGTATAAGAACCTCTTTTCCGCTAAGGGCTATTTAGATTAAAAATGGGGGAATAGGAGGGGATTTAACCTTCTATTCCCTGTTGCATATGAAAGGCTTTGTTATGTTTTGGAAGAAAAAAAGAGAAGTTGAAATTGATATGAGCAATATTCCCGCTCACATAGGTGTAATTATGGATGGAAATGGCAGATGGGCAAGAAAAAGAGGTTTGCCAAGATCTGCAGGGCACAAGCGCGGAGCGGATATTTTAGAAAATTTGTGTGATTATTGTAACGGCTTAGGAATAAAGGCGTTGACGGTTTATGCCTTTTCTACGGAGAACTGGTCGCGTCCGCAGAAAGAAATAGACGCTCTTATGGATTTGCTCTATGATTATCTTTTGCAGGTTGAGGAAAAGTTTAAAAACAGAAATATGCGTCTTATGATAAGTGGAGATAAGAGCCGTTTGAGTGAGAAAATACAAAAGGCGATTGTTCACGCAGAGGAAGTGACAAAAAGCGGAGACGGAATGGTTTTAAATATTGCCTTGAACTATGGTGGCAGAGATGAAATAGTACGGGCTACGAAAAAAATCTGTAAAGATTTTTCAGAAAATAAAATTACGATAGATGATATAACAGAAGAAGTTTTCGCTAAATACACAGATACAGCCACACTTCCGGAGGCTGATTTAATTATAAGACCCAGCGGAGAAAAAAGATTATCTAACTTTATGCTATGGCAGGCTGCGTATGCTGAGTTTTGGTATAGTGATATTTGTTGGCCTGATTTTACGGAAAATGATATGAGGCAAGCCATTTTGGATTATCAAAACAGAAACAGACGATTTGGCAATGTTTAAAAGGAGGAATTTAGATGGATGTATCCTTAAAAAAGAGAGTAATAACAGCGATGCTTTGGTTACCTTTGATTATTCTGATGCTTTTTTCGCCCGAGGCGGTTGTCAGAGTTGCTGTTATTATTGCGTCAATAATATGTTTTTATGAATATTCAAACGCTGTAGGGATCAGAGAATATAAGGGCATATACATATTGGGGTATCTGGGCGTCATATTAATTCATTTTGGTAATTATTTTTCGGGAGTTAATCTTCTCGTGGCTTTATACATATATATAACAGTATTATTTGTTATGATGATGGTTGGAGAAAAAAGACCGACCTTTAAAGATATTGCTTTTTTGGTTTTGGGCTTGGTGTATATTCCGTATTTCTTATCTCATATAATATACATAAGAATGATGGAGTTTGGAAATTTCTATATATGGTTGGTTTTTATTGGAGCGTTTATGACGGATACCTGTGCTTATTTTACAGGCATAACTGTTGGAGGGAAAAAGCTTTGCCCATCAATAAGTCCGAAGAAAACGGTGTCGGGTGCTATAGGCGGAATTGTGGGTTGCGGATTAAGTTTCCTCTTATTTGGGGTTATAGTAAATAATTTCTTTGGATGGGCATTAGCCGAAAAGACTATGAATTTAGGTATGCTTTTCATTTTTGGAATGTGCACAGGGGTTATATCTGAAATTGGAGATTTAATTGCATCGGTCATAAAGCGTCAATTCGGAATAAAGGATTTTGGGAATCTTTTGCCGGGGCATGGTGGCATTTTGGATAGATGTGACAGTATAATAATGGTAACACCTTTCATATACCTATGTCTTTTGGGAATAGGTATTATTGGTTAGGCAAGGAGATGCTTGGATGAAATTATCTATTTTGGGGTCTACGGGGTCTATTGGCACGCAAGCCTTAGAGGTTGTGGATGATTTAAAAGGAATTTATGATATAGAAGTAGTTGGGCTTACGGGTAACAGAAATGTTTCTCTTTTAGAAGAGCAGGCAAGAAAGTATAAGCCGCAATATATGGCTGTTCCTCAAGAGAAGATTGGCAGAGAATTGAAGATTGCATTAAGAGATACGAATTGCAAGGTTATTTGGGGAGAGGAAGCCCTTTGTACGGTTGCGGCAGAGAGCGGAGCGGATATGCTTTTGTCTTCAATAGTCGGTTTTGCGGGGCTGATACCTACAATGAAAGCCATTGAAGAAGGAATAGATATTGCGCTTGCCAACAAGGAAACCTTGGTTACGGCAGGGAATATATTTATGAATGCAATCTCAGAAAACGATGTCAGACTTCTGCCTGTGGACAGTGAGCACTGTGCTATATTTCAAAGTTTGCAGTCAGGAAGGAAAGACGAAATAAGCAAGATTTTGCTTACAGCCTCGGGCGGACCTTTCTTTGGTAAAACTGTTGAAGAGCTAAAAAATGTTAAAAAGGAGCAGGCTTTAAAACACCCGAACTGGAGTATGGGTGCAAAAATCACTATTGATAGTGCGACTTTGATGAATAAAGGCTTGGAGGTTTTGGAGGCGCGATGGTTATTTGATGTGGATATAGAGGATATAGAGGTTGTTGTTCAAAGAGAAAGTATAATACATTCGATGGTTGAATTTAAAGACCGAAGCGTTATTTCACAGATGTCCGTTCCTACTATGAAGCATCCGATACAATATGCCTTTACCTACCCGAACAGGTTGCCGTCTAAAGACGAAAGAGTGGATTTTCCCAAATTAGGGAAAATAACTTTTTATGAGCCTGACGAAAAAACCTTCAGGTGTCTTGCTTTAGCGAAGAAAGCAGGTAAGCTTGGCGGAATAATGCCAACGGTTATGAATGCGGCAAATGAAGTGGCAGTAGCTGCATTTTTACGGAACGAGATAGGCTTTCTGCAGATAGCAGATTCTGTGGAAAAGACCATGGATAATTGGGAGAATATAGAAAATCCTTGTTTGGAGGATTTAATAAGAGTAGATTTAGAGGTTAGAAAGGAAGGCGTGGCAAAATGATGGTTCTGACGATATTGGGTGCGATACTGATTTTTTCGCTGATTATATTTGTACATGAGTTTGGGCATTTTATTACAGCTCGGATTTTTAATATAACTATTCACGAATTTGCAATTGGTATGGGTCCTGCTATTTATAAAAAGCAAGGAAGAGAGACTCTGTATTCCATAAGAGCAATTCCAATGGGAGGTTATTGCAAGATGGAAGGTGAAGATGAGGAAAGTGCGGACCCCGGTTCGTTCAGTAGAAAAAGCCCATGGAAAAGGATTGTTGTATTGGCGGCAGGGGCTTTTATGAATCTTTTGCTGGGATTTATAATTGCATTAATTCTTGTTTCTGCTACAGCTGTTACGAATGGCGGAATTCCGTCGACGGTGGTTGAAAGCGTGAACGAAGAATCCAATGCGGCAGAGTTTTTGGAAAAAGGCGATAGAATTATCGCAATAAACGGAAAAAGAGTTAATATACGACGGGATTTAAGCTTTGAACTTTCCAGAATAGGCGGAAAAAAAGCAAATCTTACATTTATAAGAGACGGCAAAACAAGAACCGAGAGCTTTGAGCCTATGGAGGTTGAGTTTGAAGACTCAAGCAAAGGCTATGTTGTAGGCTTTAATGTTGCCATGGACGATATAAGCGTAGGTGGAATATTAAAGGAGTCTTTTTTCCAGACAGTGTGGATGGTTAAACTGGTGTTCGTTTCTATAGGAATGTTGTTTACAGGCGAAGCGGGAGTTGGAGATTTATCAGGTCCTGTTGGAGTTGTCCAGGCTATGAATACAGCGGCGCAGAGCGGATGGTTTAACTTGTTATTCTTTGCAGCGTTTTTAGCTGTTAATATTGGTGTTATGAATTTGTTGCCATTACCTGCATTGGATGGAGGAAGAATACTATTCGTTATCGTTGAACTGATTATAGGCAAACCTGTAGAAAAGGAAAAAGAGAGTTGGATACATTTTTTAGGCTTTGCGGTACTGATTTTGTTAATGTTGTTTGTTACAATAAACGACATCATAAGAATATTTAACTGATAATTGCTTAAATATGTCGCTTGGGTAATGGAAGTGTAACAGAAACTTTACACGGAAATTTCAATAAAATCTATATAAAAATTAAAAAAGGAACAAGAAATTACCTATTATAATATATATAACTGATACGAAAAAAGTTTAACTATTATCTGTTGCTAAAAAATACAACATGTTGTGATCTATATAAACAAAAACACAACATAGAAAAAGAAATAGAAATTTCTATAAAAGTTACCCCAAACAAGGCGAAAAAAGGAACTTTTATAAGAAAAAGTTCGTCTTAGGAAGTAAATGGAACAAGAAAGGCGAGAGTGGAAACTAAGAAAAGCAGATAAAAAATGGTAGTTTTTCGTAAAAGAGCATAAGTAAATAGGTTAAAGATAGAACAATGTTCACAAAAAAAGAATTAATTTCAACAAAAGACTTGACAGAATGGGATTAGGGTATTAAAATAATAACACATATCATTTAATATGGGGAGTTTATGGGATGGATTTTTTTGTAGTTTGTTACAAAACTATTAAAAATGAAATTAAATATTGACAACACCTATGTTTTAGTGATATAATTCGTATAAGTCAAAAAGGCTGTAATCGTTTTTGCAGTTTTGGAGACTTGTATCCCCAAGCTTCTCATTGAGGAGTTAATGGGAGTAAGGTAGAAAAAAAATTAAAATTTATATTTAAGGAGGATTTGAGAATGAGAAATCTCAAAAAGGTAATTGCTTTAGTAGCTGTTTTCGCTATGTTGGTTAGCACAGTTGCATTTGCTGATTCTTTCAGTGACGTAACTGCAAGCGATAACTTTGCTGAAGCTGTTGAAACATTAAGTGATCTTGGTATCATCACAGGTGATGACCAGGATAACAACGGAGTTATGGATTTTAGACCTGCTGATACTATCACAAGAGCAGAAGTTTCAGCTATCGTTTCAAGAATCCAGGGTATGAACACAGTAGCACAGACAGAAACATCTTTCAGTGATGTTCCTGCTACACACTGGGCTTCCGGATACATTGCTAACGCTGAGGGCCGCGGCATTGTAAACGGTAAAGGTGATGGTATCTTCGACCCAGAAGCTCCTGTAAAGTATGAAGAAATCATTAAAATGTTAATGGTTACATTGGGCTATGAGCCTTTCGCTAAAGAGAACGGTGGATATCCTACAGGTTATACCGCTGCTGCTCAGAGATATGGCGTTCTTGAGAGCGTTATTGGCGGAGGTATCGGTGTAGATGCAAACAGAGGTATGGTTGCTCAGTTGGTATTCAACGCAATCGACACACCTTTGATGGACAAATACACATATGGCGCAGATGCTGAATATGTTATCTACGATGGTGGCAACTATCCTTTCGAAAGCTTGCTTACTCGTGACCTCGACATCGTTAAGGTTACAGGTAAAGTTATAGCTAACAGCTACAGCGCAGGCGTAGACACAAGCTCTGACGCTACAATCGAAATCACACTTGACGACACAGACGATAATTATGATTATGTTGGCGACGCTAAAAAACTTGTTGCATATCAGGGTGACATCGATGCTGATGGTTTCCTTGGTTATTCAGTAGCTGCTTATGCTAAGAAAGCAAGCAGAGGCAAGTACGACTTAGTTTCTATCCGTGCAGACTATGATGAAGAAGATATTGTAACATTTACTTTGGATCAGTAT
>JAZNCG010000195.1:0-3458 GCA_045587405.1 Ructibacterium sp. | reverse complement strand
TTGTTTATGTGAAACATATCAACCAATATAAGGGATTTATTCAAAATTGATTTATCATAATATAGGGTGGGATAAAGATGTGAAATTTAAAAGATATAGTTTGGGAACTTTCGGATGGAGAAAGGATTTTAAATGGCATAGATTTAAATATTGAAGAAGGCCGTTTGGTGGTTGTTACAGGACCTAATGGTGGCGGAAAAACTACATTGGCTAAAGTTATAGCAGGAATTGAGACGCAAACATCGGGACATATAACCTTTGATGGTACAGATATAAGTGCGATGGATATTACCGAGAGGGCAAATCGTGGTGTTGCATTTGCTTTTCAACAGCCTGTAAGATTTAAGGGGTTGACCGTTCGGGATATGTTAGAGCTTGCTGCCGGAAAAAAACTTGACGAGGGAGTTTTGTGTGGTTATTTAGGCAAAGTTGGCCTGTGTGCAAATGAATATATAAATCGTGAACTTAATTCAAGTTTATCAGGTGGAGAAATAAAGAGAATAGAAATTGCATCTGTGTTAGCAAGAGAAGCGAAGCTTTCTATTTTTGATGAGCCTGAGGCGGGAATTGACTTGTGGAGTTTTACAAAGTTGGTTGAAACATTTGAAGATTTAAGAGAACAAAAAAAAGGTACATTACTTATCATTTCACATCAGGAAAGAATACTAAATATTGCTGATGATATTGTTGTTATTGCCGATGGACGCGTTCGTGAAGCGGGACCAAAGGATAAGGTTTGGCCGAGTCTTTTTGAAGATGAGAGAACTGTTCGCTGTCCTTGGGGTAGAGAAGATGCTAAAGTATAAGAGGTGGTAAAATGAAGATAAATGATATAACAGATAAATTATTGCGTGAGGTATCGGAGTTTACCGGCGAGTTTAAAGGCGCCTTTAATATAAGAGAAAATGGTGGTTGTGCGGCTCGTCAATCTACGGATAATATTAAAATCGAACCTAAAGAGGGTGGAAGTGGTATTGTTATTCGTATTCTTCCGGGAACTAAGAATGAAAATGTGTATATTCCTGCTTGCGTGAATAAAGGCGGAGTTAACGATTTAGCGTATAATGATTTTTATGTTGGCGAGGATGCTGATGTAACTATAATTGCAGGTTGCGGAGTTCATACTGATGATGAAGAAGATGCAAGACATGACGGTATACACAGATTTTTCTTAGGGAAAAATGCAAAGGTTTTATATAAAGAAAAGCATCTTGGAACAGGTGGAGGTAAAGGTAAAAAGAATATTAATCCTGTTACAGATGTTGAACTTGCTGAAGGCTCTACATTGGAAATGGATACAGTACAACTTGGTGGAATTGATTTTAGCCAAAGAAAAACAACGGCAAAAGTTGGTGCTAATGCAAGATTGATTGTGAGAGAAAGACTTATGACAGATGGAATTGAGAAAGCAATATCTGATTTTGATATTGTGATGGAGGGTGATGATTCTGCTGTTGAACTGATTTCTCGTTCTGTTGCAAAAGGTAATTCGTATCAGGAATTTAAATCTTGTATACACGGAATTGCAAGATGTACAGGACATTCAGAGTGTGATGCGATTTTAGTTGACAATGGTACAGTAAATGCGGCTCCGGCCCTGGAGGCATCAAATGTTGATGCAGAGCTAATTCACGAGGCGGCTATCGGGAAAATAGCTGGGGAGCAGATTTTGAAATTGCGAACTCTTGGATTGTCTGAGGAAGAAGCTCAAAACAAGATTATTGCAGGCTTCTTAAAATAGACAACTAAAGAAAGAAATTAACGGATTATGGAGGATAAATTATGAGCAATAGGCAAGATAATATAAGAAACTTTTCAATAATTGCCCATATCGATCATGGTAAAAGTACCTTGGCTGACAGACTTTTAGAGCATACCGGAGCTTTGACCGAGAGAGAAATGCAACAACAAATTCTTGATAATATGGATTTGGAAAGGGAAAGAGGTATAACTATTAAAGCAAGAGCTGTTAAACTTCTGTATAAGGCTAAAGATGGAATTGAGTACACATTAAATTTAATTGATACTCCGGGGCATGTGGATTTTAACTATGAGGTTTCTCGTAGTCTTGCGGCTTGTGAAGGGGCTATTTTGGTTGTTGATGCTGCCCAGGGAATAGAAGCTCAAACTCTTGCAAACACCTATCTTGCTTTAGAGCATGATTTGGAACTTGTGCCTGTTATTAATAAAATTGATCTTCCTGCGGCGCGTCCTGATGAAGTAAAAAAAGAAATTGAGGATGTTATAGGTATTGAAGGTGAAAATGCTCCTTTAATTTCAGCTAAAAACGGAATTAATATTGATGAGGTATTAGAAAAAATTGTAGAACTTGTACCGCCGCCGTCGGGAGATGTTGATGCTCCCTTAAAGGCTTTAATCTTTGATTCGTATTATGACCCTTATAAAGGTGTTATAGTTTATGTACGAGTGATTGACGGATGTTTAAAACCCGGAGAAACGATTAAAATGATGGCAACGGGTGCTGAGTTTGAGGTTGTTGAAACAGGTTATCTGCATCCAAATGGAATGATTGCGGCTGACTCAATTTGTGCAGGAGAGGTTGGGTTTATTGCGGCAAGCATAAAAAATGTTCAAGAGGTTCATGTTGGCGATACAGTTACAACCTCTGAAAATGGTGCATCTGAGCCATTACCTGGTTATAAAGAAGTTAAGTCGATGGTATATTCTGGTATTTATCCTGCAGATGGTGCAAGATATGATGATTTGCGTGAGGCGCTTGAAAAACTTCAACTAAATGATGCTGCTTTAAAATTTGATGCTGAAACATCTATTGCATTGGGTTTTGGATTCAGATGTGGTTTTCTTGGCCTGTTGCATATGGAAATTATTCAGGAAAGATTGGAAAGAGAGTACAATTTAGATTTGGTTACAACAGCTCCGTCGGTTGAGTATAAAGTTATAAAAACTGATGGAACGGAACTTTATATTGATAATCCAACCAATATGCCGTCGCCTTCAGAAATTGAATATATGATGGAGCCTATTGTAAGGGCGGCAATAATGACGCCAAAGGAATATGTTGGAAGTATCATGGAATTGTGTCAAGAGCGTAGGGGTAGCTATATAGATATGACATATCTTGATGACACCCGTGTTTCCTTGAATTATGATCTACCTTTAGGTGAGATTATATATGATTTCTTTGATGCCTTAAAATCCCGAACCCGAGGTTATGCATCATTTGATTATGAATTTAAATGCTTTGAAAAAGCGGAGCTTGTTAAGCTTGATATGCTTTTGAACGGAGAAATGGTAGATGCTTTATCATTCATTGTTCACAAGGAAAGAGCGTATTCGCGAGGAAGAAGAATTGCTGAAAAATTAAAGGATGTAATTCCGAGACAGCTTTTTGAGGTTCCAATTCAAGCAGCTATCGGAGGGAAAATTATCGCCAGAGAAACGGTCAAAGCTATGCGCAAGGATGTTTTGGCTAAATG
>JAZNCG010000194.1:0-9686 GCA_045587405.1 Ructibacterium sp. | reverse complement strand
CTGCTTAAGTGTGCTTAATATGGTAGGAAGAGATGGAGTTCGTTCAAAGGTTTTGACTCCATTATCTGATGAGGAAATTGTAAGACTCCATAGTAGTGCGGCAACTTTGAAAAAGGTTATAAAGAAAGTAAATATTTAGTTAAATATAAGGCAGCGGATTTTTAATCTACTGCCTTGTTTCAGTAAAATAATATAAGTGAAGGGGTATGAAAAATGGAATATCGTATTGAACATGATTCTATGGGTGAGATGAAAGTTCCTGCAGATCGTTTGTGGGCTGCTCAAACTCAGAGAAGTCATGAAAATTTTGAAATTGGTGTTGATATAGAAACTATGCCAAGAGAAATAACCCATGCTTTTGGTATCTTAAAGAAGGCGGCAGCTTTGGCTAACCATAAGCTTAAACCCGAAAAGATGACTGCCGAAAAGTTAGATGCAATTTCTAAAGCGTGTGATGAGGTTATTTCAGGGGAGCTCAACGGGCATTTTCCTTTGGTTGTATGGCAGACAGGCTCTGGCACTCAATCTAATATGAATGCTAATGAGGTTATAGCAAATAGAGCTAATCAAATTGCTGCTGATAAAATTGCACATCCAAATGATGATATTAATATGAGTCAGTCATCTAACGACACCTTTCCTACAGCTATGCATATTTCGGCTGTAATTGCTATTGAAGATAAACTTTTGCCTGCAATTGAGTTACTTATTTCTACTTTTAAAAAATTAGAAAAGGAGAACGAAGGAATTGTTAAGTCGGGTAGAACTCATCTTCAAGATGCGACGCCTATTAAATTTAGTCAGGAAATAAGTGGTTGGCGTTCAAGTCTTGAACGAGATGCAGAACTTTTAAAACTTGCTGTTAAGCCTTTATATGAGTTGGCGCTTGGTGGAACAGCTGTTGGCACAGGGCTTAATGCACCGGAAGGATTTGATGTTCTTGTTGCTGAAAAGGTTGCGGAATTAACAGGTAAGCCTTTTGTTACAGCAATGAATAAATTTCATGCATTAACTTCTAAGGATGAGTTGGTTTTTGCTCACGGGGCTATTAAGGCAACCGCCTGTGATATGATGAAGATTGCCAATGACATTCGCTGGCTGGCATCGGGACCAAGAGATGGTTTAGGAGAAATTTTTATCCCTGAAAATGAACCGGGTTCGTCTATTATGCCTGGCAAGGTTAATCCTACTCAATGTGAAGCGGTAACAATGGTTGCAGTTCAGGTTATGGGAAATGACACTGCGGTATCTGTTGCTGCATCTCAGGGTAACTTTGAGTTAAATGTATTTATGCCTGTTGCTGCATATAATTTCTTGCAGTCTGCAAGACTTCTTGCAGAAGCAATCGTTTCGTTTAATGATAAATGTGCGTTTGGTATCAAGGCCAACAAGGAGAAGATGTATCACAATCTTCATAATTCCTTGATGTTGGTTACAGCGTTAAATCCTTATATTGGATATGAAAATGCTGCTAAAACAGCAAAAAAAGCATTTAAAGATAATATTTCATTAAAATAAGCTTGCGTTGAACTTGGCTTTTTAACAGAAGAAAAATTTGATGAGGTATTTCATCCTGAAGAAATGGTTTAAACTATAAAAATTATGTAAAAATATGGAGGTCAGAATGAAGGTTAGTTATTTTCCGGGCTGTACATTACGCACTAAAGCAAAGCAGTTAGATATATATGCTCGCAAATCTGCCCAGGTCCTTGGCATAGAGCTTTGCGAGATTGAGGATTGGCAATGCTGTGGTGGGGTATTCGTAAATGCCAAAGATGAAATTGCGTCAAAGCTTTCAAGTGTTCGTGCGCTTGTTTCTGCGAGAGATGCACAAAGACCATTGGTTAGTGTTTGTTCAGCTTGCCATAATGTTTTAAAGCAAACTAATTATACAATGCAGACAGATTTAGAGTTTGTCGATAAAGTTAATCGTTATATGGAACAGGACAAAGATTTTTCAGGGGCATATAACGGAGAAACCGAGGTTTTACATTTCTTGGAATTATTGCGTGATAAAGTTGGTTTTGATAAAATAAAAGAGGCGGTAAAAAAACCGTTAACTGATAGAAAAATTGCTGCGTATTATGGTTGCTTATTATTGCGGCCGTCGAAAGTTATGGCTTTTGATGACCCTGAAAATCCTACCATAATAGAAGATTTTATAAGAGTGTTGGGAGCAGAACCTGTTATATATCCATATCGTAATGAGTGTTGTGGGGGATATGTTGCTTTAGAAGATTATGAATCTGCAGCGAAGAAAAGCAAGACTGTTACCGAGAGTGCAAGAAATAATAATGCGGAAATGATTGTTACAGCATGTCCGTTATGCAAATATAATCTTGTCAAAAACGGAAGCGATATAGAGGTTTTATACATAACAGAGCTTTTGGCAGAGGCGTTAGGAATAAAGGAGGATGGAGATGCTATCTAAAAATGAACTTAGAAAAGAGCAAATATTGCGTTCAAGCGGTGTAAATCCAAGAAAATGTATGCGTTGCGGTAAATGTTCAGGCACCTGTCCCTCTTATGATGAAATGGAATATCATCCACATGAATTTGTTTATATGGTAGAGTCGGGCGACATTGAACCTTTACTTAAGTCTGAGTCAATCTATAAATGTTTATCGTGTTTTGCTTGCGTAGACAGATGCCCAAGAGGTGTAGAACCCGCTAAACTTATAGAGGCTGTAAGACTAAGTGTTATTCGTGAAAAAGGTGCAAATCACCTTACTCCTAATGATTTACCGGAGTTGCTTGATGACGAGATGCCACAACAAGCAATTGTTAGTGCATTTAGAAAATATTTGAAATAGAAGGGAGAGGTAACAATGCAAAGAATAGGTGTTTTTGTATGCTGGTGTGGAAGTAATATTGCAGGAACAGTTGATGTCAAAGCTGTTTCAGAAGCTTTAAAGGCTGAGCCTGGCGTTGTCTTCTCCACTGATTATCAATATATGTGTTCTCAGGCAGGTCAAGATATAATAAAAAATGCTATTGCAGAACATAAACTTACAGGAGTTGTTGTTTGTTCTTGTTCTCCAAGAATGCATGAAGCGACATTTCGTAAAACTGCGGCTGCTGCAGGACTTAATCCTTATATGGTTGAAATTGCCAATATTCGTGAGCAATGTTCCTGGATACATAAGGAAATGGAAGTGGGAACAGAAAAAGCTATAATTTTGGGTAAAGCGGCAGTAGCTAAGGTAAATCTTAATACGCCTTTAACTCCGGGAGAAACTCCTGTAACCAAACGAGCGTTGGTTATTGGCGGAGGAATTGCAGGTATCCAAACAGCTTTAGATATAGCAGATGCTGGTTTCCCTGTTGATATAGTTGAAACTAAACCTACTATTGGTGGTAAGATGGCACAATTGGATAAAACTTTTCCAACGCTTGACTGTGCGGCGTGTATTCTTACCCCTAAAATGGTTGATGTTGCTCAACATGATAAAATAAGAATTTTCTCATACTCAGATGTAAGTAATATAAGTGGTTTTGTTGGTAATTTTGATGTTACAATAAAACGCAAGGCGAGATATGTTAAAGAGGATATTTGTACAGGATGTGGAATTTGTACAGAAAAGTGTCCTCAAAAGAAAGTGCCTAATGAGTTTAACTTAGGTATGGATAATCGTAGAGCGGTATATATTCCGTTCGCTCAAGCTGTCCCTAAGGTGGCAACAATTGATGCTGATTACTGTAATATGCTTAAGAATGGTAAATGTGGTGTTTGTGCAAAGGTATGTGCTGCAGGCGCAATCGACTATGAGGCTAAAGATGAATTTATAAATGAAAAATATGGTGCAATTGTTGTTGCGACAGGGTTTAATCCAATTTCTATGGATAAGTTTGATGAGTATGCGTATAATCAATCTCAAGATGTTATAACTTCTTTGGAGTTTGAGCGTCTTACTAACGCTGCAGGTCCAACTTCAGGACATTTGTTGCGTCCGTCAGATGGTGAACATCCTCATAAAATTGTTTTTGTTCAGTGTGTTGGTTCAAGATGTGAAGCCTGCGCCGAAAAAGGTAAGGAATATTGTTCAAAAATTTGTTGCATGTATACTGCAAAGCATGCTATGCTTACTCGTGATAAATATCCTGATACAGAAGTGTATGTATTTTACATTGATGTCCGTACTCCGGGGAAAAACTTTGATGAGTTTTACAGACGCGCTGTTGAGGAGTATGGGGTTAATTATATTAAGGGTATGGTTGGTAAAATTTCTCCTGAGGGTAAGAAATTAATGGTACAAGGTTCGGATTTGATTTCAGGAAAACAGCTACATATCGATGCAGATCTTGTTGTACTTGCTGCGGCAATTGAACCAGATAAATCAGCTCGTCCTCTTGCAACTATGCTAACCGCAAGTATGGATACAAATGACTTTTTTACAGAAGCACATCCTAAACTTCGACCTGTAGAGAGCCCAACAGCAGGTGTATTCTTGTCAGGTGCCTGCCAAGGTCCTAAAGATATTCCGGAAACTGTTTCACAGGCTGGTGCTGCAGCTGCTAAGGTAATTGGGCTTTTGGCAAAGGAAAAGCTTGTTGGTAACCCATGTATTGCACATTCTGATGAAATGATGTGTAATGGTTGCTCTTCTTGTGAGCGTGTTTGTCCATATGGTGCAATTACATACAATGATAAAGAATTTAGAATGCCGGACAGAACAACTAAAATGCGTCGCGTTGCTGAAGTAAACCCTGCGGTTTGTCAAGGCTGTGGTGCTTGTACGGTTGCCTGTCCTTCAGGGGCTATGGACTTGAGAGGATTTATGAACAAACAAATTATTGCGGAGGTGGATGCAATATGCAAGTAAACGAATATAAACCATTAATAGTAGCATTTTGCTGTAACTGGTGTTCATATGCAGGAGCCGATTTAGCTGGTGGTAATAGATTGAATTATCCTGCTGATGTTAAAATTATACGAGTGCCTTGCTCTTGTCGTGTAAATCCTATGTTTATACTCAGGGCTTTTCAAAGAGGAGCTGATGGAGTAATTTTATGTGGATGTCACCCTGGAGATTGCCATTACACCTCAGGTAATTACTATACGCGTCGTCGTATGAGTGCTCTTTTCTCTATGCTTGACTTTTTGGGAATTGAGAAGGAGAGAACTCGCGTGGAATGGGTAAGTGCTGCAGAAGGTGCAAAATTTGCAGCAACGATGAATGAATTTGCAACAACGGTTGCTTCCCTTGGCGAAAATAAGAGATTGGAGGATTTAAGATGCAAGAAATAACAAGAGATGCTATAATAGCTAAAGCCTCCGAATTATTAAATAATGGAACAGTTGATAGAGTTTTAGGATGGGAAAATGGCGAGTTTATATATGATGTTACACCTGCTGTTTTCAATTCTGTAGAGGAACTTAATCAAAATTTTGTTTGGAATGATTTTTGTGGAGCTAATTTTTCAAAATATCTTATAAAAGAAACAGATAAAACGGAAAGTAAAGTTTTAGTGTTTTTAAAACCTTGTGATACATATAGCTTTAATCAATTACTAACAGAACATCGTTTTGACAGAGAAAAAGTTTATGTTATTGCGATTCCTTGTTCGGGCATGGTAGATGTTGGAATTATAAAAGAGTCTGCCGATGGTATATCAGGAATTAATTTTGATGGTGATAATATTGTTATTAATACATTATATGATGGTGATGTAATATTATCAAAAGAGAATGTTTTGGCTGAGCGTTGCAAAAATTGTAAATCAAAAAAGCATGTTGCTTATGATGAACTTTTAGGTGAAACAGGAGAGGTTATAAACTCTGCTCGTTTTGATGAGGTTGAAAAGATTGAAAAAATGACGCCTGATGAAAGATTTGAATTCTGGCAAGGTGAACTTTCGCGTTGTATTCGTTGTAATGCCTGTCGCGATGTTTGCCCTGCATGTACATGTGAAAAATGTGTATTTGATAATCCGAATTCAGGCATAGAAAATAAAGCACCATCTGATAGTTTTGAGGAGAAAATGTTCCATATTATAAGAGCATTTCATGTTGCCGGAAGGTGTACTGATTGTGGCGAGTGTTCAAGAGTTTGCCCTCAAAACATTCCACTTCACCTGTTAAATCGTAAATTCATAAAGGATATTGATGAATTTTACGGAGAATATCAGGCGGGAGCAGAAGTTGGAAGTCGCGCTCCGTTGGTTGACTATACTTTAGATGATTTAGAACCGGGAGAGGCGGTAGAAAGGAATGGTGAGAATGCGTAAAATTTCTTTATCTAAAATAAATGATTTATTTTCTGCCATTTCCAATAATATGACGCTTTATCTACCGATTGATACAGCTGCCGGCGCAAGGTTTGAGAAATGGGAAGATGGCAAAGAGATGTCTGATGCTCTAAATACAGTTAGAAGTCCTAAGGATTTCTTCTTCCCTCAGACAGAAAATCTTATGGATTTTAAAGTAGATGGTAAAAATATAGAAATTATTGATACAAGGGAAGAAGCAGAAGACTTTGTTATTTTTGGAGTTCGTGGTTGCGATGTAAAAAGTTTTGAGATTTTAGACAGAGTTTTCCTAGTTGAACCGATTGATTCCTATTATAAAAACAGAAGAGACCATGGTGTAATTGTATCAATGGCGTGCAATCGTCCTGTTGAATCTTGTTTTTGTTCTACATTTGATATTGATGCATCAAACCCTGAAGGTGATATCGTTTGCTATAAAACAGAAAATGATTTATATTTAGATGCAAAAACTGATAAAGGTTTGGCGTTGATTGAAAGTATAAAATCTGTAACAGAAGAAGCAGATGATAGTGCAGTTGAAAGTCAAAAACAAATAATTAAAGAGCGTATGGCAAAATTGCCATTGGCAGACCTTAAGGCAGATGCGTTCGGTGCTGATAAGACAAGCGAGTTTTTTGATGCCTCGGAATGGGATGAATTGTCAGAAGCTTGTTTAGGATGCGGAACTTGTACCTTTGTATGTCCAACCTGTCAGTGCTATGATATAAAGGACTATGATACAGGTCATGGCGTTAAGCGTTTTCGTTGCTGGGATTCTTGTATGTATTCTGACTTTACAAGGATGGCCCATGGTAACTCAAGAAATACTCAAAAAGAGAGATTCCGTCAAAGATTTATGCATAAGTTAGTTTATTATCCTACAAATAATGATGGATTGTTCTCTTGTGTTGGATGTGGAAGATGTCTGGCTAAATGTCCTATTCAGATGAACATTGTAAAAGTTATGAAGAAATTGGGAGGAAATAAATAATGGCTGATATTAAAGAAACATTAATTCCAGTTATTGGGGTTGTTACAGATATACGCATTGACACCCCTGATGTTAAAACTTTTCGCGTTTTAACTCCTGATGGAAAAAAGGCTTTTGAGCATAAGCCGGGTCAGTGTGCGATGCTGTCAATTCCGGGAGTTGGTGAAGCGATGTTCTCAATTACTTCTTCGCCAACTAACACTGAATTTATGGAGTTTTCTATAAAGAAATGTGGTTGTGTAACAGAATGGCTACATAGTATGGAAGTTGGTCAACAAATTACAATCCGTGGCCCATATGGAAATGCCTTTCCTGTAGATACAGAGTTTGCCGGGAAGGATATGCTTTTTATTGCGGGTGGTATCGGTCTTGCACCGTTGCGTTCTGTAATAAATTACTGTCGTCATTATCGTGAGCGTTACGGAAAAATTGATATTGTATATGGTTCTCGTAGTATGCAGGATTTAGTTGATTATAAAGAGATTGTTGAAGAATGGTCCAAAGATGCCGGTGTTACAGTTCATCTTACTATTGATAATGAACAGCCTGAATGGGACGGACATGTTGGTTTTGTTCCCAATTATGTAAAAGAATTAGGATTTGATACAAACAGAACTGCAATAATATGCGGACCTCCAATAATGATTAAATTTACATTGGCAGGGCTTATAGATATGGGCTTTGATAAAACTCAGGTTTATACAACAATGGAACTTCGTATGAAGTGTGGAGTTGGTAAATGCGGGCGGTGTAATATAGGTTCTAAATATGTATGCAAAGATGGTCCTGTATTTAGATGTGATGAACTTGATGAACTTCCCGATGAGTATTAATATAGGCGAAAGGAGAAACTAAAAATGGAAAATATGGTTAATGTTTATTTATTTGGCAAAAAGTATGAAGTTCCGGATAATTTAACTATTATGTGTGCTATGGAATATGCAGGGTATCAACTTGTGCGTGGTTGTGGTTGTCGTAATGGTTTTTGTGGAGCTTGTGCTACTATATATCGTATACAAGGTGATACAGAACTTAAAACTTGCCTTGCGTGTCAAACTAAGGTTGAAGATAATATGTATGTTGCAACACTTCCTTTCTTCCCATTGGTTAAGCAGGTTTATGATATAGAAAAAATTACACCAACAGAACAGATAATGATGCAACTTTACCCTGAAATTTATGCGTGTGTTGGTTGTAATGCTTGTACTAAGAGTTGTACACAGGATTTGAATGTAATGCAGTATATTGCATATGCCCAAAGAGGAGAATTTGATAAGTGTGCGGAGGAATCGTTCGATTGCGTAATGTGTGGAGTTTGTTCTTCTCGTTGTCCTGCAGGAATTTCACATCCTCAGGTAGCAATGCTTGCTCGTAGATTAAACGGTAAATATTTAGCGCCCAAAACAAAACATCTCGAAAACAGAGTTAAAGAGATTAAAGATGGGACTTTTGTTGAATTAATAGAAAACCTTATGGGTAAGCCTATTGAAGAGATGAAAGAACTTTATAATACCAGAGAAATAGAGAAATAAGGAGGAGAAAAAAATGTATTCAGAAGAATTTCAGAAATCCTTAAAAGCAGTAGAGGAAGCGCGTGAAGAAAATATTGCCTATGAGCCGGGGCGTATGACTGCACAGGAAAAAGAGGACCTTCTTGCCGCTTTCCATCCTGACCACAAGAAAAGTGAATTTTCTACATTACAATTCGGACCAAATAAAGGAGAAACAGTTCCTCATGAATTGTGTGAAGCTTTACAAGCAAAAAGTAGAATAAAAAGTGATGAAGTTGACCTTTCAAACATTAAATATGATGTTGATGTATTGATTCTTGGTGGTGGCGGTGCAGGGGCATCTGCGGCGATTGAAGCTGATGAAGCAGGTGCAAGCGTTATGATTGCTACCAAACTTAGGATTGGCGATGCAAATACAATGATGGCAGAAGGTGGAATTCAAGCAGCAGACAAGGAGAATGATTCTCCTGCAATCCATTTCCTTGATGCATTTGGTGGAGGACATTTTGCTGCTAAGCGCGAACTTCTTGCCAAACTCGTATGTGATGCACCTGAGGCTATTTTATGGCTTAATGGGTTAGGTGTGGAATTTGATAAAACCGAAGATGGAACTATGGTTACAACTCATGGTGGGGGTACATCCAGAAAAAGAATGCATGCTGCAAAGGATTATTCAGGCGCGGAAATTATGAGAACACTTCGTGATGAAGTTTTAAATCGTAATATACCTGTTGTTGATTTTACAGCTGCAATTGAGCTTATTTTGGATGAAAATGGTAATGCTGCGGGAGCAGTTTTAATGAATATGGAAACAAAAGAACTTATGGTCGCAAGAGCTAAAACTGTTATTATTGCAACAGGTGGAGCTGGTCGTATGCATTATCAGGGTTTTCCAACATCAAACCATTATGGTGCAACAGCTGATGGTCTTGTTT
>JAZNCG010000193.1:0-4288 GCA_045587405.1 Ructibacterium sp. | reverse complement strand
ATCGTAGCCATGTCGTTCTGTGAGCCAAGGAGTTGTCAGGAGCTTTTGTCTTCCTAAGACCGGCTTGGCCTCCGACTTTAGCACTTCTTACAGGCGTTATCCTTACGTTCTTTGTGGGTGCATTGATTGCATTTGCGTTCGGTTATACAGATGCGGTAAGCATTTCTACAATTGCGGCAGGAACAGTTACATTCGTAGTTGGTCCTGTTACAGGCGAGGCTCTTGGTGCGGCACAGGAGGTTATCACTCTTTCCATTGCGGCAGGTGTGTTTAAGTCAGTAGCAGTTATGATTCTTACTCCTCTTGTGGCTAAGAAAATCGGTCTTACAACCCCCCGTGCGGCAATGGTATTCGGTGGACTTATTGGTACAACAAGCGGTACCAGTGCAGGTCTTGCGGCAACAGATCCCAAGCTTGTTCCCTACGGCGCAATGACATCAACCTTCTATACAGGTATGGGATGTCTCCTTTGTCCGTCGGTACTTCACTGGATTATAACATTGATATTTTAAATAGCATAAAAAAATCCCGTCTGTATTACAGACGGGATTTTTTTAATTTACTTTGCCTATTTGAGCATATTCTCAATAAATGTCCCATAACCTCTCGTTGGATCGTTGCCAAACTGTTTTTTTACTTTGAATTAATTAATTTCCTCGGATATGTTATTGGAGTGACACTTATTGTCCGGTTTGTCGACATTGGTGTTTTTGTTGTTATATTCATTGTTAGGCGATACTACTACTTTGGGTAAGCGCCAACAGTATTTTGTTGCCAGAATTCTTATTATGATTACTGAAAACATAGCAAATGCCGACGCGAGAGAAACATCATCAAAAAATCGTCTCAAGAAATAGTATAACAAACTGCCAAAAACCGAAGCCAACGCATAAACATGCTTTTTAAAAACATAGGGTGTCGTATCAATCAATATGTCGCGTATAATTCCCCCGCCGACACCGGTAATCATACCAACAACTACTATAACAAGAATATTATCTGAATATCCTCCTACAAAACCAACTTCTGCTCCTGTTACAGAAAATGCTGCTAAACCGACTGCATCAAAATAATTATTGACACACTCAATTTTTGACCTAAACAAATTAAATTTTTCCTTATTTACGTATGCAGCCACAAATACAACAATAGACGATAGCACAGCAACTATAAATATGATATGATTTGAAAAAATTAGTGGAGGACTATTTCCCAAAAGAATATCTCTTAACATTCCTCCTCCAAATGCTGTAATACATCCAACAAAAACTACTCCGAATATATCAAGTCCTGCGCCGCATGAAATCAAAGCTCCTGATACCGAAAATGCAATGGTTCCTATTATTTCTAATATTGTTATAAACTCTGTCATTTTCAATACAACTCCAATTAAACCGTATATTTTGCGTTTAAAGCTTCATTTCTTCTTTTACTTGTTTGAAACAATCTACAATATACAAAATATCTTCTTCGCTAAGTGCTGCAGAGAGCTGAGTTCTGATTCTTGCTTTACCTTTTGGAACCACAGGATATGAAAAGGCAACTACATAAACACCTTTTTCCATCATGCGTTTTGCCATTTCAACAGCTTTATGTTCATCATAAAGCATAACGGGAATAATCGGCGTACCGCCATCCATAACATCAAGCCCGATTTCTTTAATCTTTTTAGCGAAAAGCTTAGTGTTATTGAAAAGCTTTTCTCTCATAGAAAAGTCATTTTCGATGATTTCAAGCACTTTTAACGAACCGGCCGCAACTGCAGGTGCCAGTGTGTTTGAAAAAAGGTAGGGTCTGGAACGTTGACGAAGCAAGTCAATTATCTCTTTTTTCCCTGAAGTAAAACCACCAGATGCACCACCAAGTGCTTTACCAAAAGTTCCCGTTATGATATCTACTTTACCGCTGACACCGCAATATTCAGGGGTGCCCCTGCCTGTATCGCCCATAAATCCTGCAGCATGGCTATCGTCCACCATAACAAGTGCATCGTATTCTTCTGCAAGCTCACAGATACATTTTAAATTTGCTACGATACCATCCATAGAGAACACACCATCTGTTGCTATAAGCTTTATACGACAATTCTTTGCATCCTCAAGCTTTGAACGCAAATCGTCCATATCGTTGTTTTTATAACGAAATCTTTGTGCTTTGCAAAGCCTGATTCCATCAATGATGCTTGCATGGTTTAATTCATCGCTGATGATGGCATCTTCAGGACCAAGTAAAGTTTCAAAAAGGCCTCCGTTTGCATCAAAGCATGAAGAATATAAAATTGTGTCTTCGGTGCCAAGAAATTTACTGAGTTTTTCTTCCAAATCCTTATGAAGCTTCTGGGTTCCGCAGATAAAGCGGACGGATGATAAACCATAACCATATTCATCATAGCTGCTTTTAGCAGCTTTAATTACCTCAGGATTGTTTGCTAACCCAAGATAATTATTTGCACACATATTTATAACTTCTCTGCCATCATTAAGCTGAACCTTGCTGCCCTGAGGCGAAGTTATTACCTTTTCATTTTTTGTAAGCCCTTCTTTTTCTATTGTTTCGCATACTTCTCTAAAATGTTTTAATGCTGTTTTCATCTTAAAACCTCCTAATTAAGTGTCGTCCAGTCAAGAATAACCTTGCCGCATTTCCCGCTGTTCATTGCTTCAAATCCCTTTTCGTATTCGGTAATATCCATACGATGCGTGATTATGTTTGATATATCAAGTCCTCCTTGAAGCATGGCAGACATTTTATACCACGTTTCGTGCATTTGTCTCCCGTATATCCCTTTAATAATCAGACCATTAAATATAATTTTTGACCAATCGACCTTGCTGTCGCTTTTTAAAAGCCCAAGAAGGGCTATTTTGCCTCCGTGTATCATATGGTCTATCATTGTATTAAGTGCAATTTCACTACCGGACATTTCAAGGCCTACATCAAATCCTTCTTTTATAGACAAGCGCTCCATAATATTTGAAAGGTCTTCCTTTGCTGTATTTACAGTATATTGTATACCAAGCTTTTTTGCAAGCTCAAGTCTTTCATCGTTGATGTCTGTGATAACAACTCGTCGTGCACCAACATGTTTGCATACTGCTGCCGCCATAATACCTATGGGACCCGCGCCTGTGATAAGAACATCCTCGCCGGTAAGTTCAAAAGAAAGTGCTGTATGTACGGCGTTGCCAAAGGGATCAAAAATTGAATATAATTCTTCAGGAATATCTTTTTCACACTTGCGGACATTTTCCTGAGGAATAACTAAATATTGCGCAAACGCACCGTCGCGATTTACCCCTACACCAACAGTTTCTTTACACAGATGACCGTTTCCTGCAAGGCAATTTCGACATTTTCCGCAAACGATATGCCCTTCGCCCGAAACAATATCACCGATTTTCCAATTATTCACATTAGTTCCGACTTCGACAATTTCACCAACATATTCATGTCCTATAACACGAGGGGTTTCTATAGTTTTTTGCGACCATTCATCCCAGTTATATATGTGAAGGTCAGTTCCACATATAGCGGTCTTATGTATTTTAATTTTTACATCATTAACACCAATGGTCGGGTCAGGTACATCCTCAAACCACAGACCTTTTTGCGGATATTTTTTTACAAGAGCTTTCATAATTGCTGTCCTTTCAAATAAAATTATATATTTTTTAATGTTTTTTCCATTAGTCTAATAAATTCATTAGCAATAGCGGAAACCTTGCGTTCCTCATTAAGTAAATATCCAATAATATAAAATTCGTTGCTTTCGAAAGGAACGCTTATAATATCATCTTTATTAAGTGCCGAAGGCATAATTCCTGTGCCTATAGTATAGGCATCCGTAAGCATTAAGAGATTCATAAGTGTGGCTCTGTCGCTTATTTCAATATGCTTGTCAATGTACGAAGTATTAGTTAGTTCTTCTGTGAAAAATGAATTATTATGTTCGCCTTGTTCATATGATACATAAGGATATTCTCTAAGGTCTGAAGTTGTAAGCTTATCGCAGTGCGAAAGCGGATGTTGATTACGGAAAAAAACATGCGGTTTAACTTCTATCATAGGGATGAAAAGCAAATTCTTTTTACTCAAATAACGCTTCATCACATCAAAATCGCCATCTTTAATAGCAATTATACCTATATCGCTGTGAGCTGTTTCAACATCATGGATAACATTATAGGTTTCAATTTCTCTTATTGAGAAACGGTAGTTTGTACTTTTTATCGATTTCAAAAAATTACCGAAAATATCTGCAATAAAATCATAATGTTGAGTTGCAATA
>JAZNCG010000192.1:0-3984 GCA_045587405.1 Ructibacterium sp. | reverse complement strand
CTTAGCCTAAGTCTTACCTTAACTATATTCAGTTTTCAAAAGCATTTCAAAGAATGCTTTGTTTGCTATACACTTTTTTAGCTATACAAAATTATTTAAAAAGTTTTCATTTTTCTATTGACAAATCATAGTTGGTCTCCTCGAAATATTGGCACCTGTAAGAACAATTTCTTTGCCCTTAAGATACTCCAAAATTCCACTTTCCTCTGTGAAATCAAAGATGATTTTATAGGCGGTTAAATGTTGATATTTTCTATCTTTATCAGGCTTGGCGCCATATTTAATATCACCCTTTAAAGGGGTTTTGAGTTGAGCAAAGCTTGCTCGGATTTGGTGGGTACGCCCTGTTAAAAGTTCTGCCTCTACAAGGGCGAAAGCCCCTTCTTTTATAACTTTGTATCTTGTTTTGCAAAAAACTCCATCTGATTTTTCTCCGTAGCTGAAAAGCATCTTTCGTGTTTTGCTGTCCTTATATAGCCAACCTGAAATTTCTCCCTCTAAAGGGTAGGGAGTGCCCTGAGTTTCGCAGAGGTAAAACTTCCTCAATTCCCTGTTTTTTATCTTTTGATTAATAATTCTCAGTGTCTCTATATTCTTTGCTCCAACAACCAATCCGTCTGTATTTCTGTCTATCCGATGGCAAAGTGAAGGCAGAAAATCACCTTGGGAATTTAGAGTAAATTCACCCTTTTTGTATAAGTAACTGCGCATCTGCCCCTCTAAGGAATTTTCTTCAAGGGATTGGGATAAAAGTCCGTAGGGCTTGTTCATAATAATAATGTTTTCGTCTTCATAGACAATGTTTATTTTCCCGTCTAAGCTCATCCAAAAGCTCTCTTTGTAATTATCATTGTTGAAAAACTCATCATTTATATAAAGCTCTAATCTGTCTCCTGCATTAAGGCGATAATTTCCGTCGGTTATTCTTTTCCCGTTGACCTTAACCTTCTTTTTGCGTAATGATTTGTATATTTCTCCAGCTCCGCAATCCGACATAAGTTTTCTCATAAACTTATCTAAGCGCATACCTGAATTATTAGTTTCTATAATAAGGCTTTTCATTTTATTTCCCAAAAACCTTTCCTGCAATTATAACAGCTTCGCGAGCATCTTTGGCATAGTAATCCGCTCCCACAAATTCTAAATAATCCTGGTTAAGCACAGCTCCGCCTACCATAACTTTAGCTTTGCAACCTGCGTCTTTAAGAGCTGAAATAGTATCCTTCATTCCGACAACTGTTGTTGTCATCAAGGCAGATAAGCCAACTAAAGCTGCCCCACTTTCTATTGTAGCGCGAACCACATCTTTAATTGGAACATCTTTTCCTAAATCTATTACCTCGTAGCCATAATTTTCAAGAAGCATCTTCACGATGTTTTTTCCTATATCGTGAATATCTCCAACAACCGTTGCAATAACTATCTTGCCTTTGCTGCTCTTATCTTTTGGCATCTGCTCTGCCAAAACCTCAAAGCCACCTTTTACTGCTTCGGCAGACTGGATTAACTGGGGAAGAAATATTAAGCCTTTTTCGTAGCTTGCCCCCACCTTTTCCAGAGCGGGAACGAAATGCCCGTCTATTATTTCCAAGGGAGAAACCTCTTTAAGCATATTAACGGTTTTTGCTCGTGCTTCATCTTTTCTACCCTCTACAATGCAATCTATTAAGGTTTTTTCTCCGTTTTCAATCTTTTTCTCAGCTTGTACCTGAGAAAAAATCTCTATGTATTTTTTGGCATCTCTATCCTGATTGTTTAAAACTCTGAAACCTGAAACAACCTCCATAACTTCTTTGGACATAGGATTTATTATGGCACAATCCAATCCTGCTCCAAAGCCTGCGCCTAAGAATACGCTGTTTAAAATTGGTCTGGCAGGAAGTCCGAAGGACACATTACTGACTCCTAAGACAGTTTTAACATTAAGCTCACTTTTGACAAGTTTAATAGCATTCAAGGTTTCCATAACCAGCTCTTGCTGGGCAGAGGCGGTAAGAACAAGACAATCGACGATTATATCTTCTTTTGGAATATCATATTTCTCTGCTTCTTTAACAATTTTTCGTGCTATTTCCAACCTTCCCTGAGCGGTTTCGGGAATCCCCGATTCGTCAAGAGTGAGGGCAACAACAGATGCCCCATACTTCTTAACCAAAGGAAAGATTAAATCCATACTTTCCTTTTTGCCGTTTACGGAATTTATAATAGGTTTTCCGTTGTAAATTCTAAGAGCCATTTCTATAGCTTTAGCATCAGAGCTGTCTATCTGTAATGGCAAATTACATACGGATTGAATTTCCTCCACAGCCTTTTTAAGGGTTGCGCCCTCGTCTATATCAGGCAAACCGCAGTTTACATCTAAAACATCTGCACCATTTTGAGTCTGGGTTATTGCTTCGCCCATAATATATCCAAAATCTCCGCTCCGCAACTTCTCTTTAAGGAGTTTTTTTCCTGTTGGATTTATTCTTTCGCCAATTACAGTTATTCCATGGTCGAAAATAACTGTTTTGGTTCCCGACGACACTCCTGTATACCTTGGGTATTCAATAGTCTTTGGTGCTTTTCCGCTGAGGTGTTTTCTGACGGCCTTGATAAATTCAGGAGTTGTTCCGCAACAGCCACCCATAATTCTTACGCCTTTTTCTTCAAGAGCCTCCATAAACACTCCATATTCATCGGGAGTTATGTCGTATATAGTTTTGCCGTTCTGAATTCGTGGCAGACCTGCATTGGGCTGAACCATAAGAGGAACTTTTGAAAAGCTTAACAGTTTATCTACTATCGGCTCAAGCTCCTTAGGACCTAAGGAACAATTAACGCCGAGGGCATCAACCCCCAAAGCAGAAAGAGTAACTGCGGTAGATTCGGGGTCGCAACCTACAAAGGTTCTTCCGTCTTCTTGGTAGGTCATAGTAACGAATATAGGAAGAGAACTGTTTTCTTTAGCGGCAATAACAGCTGCCTTTGCCTCGAGAAGGTCAGACATTGTTTCGATTAATATAACATCGGCGCCTGCCGCTTGCCCTGCAATAATCTGCGCCTTAAACATCTCATATGCTTCCTCAAAGCTAAGAACGCCCATAGGTTTCATCAGCTGTCCTAAGGGGCCTATATCCAACGCCACATATTTTCCGCCACTTTGTCTGGCAAGGGTTACACCCGATTTTATAATTTCTTCCAAGCTGTATCCACAGTCCTTAAGCTTATACGCATTTGCCTGAAAGGTGTTTGCAGTTACAACATCACATCCTGCATCTACATATGCTTTGTGTATATCCAAAACCACATTCGGTTTCTCTATATTATATACCTCCGGCAAACCTCCTGTAGGTAAACCCGCCATTTGGAGCATTGTTCCCATAGCCCCATCAAACAAAAGGATGTTTTCTTTCATATATTCTCTAAGATTCACAGTTCTTTCCCTCCTTGCGGAAATTGCAATTTTTATTCATTAAACAATTTTCGCAATTTTTCTCTTTTGTAGTATTAATATTTTTACCCAAACCTATTATGGCAGTTACAGATTTTCTTGGTATCATAAGGGAATTGTTGGTTATAGTAAGCCCTATTTTTCTTGAAGTGTCTAAGATTCTGCCAATGGGTATTTGCGTTTCGATAGGTAAATCCCCATATCCGGGGCTGAATCTGGGGGTTGCCGAAAATCCATCTTTTTTTGCTGAAAGCTGTATTTCTTTTTCAACCTCGTCACAGATCTTTTCTATCATTTCAGTACCGCAAGCATCTAAAATATAGGCCTTTAGCATTGTTGATGCCTCTGCCTTGCGTATCTCATTATCTACATTTATGCCTAAGGTTGCTCCTATAACCACTGCTTTTTCACAGCCTGCAAGATGCCCCTTTATGGAATTTCCCGTTAGATATAAATTACACTCTTTAAGAATAAGTTCTTCCTCAGCATAATCAATATTGAAGATGTTATAGGTGTATTTAGGCTTGCTTATTTTCTTAATTTCCTCAAGT
>JAZNCG010000191.1:0-6835 GCA_045587405.1 Ructibacterium sp. | reverse complement strand
ATTTTACTTCTATTTTATATCATAATCTAATTTAAACTGCTCTCCACAACCGTAGTTTTCATAAACATAATCAATGTCCTTATCTCCTCTGCCCGAAAGACACGCGAGAATTGAACCTGATTTATGCGCCTTTGCGTATTTAATAGCATAAGCCACAGCATGAGCACTTTCGATTGCAGGAATAATACCTTCATATCTTGAAAGCAGGAAAAATGCTTCCATCGCCTCTTCGTCTGAAATTGCATCATATGTAATTCTGCCAGTATCATGAAGATACGCATGCTCAGGGCCAACCCCCGGATAATCAAGACCGCTGGCAATAGAGTACACAGGCAACGGTTCTCCTTTATCATCCTGAAGAAGATAACTTTCAAAGCCATGCAAAATACCTTTTTTACCAAACTTCATTGTTGCCGCATGGTCCCCAATGCCCTCGCCTTTACCCAAAGGCTCAACACCATATATTTCAACAGGGTCTGCCAAAAATGGAATAAACATACCCATAGAGTTAGAACCTCCGCCAACGCAAGCACAAACCGCATCAGGCATAATACCTGTCATTTCAAGGAACTGTTCTCTCGCTTCGCTACCGATAATTGTCTGAAAATCCCTTACAATTTTAGGGAAAGGACTTGGACCCAAAACTGAACCTATACAATATATAGCATGGTCATACTCTTTGAGATATGCATCAAAGGCCGCATCTACTGCCTCTTTCAAGGTTTTTAAGCCATGGGTTACAGGAATAACATTCGCACCAAGCATCTTCATTCTTATAACATTTGGGTGTTGCTTTGCAATATCCACCTCTCCCATATATATATCGCATTCCATACCGAAATAAGCTGCCGCCGTTGCAAGCGCAACTCCGTGTTGCCCTGCGCCTGTTTCTGCAATCAGTTTTTTCTTACCCATATATTTTGCAAGAAGACCTTCTCCCATACAATGATTTAATTTATGGGCACCTGTATGGTTTAAATCTTCTCTCTTTAAGTATATCTGGCAGTTTCCAAATATCTTAGAAAGTCTTTCACAATGGTAAACAGGTGTTGGCCTGCCCTGAAATTCCTTTCTTATTCTCCGAAGCTCGTTTATAAACTGGGCTGAATGACAAATTGCTTCATAAGCATCATCCGCTTCTTTAAATACAGGAATTAACTCCTTGGGCAGATGAACTCCGCCATATTCACCAAAATAACCATCCTCTGTTGGAAACTCTTTTAAGTAATTCTCAAAATCTCTGTAATTTTTCATTAATTTCATCCTTCTTTATTTATTTAAGTTCCGATACAATCGCCTCATTAAATTTTTTATGGTTTCATTATTTTGATTATTTTTTTATCTGTTACGGGAGTAGTTGTGGCAAAGATGACTTTCTTACCATTTTTAAGAAGAATTCTTGCAATTCTTTTCATGGTATAATCATAATTATCTATATGCGTAAAAGTTCCGTCATCATAAAAATCAGCAGTTTTCTATAACCCGTTGTTCCAATGTATTATGTCGGCCCCCTGTATCTATTCTTCAATGTCAAGCAACATTCTGAATATATAGCTTGAACATCTGCAATTATCCTGAGGTTTCCAAACTTGACACCCATCTCCTAATAATTCAAGGGTCTTAGTTCCATAGCCTATCAGCCTTATTGAATCTCCTAATAAAACCACCTTTTCATAAAATCGCCCCTTAAAAGCCTGTTTTTAATATTACACCACTTATATCCTTTTGTCAATAACTGTGGAAAATATGTTCTGTTCCTTATAAGATAAATTCATCACTTCTGCAAATTTCATCAAGTCTATCTATATCCGTAAATTCAATAACCTCACGCACATCACACTCTTCACATATCAGTATAATAAAATCTCTGTCTATCTCTATGCGTATCTTATTTCCACCGCAACGACATCTGACCTTTCCGTAAGCTGCCAGTTCTTTTATATGGGCAATCGCCGTCATAACCTTAATCGTCATATTTATCTCTTCATCTTCAAAAGGCATGCTGGAATAATCCTCTGAATCTTCTTCGTCAAGGTAAAACTCTTCCATAAACAGTCTTTCTATGTTTTCTCTGTTTCCTATCGCCATAATCAGTTCCTGAGTAGTAGGACAGCTAATCTCCTTTAAAGGACTTTTCCAGAAAACACCTTTTTTAATTTTAAAAGAATGGGCTGTGCAACAATCTATGCATAATGCTCTGATTTCATAATTTTCCTTACTTTCAGATACCAATATCACAAAGGTCTGTTTGCAATTTTCGCAAGCAATTTCGTATGTACCACCACCTGCAAAGTTAAACGCCTGCAATTCCTTTATCTGTATATACCCACACGAAGGACACTGAAATCCCAATCCTGTTTTACTTTTTGTTATCATATTTCTTATTCCTTTGATTTATCTCTGTGATAATAAAACAAATACTGCTGGGCAAATCCGCCATATTCCCCATATGTCTTTTCTGCAAAGCCTAAGACATCCTTATCTTCAACATTATAAACTTGTTTCATTATTCGTTTTATCCACACATCTTTAGGGAATACCTCATATCTCTCCAAGGAAAAAAGCAATATGCAATCTGCCACCTTTCCCCCTACACCTTTTATTTCCATTAATTTTTTTCTTGCATTATCAGTCGAAAGCGTATTTAATATCTCCTCGGATATTTCCCCTGATGCAAATTTGCTTGCTGCGTCTAATATATATCTATCTCTGTATCCTGCCCTAAGATGGGCTAAATCCTCGGCATCAAGTACGCTCAAAGCCTGAGGTGTTGGAAAAGAATAATATTTTTCTCCATCAAGAAAAATTTCCTCACCAAAGCTTTGGCTAAGCCTTTCTATTATCCCCTTTATTCTTGGTATATTATTGTTTGCAGAAATTATAAAAGAAATAACAGTTTCCCACAAGCTTTGCTTCAAAATTCTTATGCCATATCCGTAGTCCATACATTTTTTTAGGGATTTATCTTTTTTTAAAAGCTCCTTTCTTATAGAAGAATAGTCTTGTTCTAAACAAAAGTATTTTCCCCAAAATTCATTTTCATCATCGGAACAATATAAATTTCCGTCTTTAATACAGCAAATTTTATTTTCAGCTATACCTATATATTTATCATCTTTTTTATTCCATCTAAAGCATTGTCCACATTCAAATGTCGCCACAGGATCAAACTCATAATTTTTTAGCTCTATCATATTATCCTCTATTTCATATTAAGGTTCTTAACATTAACCTTTACCCATTTGACTGTGATTGCAGTAAATTCTTCAATGGCAATTTTTATTCTATCCGCCACAATCTCAGCTTCCTTAGAAACTTTGCAAGGAAAGTTTATACTAACATCCACCTCCAGCATAAGTCTACCATCAGGGGTTGTAGAATTTTTCACCTTTAAAACCTTGTGAATTGCCGAAAATCTCATCGCTTCATAATTACATATATCCGCAATTGCCTTAGGAGAGATTTTGTATTCTCCAAGATAGCTGTATGATGGTCTCATAACGGTTTTCTCCTCCACAATAGTTTGGTCTTTCTTTTTAAACAATAACATTAACGGGTCTGTTAAATATCCCGAAAACTGCCTCTTTAATTCAAATGTAGGAACAGGAATAACATGTTTGCCATATTTATTACGCATTTCTTCTGCCTTTTCTATTTCCTCGGCAGTTGCAATATCTTCTATTTTTATTATCTGCTTTATTTCGCCAACGCCCATTTCCTCTGCTATTTTATTAACCATTTTTTCACTTGTGCCAATAATCAGCAAAGATTCTGCATTGTTTTCCTCCAAAGCTTTTTTAACCTGAGCAACATGGTCTGGGTCGCTAAAAATCGCACGCTTAACAGAAGCAATCTTAGTAGCTTCTCTCTTTGCAGATTTTCCAGCTAAAATTTTATTATCAGATATAAGCAAACCATCATCTATTATATATTCAATTCCCCTTTCTTTTGCCACCCACATACTATGATGGCTTTTGCCTGTGCCTGATTTTCCTACCAAAGCATATACTTCCATAAAAATTGCCTCTATTCCTCACTTTCATTTTCCAATAATTTGTATGAAAGCCGCATAAGACTATCTCCTAAATGAACATTCTCAACGGCAATATTTTCGCTCATAGAAAGTTCCGTATATGAGAAATTTAAAAAAGCCTTAATCCCATAACCAATAAGTTGATGAGCAACATCCTGCATAGCATCCTTGGGCACTGCAAGAATTGCCATTTCAGGATTATTCATTCTTATAAATTCTTCAACCTCTGCATAATCCATTATAGTATGTCTTGTAAGGTCCATGCCGATTTTTTTAGGGTCGTTGTCAAAAATTCCTATTAGCTTAAATCCTCTTGATTCAAATTTTGTATTTACTGCAAATGTTCTACCAAGATTTCCTGCCCCTATTAAGATTGCCGTATAGCCTCTGTTTAATCCAAGTATTTTAGCTATTTCCATGCGTAAAGCCTTAACATTATATCCATAACCTTGCTGTCCAAATCCTCCAAAACAATTCAAATCCTGACGGATTTGCGATGCCGTAACATTCATCTTTTCGCTTAAATCCTTTGAAGATATTCTATCAATTCCACAATCTAACAAATCTGTCAGATATCTATAATATCTTGGCAAACGATTGATTACTGATGACGATACTTTTTTATCCATTTTTTCTCCTCATATATCATTCCTTAAGAACTTTTATTTTTAATTATATCATATATTCTTTTGTTTGTATACACATTTTTAAACTAAAACTCTGATTCACTCGGATTTATCCATTTTATTTTGTCATTTCTTTTAAACCATGTTATCTGTCTTTTGGCATAGCGTCTAGACTCTCTTTTAATATCTTCTATCGCCTCTTCCAGACTACACTTACCTCTTAAAAATCTTATAAGTTCCTTATAACCTATAGCTTGCAGCGCAGTACAGTTTTCGGGAAGATTCATAGCCATTATTTTTTTGACTTCCTCTAAAAGCCCTTCTTTCATCATCAAATCAACTCTTAAATTAATTCTCTCATACAGAACCTCTCTGTCCCATAACATTCCATAAATTTCCGCATTATATAAGGGTTTTCCCTTTGCCAAAATATCTGCTTCCGTTTTCGTCATTCCCGTAGTTTTGATTATTTCTAATGCCCTTATGACCCTTTTTATGTTATTGGGGTGAACCTTTTCGGCTTCTTGCGGGTCTTTTTCAGCCAATACCTTATGAACAGCCTCATTCCCCTCTCGCTCTGCCTTCTCTACAAGCATATTTCTATATTCCTCATCTCTCTTATCTTCCGAGAATTCTATCTGGTTTATAATGCTGTCAATATACAACCCCGTTCCTCCGCAAAGAATTGGGGTTTTCCCTCTAAGCAGAATATCATCTATGGTGCATCTTGCCTTTTTAACAAAGTCTGCCACATTAAAATCACAACTTGGCTCAACAAAATCTATCATATGATGAACAACCCCATCCATCTCCTCAAATGTAGGTTTCGCGGTTCCTATATCCATATATTTGTATATCTGCATAGAATCGCAGGACACTACTTCGCCATTGAGCCTTTTGGCAAGCTTTATAGCAAAACCCGTTTTACCCGAACCTGTAGGTCCGACTATACAATATATCTTTGGGTTGTTCAAATCAATTCCCCTCTCTTTTATATGCGTCTTTTAAAGAGCTTTTCAATTTCTCCTTTGGAAAAAGCTACGCATATAGGTCTGCCATGAGGACAAGTTTTAATTCCCCTTGTCTCCAAATCCACTACCTTATTGAGTATATCCTCCATCTCAATAATTGAAAGCTTTTTGTTCGCCTTTATAGCATACTTACAAGAAATCATATCCAACGCTTTTTCCTCAAAATCTGCTATGGGTTTCTTAATATGCTCTTCCAATCCTTGCGTAATCTCCAAAAGCAAATCCGTTATTATCTTTTCATCTCCCATAACAGGGGTTCCATGGATTATAACCGAATTTCCGCCAAAATCCTCTATGTCAAACCCAAAGGCTTTGTATTTATCTATGTTCTCCATAACAATCTGTTTTTCACTATAATCTAAATTTGCTACCAACGGAGTCAGAAGCATCTGCGTTAATCTTTCTTTTTTTGTATATCCATCCTTTAAGATTTCAAATCTGAACCTTTCATGGGCTGCGTGTTGGTCAATCAAATACATTTCATCGTTTTTTTGCACTATAACATAGGTATCAAAAACCTGACCTATGATTTTATATTCTTCTGCCCTTGCCACCTTGTCATTTTTCTCTGCAGTAATTAATTCTTCCTGAACATACTCTTCCTTTTTCTCTTCAACATTCTCCTTAGCATTCTCTACTGCATCATACGAACTATCATCTTTAACAGGTATAACCCTTTCAAAAAGCTTTTCTAAAAATTCCGCTGTTGTTCCGTCTTTAACTTTTATTTTATCCACCGCCTCTTTTTGAGGTATGGTGTTTTTCATATATTCTTTTACAACCTTAGGACTGATTTCCTCCCGCTGGCTAACTGTACTGTTTTTTGTTACAAAATTATTTGTATTTACCCTTCTAACTTCTTCTTTCGCAAAACTTTTTGGCTTTACAATACTATCACCGCTACCCATATTGTCCGAAACAACCGTAGCTCCGCCAATTGCATTTCTTACTGCGTGGTATAAAACATTATAAACTCCCTTTTCGTCTGCTAATTTAATCTCCGTTTTGGCAGGGTGAACATTAACATCAACCAATTCCTTAGGAATATCTATGTTCAGAACAAAAAATGGGAATTTACCCACCATCATAGCATTCCTGTACGCCTCTTCAACAACCTTGCCTATAACATGGCTTTTAATATATCT
>JAZNCG010000190.1:0-4212 GCA_045587405.1 Ructibacterium sp. | reverse complement strand
ATACCTATTGCAAGGCTAATTTAACAACTTTGTTACTTGAAGCAATAGCTATAAATGGAAAGCAGATGCTCCTTCACAATTTCGTTGATGAAAAAGATAATTTTATTAAAATTCCCGGAGCAGAGAACTTAAGAACGCAAGGACTTCAAAAACAGTTGTCGGTTGTTAAATATATATTTAATAATACAATTCAGGATGAAGATTCGGTTATCACAAAAATAATGAACTTCGTCAGCGGAATGCTATATTTCAGGAGCCTTAAAGATGCCAATAAATACATAGGTTATAAACTTGGTAGCGAAAAGTTAAATGAAATCATTCTTAATAATGGTAGATTGGAAGATTTCAATACCTTTATCAATGATATGGGATTTAATTATACACTCGTACCATTGAAGTTGATGAGCGGTGCTCTTACAATCGGTGCCAAATTTGAAAATGATAATGTTGTTGAATTTGAGTCTATAGCTTCATCAGGAACAAGAACATTAATGCTTTTCTATTGCTGGTTTATAGAGTTTGACAAGCTTACATTTCTTGTAATAGATGAATTTGATGCATATTATCATCATGAACTTTCTGAAAAAATTCTTTCAATAATTCAGAGCTTTGAAAATATGCAGTCCATGGTTACAACTCACACAGTATCATTATTACATACAGAATGTACAAGACCTGACTGTGCTTTTATGATAGGAAAGAGTTTTGTTAAGAATTTAAGTAATCTTACTGACAGAGAATTAAGAGAGGCGCACAACATAGAGAAACTCTATCGTGCCAATGAGTTTGTAAAAGTCGAAGAATAATATAAAACTTTAGGAAAGGAGTGATGTAAATTGATTGTTTTAAGCAAAAAGAAAAAACACATCAGAAAAACTGTTGGCGCAGTTTAACAATGTGTTCTTTACGGGTATGCTGAACGCATACTGTGTTGTTAAGTATAGTTTAGCATATCCGTAAACAAAAATCAAGAGTTAGGAGGAAATTTTTATGATTTCTATGATTTTTAATGTTTACGGAGGTAATAAACTTTATGACAAATGTACAATTTAATAACAATTATGATGTTTTCCATGCATTCTTGGTAGAAAATGCTGACTATGATGGTTATTATGAGTTGCCTGTCATCAGGACAAGCGACCATTTACCAGATAAAGTCATAACATTTTCAAAGGCAATGTCTAAAACATGGGACGATTTTGACTGTTGGGTGGTATTTTACGAGCATGACAGAGATTTCGAAAGGCTTTGGAACAAGCCAAGACAATATCTCGATAAGTTGAAAAAGTTCAAGGGTATCATATCCCCTGATTTTAGCCTTTATCGAAATATGCCGCTTATCATGCAAATGTGGAATACATATCGTAGCAGAGCAATAGCCGTTTGGTTGCAGAATAACGGCGTTGAAGTCATCCCAAATGTAAGATTCGGGGATGAAAGAACCTTCTCTTTCTGCTTTGACGGGATAGAAGAAAACAAAACTGTTGCAGTAGGCACACATGGTTGTATTAAGCGCAAAGAGGATAAAATCTTCTTTAAAATCGGGCTTGCCCGAATGGTGCAAAGGCTGTCTCCTAAAACTATAATAGTTTACGGTAGTGCACCTGACAGTATCTTCAAGCCCTATAAGGATATGGGTATCAACATCATAGCTTTTGAAAGTGAATTTTCAAAGTCCAGAAAGCAGGTGACTGCTTAATGGGTGCAGGAAAATCAGGAAATTTTGGAAACACCAAAGGTAGTAGTTTAGATGCATTAAGCAATATGCTAGCAGCTGCATCGCTTATTCCGGGACTTGATACTTTTACAAACTTGGCATCGATACCTGTTGACCTTGCAAGAGGCGATTTCCTTTCGGCAGGACTTAGTGCCCTTGGTGTTGTTCCGGTGGTTGGTGAAGTTGCAGATACAGCGAAGCTTGCTAAAATGGCAGACAAGGCTGTAGATATAAGTAGAGCTACTAAAACGGCTACTAATTTTAAAAGTTTTCCAAAAAAAATTCATATAGGAAAACAAGGGAAACACATATTGGGGCATAACAACTATCAAAAGGGTAAAAGTATTCTTAATATTTCAACAGGAGATGCACAAAAACTAATAAACAAATATACTGGAAAAGGTCGAAAAATTGGAACAAATAGAGAGACTGTTAATTTTAAGAAAGTAATAGGAAAATATGTTGACCCAACGACGGGGAAAGCGTATGACACCACTGTTGGGACAATACATTATTCCAAATCTGGAACACATCTTGTGCCAGATAAACCTATTAATTGGAGGAAATGAAAATGTATTTTTGGAATGACAAGGAAGAAAAAATTATAGGAAAATTTATTAATAACATTGATAGATATGAAGAAGAAGAACTAATATTAAAATGGGAAGATGGAAGCGAAGTTCATGCGATATTTGATACTTATATTGAGGATGAGTCTGATTGCGATATGGACGAAGAGGAATATGAGGAATTTTGGTCTTTTGTTTTCAAAGGTATTAGCGTACTCGGTGAACCGCCTATAAGTATAACTGAAGATGATTATTTTATGGTGAATTACCTAAACTTTCCTAAAGAAATACTTGTTGGCAACACGAAAATTAATTAAAGTTGTGCCTTGTCACCTGCTTAATGGGTGCAGGAAAATCAGGAAATTTTGGCAATACCAAAGGCAGCAGTTTGGATGCACTAAGTAATCTATTAACTGCCGCATCGCTTATTCCCGGGTTAGATACTTTTACAAATTTGGCGTCTATACCTGTTGACCTTGCAAGAGGCGATTTTCTTTCAGCAGGACTAAGTGCCGCTGGAATGTTCCCGTTCGTTGGCGAAGTTGCAGACACGGCAAAACTTGCTAAAATGGCTGATAAAGCAGTTGACACTGCGAAGGTTGCAGATAAAGCAACTGACATAGGAAAACTAAGCAAACAAACCAGTACTATAGCAAAACGGTCTCCGATTAAAGTTCCTAAAAAAGCTACAGCACAGGTTCAATCTAAAAATGGATATTCTCAAATTAAGTATACTTGGGAATCTGGAAACTATAAGTACACAAGTAGGTGGCATACGCGCACACCTAATGCACCTAAAAATCAAGGGACATCATGGGTTGTAGAACGAAAGATACCTGGCATTGGTTATGGAAAGAATATTCGTAAGCCAAAAGAAGAGGTGCTAGTTGGGAAGAACAAGTGGATTTCAAAAGATAAGTGGAAAGAATCAATAACAGCACAAAGAAATGGAACAGCAACAAAAAAACAAAAGGAGTGGTTAGATAATGGGCATTGGAAAGATTGATAATTATAAATTTTATGATGGTTATGGATATGAGCCAGAAGTTGAGCTGACAACAAATATAGAAACTATGGAAACACTACACATTTGGGATGGTTTTTTTATGGATATATTTGGAGAACCATCTTTGGATGGGAAGGGATGGCTCGGATTTACACGGGATTACAACCAGTGCGAAGGTGCTTTTGATGACGATGGAGAAGCTATTATAACAGACTTACAAGAGTATATAGATGATTTGAAAATATATGAAAATAGAAAGTTTAGATTTGAAGAAACAAAAGAGGTGTATGATCTTATTTGCGCTTGGTTAACCGAAGCACAAAAAAATAATTGTAAAGAAATAACAGTTAGAGTAATTTAAATGTATTAATTTGTTGTTCACCTTCTTTCTTTAGATGGAGAAAGAAGGTGATGCTTTAACAAGTTAGTGGAAAGAAAAAAAATTTAAAACAATAAGGTATAAATATGTGTGCGATATTAAATGACTTTTTAAAAACCAAAATTAATTTAAACCAGCTAAAAAAGGAGCTTGGGGACGACCTATATAATGTTACTATTACATCACCACGAAAAGTATGTGCAGAAGATTTGATCTTCTTAATTAATCAGTATATTTCTCACAAAATAACATTACAAGAAATAGTGGACTGGGTAAATGTTGTTTGGTTTACTGATTTGTTTGAATACAACACATCAGAAGAAGAATCTATTGCTAGCGTAATATCATTACTTGAAACATTAGATGAGGACGATGTACAATTTTCAAATAAAGAATTTATGGATATGATTGAGTGTCTATCCAATAATAAAGTTTATAAGAGTTCTTAAAAAGAGGAAGTAATTATGTTTTTAAATGAAAAAGAAGGAACAATTATTGGCAATTTTTTAAAAAACCTAGATAAATTCGATATAGAAGAAAT
>JAZNCG010000189.1:0-9221 GCA_045587405.1 Ructibacterium sp. | reverse complement strand
ATATGTTCTGAAAAACCATCTCTTTTATCCACAAAGATATATGGTACCTCCAAATTGTTACGCCATTCCTTCGTTATATCAATCTGCTCTTGTATTTCTTGTTCCAATTTGTCACGAATTAAGATCTGATGATATTCCGGTAGTCCTCTTTTCCTTCTTGATTTCAAAGTCTTGTATTGCTTATATTTTAGTACCGCAAATCCTTCGTACCGAGACTTTTCCAGACAATCTTCTTCCAACAGAAATACTTCTTTTAATCTCATTCCTGTCTCTGAAAACACTTTATACATCAATGCATGGTGAGGTTTTAATTCATCCAAATGTTTTTCAATCTCTTCCAATACACATTCAGGAATTACTTCTGTTCGTGCCTTGTATTCTCTTGCATTATAAAACTTAAATTTCTCAAAAGGGTTTTCAAATGGTTTTGGTAATTTCAAAATCGCTTCACGATGCTCGCTCATTAAGTATTTATATAATCCTGACATTTCGCTGAACATACGCATAATTGCAGATACAGACCTTTTTTCATTCCCTGAATTATACCTCTTCTCCAAGTGCATATACAGGTTACGGACATCAACATCACTTACATCAGACAAATAATGTATATTACCATTAATGTCTGCTAACAAATTGATTGCATATACAATATTTTTTATACTTTGCTTTTGTTTAGGATACCGATATGTTCTATACCTTACATACGATTTTATCTCTTGTTTTAACGACTGACGCTTTATATCTGAAAAATCCACACTAAACATACGTAGCATATTGTTTTCCGTATAAAAAACTTCCCATTTGTCATTTGCATCAACCATATATAAATAGTTTTGAGCCGGGAATCTTTTATATTGTTCCCCTTGTTCCTTCTTTACAACTGCTTCTGCTCTTTTTCTAAAGTCATTTGATTCCTGACATCTGCTTATTGCTGTTGCATTACCAAGCAAGGTGATATAAAAGTTCTGCAATGTGATGCTTTGTCTTTTTTTCGTAAAATCCTGTGCAAAATATCTTAAATATTCATCCTTACTTTCAGCTTCAAGCCTATTGAATATCTTAATTGTGTATGTCAAGCCTATCTTCCTGCACACTCTATCCAAACTTGCTTTTTTATCCATACAATCGCTGATTTCGTTTTCCCAATAGCAACAGAATTTCTTATTCAGTATATTCCAAAAAACATCAGTATCAGTTTCTATACATTTTAAAATAGCAGAATTAGTTTCTTGAACATTACACAAATTATTTCGAAACATAAACTCAAACACAGGGAACACCGTCAGTTTATTAGTTGTAAAGCGCTTATCGCTGTCTGACCATTTCTTAACATATACTCCTGAATAGTATTCAAACATATTCAAAAAATCATTTCTGTATATAGTCATTCCGATCCGAATAACCATTGTATCTGTGAGTATCATCATAATGTTTTTCAGGGACATCCAATCCTGCTCATATTCTTTTTTAACAAGAAAAGATATGTATTTCTCAATTACAAGCTTTGTTTGGTCATCACTCGCATTCTTACGCCTCTGAAATCTCATTTCTACACCATCAATGTTCCAGACGGCTGTTGATGTTTTTATCTTCAATAGTTCAACCATCTGCGTTATCCTTCATTCTGTGGAGCTTTTCCATAACCGCCTTTGCAACTACCTGATTGTTATGGTCTCTGTAATGGATTATTGTATCGACTGAACGCCATCCAAAGCTCTCCATAATGATTGCATCGGTTATTCCGTCTTCAGGATGACATACCTGATGTTCAATAAATTCCATCACCTTTGTACTTCTGCCGCTATGTGTTCGGATTTTTTCAGAATCAATGCCCACCTTATCAGCACATCTTTTTAATATCTTGTAGTAATTGCTATACTTTACAGGCATTCCTTGTGCTTTACCACCTTTGATGTTAATAAACAGATACTCACTTATAATTCCGCTTTCTGTTTCTGCAGTCATACGCTCTGTTTGAATATATCTGTCTATCAAACCACACAGACTTTCTGGCAGGGCAACCGTTCTCAGATGATTTTCAAATCCGCTTTTGGCATCTGATTTTCCTTTTGATCTTGATGGCTGTATTACCTGTTCCAGTGAATTATAATGTTCAAGCTTCGTACTCAACACTTCATCAATACGGAAGCCTTCCAATGTTGTTCTGAAAATTGCTTCATCTCGCAATGTTTCAAAGCCGCTGCAAAGTAAATCTTTTTCTTCTTTTGTATACCATTTGATATACTCTCTCCTGCACCTTTGCCTTGATACACATCGCTCTATGATATAACGGTAATCATAAGAATAAATCTGACCATACAAGAAAGACTTTCTTGCTCTGAGACTGTCTTCTTTACTATGAAACAACATATTGGTTTCATAATTATCATCAAGCCATTTATAAAATTCAGTGACTACCGTTATATACATATTAGCAGTTCCATATACAACATCGGTTTCGAGTGACGGCAATTTAATAATATCTGTACTTCCATACAGTATGTAGTTCACAAAACTTCTGACATGACGGTTTGTAGCATCTGTGTACTCAACACCAATACTGTCAAGAAAATTCAAATAAACAACAAGCTTCTTGCCATACTCCTTACCTGTTCCCACACTCCTGATACTTTTTGCCAATATCCATTGATTCGGTTCGAGTACCGGAATCTTATTATCTGTGATTAAATAATGATACACTATATCCTTATGTTTCGACTCAAATGCGAAACGGACAAGCCTGAACCTTTTTTCTTGTTTTTCCAACTATGATACTCCTTCCTGCTACAATATCTGCAAACATTAAGATTATATCATATCAGCTATCTATCAACAAGAATTTCACAACAGTTTCAGCATATCAGTTAATATCAGAAATGATTAGTTGCTATAATTGAACATCTCTGTTATCTTTTCGGATAAGGCAGGAAGTACTTCCCCATCTATTAAGGCATACAGTCCGGCAAGAATGAGGGCACCTAATACAACCGAGAGCAAAACGACGATGGCCGTGTCAACTGCACCTTGTCCACTGTTATCCTTGATTTTTTCGCAAAATTTTCTTTTATTTAAAGACAATTTCGCTTTGACTCTACATAATAACTTACTCATATAAAAACCTCCATTTCGTATAGTTTTATAGCAGTTTAAGCGTAGCAAATTCTATCGTGTTGATTAGAGGAAGAAAACAATACCGTGTCATCCATAAGTGCATAAAGTCCTGCAAGGAGTAAAGCACCAAGAACCACGGAAAGAAGCACAATGATAGCTGTATCAACTGCACCCTGACCTTCTTTAGCACGAAACCTCTTTTTGAGGTTCTCTTTTGCGAGTATAATTTTGTTTTTTAACTTCATCATATCACATTTCCTCCAATTTCTTAGAATATGCATCCAAGACCGCTTTTTCGAGTTCATCACGTACTTCTTTCTTCACGGGGAAGCATACATCCTTAAACTCTCCTGTGCGAGTCTTTCTGCTCGGCATTGCGACAAATCTGCCATGAATACCATCTACAACTTTGATGCCTTTAATTAAAATAGCATCATCAACGCATACGCTTGCATATGCTTTAAGTTTTTCATCTGCAATAATTGCAGAAATTCTTGCTTCAAATTTCAATAGTCTCACCTCCTTCCCATGTTAGCTTGTCACATGGTAATCTTGAAGGTTTCGACTTGAAAGCTTTCTTCCATTTCGGAAGGCAAATCGGTATTTGAGCTTACTTCGGCAGGTATTGGTTCGAATATTTTTTCTGTTGTGGTTTCAATCGCTGTTTCCGGGGCTTTAACTGCCTCAAAAACCTGATTATGTCTTCTTACAGGTACTTTCACTTCCTGTTTATCAAACATTCTCTCAACCTCAATTTTTGGCTCTGTAAAGTGTTCAAGTTTTTCAAATCCTTTTGGATTTACATAGTAGAACTCACTTGAATTTTCGTCATAGAGTTCAATAACATCAGATATAAAAATACCGGTTCCCGAAAAACCTTCAGGCTTGTCAAACGCATCAAATTTTGCATAGATTCCTTCAAGGTTATTTGTACCGATATTTCCATCATAAACAATTTTATAATCGTCTGCATTTGGCTCTTTGAACCCTTTATCTTTTAGTTCCTTGTACCCTATGTATCTGGTTTCAATATTAGTTGAAGCCTTAAGCTGATATATGCGGCAATTTTTAAGGGTGAGTTGATTTGAATTATCAATCTCACCCTTTATAAGTCTGTCATATAAGTCCTTCTCCCACTCTATCTCAAAACCGTTTTCTTTTGTGAGAAACTCTTCAATATCTGCCTTTTTAAACATCTCATCCACAAAGGCAGTGTTGTTTCTCACATAACCTGCTCTGTTTCCGTAATACTGTACTATACCCTCCCTTGTTATATTGATTGATTTCATGTCCGCACCTCCTATGTTGTTTATTGCTTATAGCCTTATGTGGTTATTTCTGTTTTTACTGATCTATCTTTAATAACCCCATATTCGGTTACTGCAATTTTTTCATTCTTTGCCAAATCAACAGAATACGATGCAAAATTAAAATGTTTTTCAAAAGTTTCAGGAACAATATCTCCAAATACTTCTTTATAAACCTCTTTTGCATACTCTATAAGAGATGATGATTCGGCATACAAAATGTAATCATGTATTTTATTTGCATGTTCTATAGCTTTTTCAAGTGTTTCACATCCAAAACCCTCAATTGCAGCCTTGAACTTTGACAGCTCACCTGTTTTTGCCATATCACGCATTCTATGTGCAAGTGAATTAAGCGGACCTAACTGATTTAAACTTTTAATGCACATAAGAATATTTGACTCCATGCTCTGAACTGCATGCAAGACACAATCGTCATAACTTTCAGCTCCGATTTCTTTTAAAAAACTTATCTTATCTTCTTTTGATACAGGAAGTATAAGCCATTTTTTATCATTTTCTGCCTCATAATGCTTCGGTGTTATATGCAGTTTAAAGATATACTCATCATCTTCAAAAGTTTCAGGAAAATGTTCCCCGTCATAAATCTCCGTAAACTCTTGATCATTACATGTAAAATATCCATCTTCTGTAAATATTCCGTCTTGGGAACTTTTTATTTTTTCTCCTATTGCTTTATAGTCCAAGAAAGCACAGGCTTCCCTCGGCATTTTGGTAATCCATTCAAGCATACCATTGTCTACATACATTTTACCAAGTGCTTCAGCATCAATTATTCCATCAATGATTTCACATTTATCCAGATTATATGCAATGTTAATAAGAGCTTTTATATCCAAAACAGAAATGTCTTTCTTTTTCATATATCCTCTGAATTGTTTATGTTCATAAATGGAAAATCTCCTCATTACCTTAACGAGATAATTCAGCTTTGAAAGTTCCATACATTCCGCACTTATGTCTACGGCACGATCAATTTCGTAAAGTTTGCAATCTTTTATGGTATACTTTTGGTTATTATAGATTCTTGCTCTTTCTAAAGCATCTTTAATTTCATTTTCTGTTGCAGGAAGTTGCAGCTGAGCACCTGCATACTGTGCTTTTTGTTCTGCAAGATCATCCCTTGAAATAATAATCGTAATTTTATATTTATTATCTTCCTGATTTTTTATAATATTGTTTTTAAACTTCTTTTCTTCAATCAGATATGTATTAAATAGTTTTCCATCTATATATACATCGGCCTCATTAGGAATTCTTCTTGTAATTCTGATTTCATTACTTGAATCTGCATATCCCTGCAGCAGTCTTTTTACATTTTCGCTTATTTCTTCTCTGCTAATCACATCTGCATTCCTCCCATATCCATTTCTTCGTTTTCTTCCTGTTTATATTCTCCGGCTTTTGAATATAAATATTTTAGCTTTTCATAATCCATTGTCTCAATTAGTCTGTATTCCGGCTGAATATCCATAACCTCCGGAAATAGTGGAGCAACATTATCTGATGAACAGAACTGTGTTTCGAGTTTTATTGTAAGGTTCTCATCCGTAATTGTAAGTTTTCCGTCAAAAATAAAAGGGATTCCTTTTATCCCTTTCATAAAATCTTTAACGGAAATATCATACTCTTCTCGCTGATACTTAACTGAGAATCCATCTTCAAATTTAAATCCGCTTACACATATTCTTTGATCATAACCTGAATTTCTTCCGTCAAGATATGATATATGCATACTATCTATGACAGTGTATCCTTCTTTTATTTCTGTTTCAGCAAAGATCCTTTGCATCATAGGATCGTGAACATTGCTCTTGAATGCCATCAGAGCATCTTGGTTTATATACTCTTCTTTCACATCTGCATTCCTCCAATTTCTTGTTCTTCTTCCTGACTTTCTTCCTGTTGCTCCTCTTCTTCTGTTGTTACTGTTGCAAATATCTGACCATCTTCTCTTGATACTATTCCGTAAACGGTCATCTTACATTTAAGCCTGTCACAAAGTGTTCTTCCGAGATTTGCTAAATTGCATCTTTCAAGAACACTTGTATCAAATTCGGTTGGTAGCTTAAGTTGCATATATTCCTTGGCATAGCTTTCATAATCGGCAGTATAATGTGATAACTGATATCTATCCAAGTTATTCATTATATCCATTGCCGTATCCAAATCTTTGCATTGCACACATTCTGATACAGCTTTGAACTTTAGTCTGTTTTCCGGATTCAGATTCTGATACATAAGTGCAAATGTATTTAATTCACCAAATAACTTGGTGCTGCCATACAGCTCTTCATCAAGCCATGAGAATGGTGATTGGAAATCGAAGTATACACAATTCTCGATTCTTTCTTCGCCAAGTTTCTGTGCTATTTTATTTGCCTTTTCTATATGTATCGGCAGACCAATTAAGATTCCATTCTTTTCTGCTTCTTCGGGATCCTCCATGCCGGATTTTGCAACAATCATTTGGATAACCCATCCGCCTACTGCTTTTCTTTCAGGTTCAGGCAAATTTTCACCGTCATATACTTCAGGCCAACAATATCCGAGTCTTGCAACATAGTGTCCGTTTGTAAACACACCACATTCACTCTCACGGAACTTCTTTCCTACTTTTTCTAAATCAAGTAGCTTTAAAGTTTCGTTGGTCATTTTATGCATATACGGTTCCATCTCATTGTCCCTGACAAATTCGCCAAGTTTTTCGTCATTGGATAAGCCGGGAACTACTATCATCCCATCAAGGTCATATGTCATATTGATTAAGTCTTTCAGCGGAAGTCCGAATTCAAACTCCCCTGCTTCCTTTTGTGTTTCGAATAAGGCATTTAATGCTATGACCTGATTCTCCGGCAACTTTTCAAGCCTTTGTGCAAAGAAATTCAGTTCCTTGATTGTAGGAGCATCAAGCCTTGTATCCGTAAGTTCTGGTAACCTTGGAGAGCTTATAACGCTTATATCCATATATTCCTCTCTGCCTATTGCTCTGGCCATTTGCATGGCATCTTCTATTTGTCCTTCTGTTGCAGGCAGGGTTAAATTCGTATAGTGATAACCCGTACCACGTAGATCTTCAGTACAAAGTTCAATTACTACTTTATCCTTTAAAGCCATTTTCCTCACCCCCTACATAAACATTTCGGGACCAGACTCTTCGAGTTCTGGTTTTTCTGCCATTTTCTGTTCTTCAGCAAGTTCTGCTTCTGTAAGCTTTCTGCATGAATCTTCTCCGTATGCAATTCCGAGACCGCTTCCTGAGTCCCATCTCACATGGATAGTACCTGCATCATCTACATGGCGAACTGTTCCCCTGTCGCCGGGACTTAGTTTTGAATAGGGATCATCCATATTAACAAGGGCAACCCTTGTTCCCTCCGGATATTGTTCCCTTAAACTCTTTACTGTTGCTTCGCTTGGAAACATCATTATTTCATTACCTCCATTCTATTTCAGAACAGTCTTACCTGACCATTCTTACTGACTTTCAGTTCTGTTAATTCTTGCGGTATTTCTGACGATTTCAATTTTATCTCTTCTTCCTTACTTTCAACTGCTCTTGCTACATCCTTGATTGTCATACTTTCTCTTAATGCCCACAATCCGACTATGTAAGTCGGTGTGTACCATACTGACCACTGCTCTCCTGTGAGCGAGTTTCCGTGTATGATTTTTGCAGGTATTCCATACAGGCTCAGTTGGAGGTATGCCATATGCACACATTTGATATCTATATCGCATGCGGTTACACACATCTCTGTCTGGTAATTATACTTATGATCTGCCATTGCGGCTGCCAAGCCTATTACAAGACCTCCCGAACCCACACACGGTTCGCATACTGACACATATCCCTTTTCATTTATGACCTTTTCTGTATCTCCTGCAATCACCGCATGTCCCATGAACTCGCAGATATGATTGGGAGTGAAGAATTGTCCTTTGTACTTGTTGTGAAGCTCCAATCCGTGAAAGACTTCCCCAAGTACATCACGAGGTGAACCTACTGTTTCAACTTCTTTTGTTAAGTTCATTATTAGTGTTGAGAATAATTCAACAAGTGATTGTTGCTCCTCTTTGTTGTATTGGTTTATAATTTCAATGTATCGTTTTTCCCTGTCATCAAAGTTTGCCAAATCTACTGAATTGCTTATTGCTATGGCACTTATCTCTAACCAATCCTGAAAGATTTGATATGCAGGATGTCTGTATGCAAGCTTTTGAATACCGTTTACAATCTCTCTGCCATTTTGTAGATATGATGGTGCTTTACTTGCCATATGCGGACCTCCAGGACTTACTAAAGGGCGCACCTTTCGATGCACCCTTTGTGTTTAAGTATCTCTCTATAAGTCTATCTATGATGGCTTGTATTCTTGAGATTCGCTCATAGTATTGTTCGTCAGTGAGGTATATGGTGTCTGTCGACATTAAGGTGTCCGGCTGCTCTTTGGTGGGATCCGCTTCCCACTTCGCATACAGGACTCCGTTGCCATTAAAGGTGTACTCTGTTACCTCATTCTCTTTTGTTCGGGGATCGGTGTACCATCCCTTGAATATATATCCTTGTTTTTCAGGCACATATCCTGCAAGGTCGACCGTTTCACCAAGCTTCCTTGTTATCGGTCTTATGTATGAGCCACCGTCACAGGCGAATGTAAGTGTTCGGGTTCCTTTTAGTGTCCACTGTGCATACAAGGTTGTATCTTCCTCGTATGTCCATGTTTCATCGACAAGCTCACCGCCTTCAGCTTTTGTGAACCAACCTTCCCACTGATA
>JAZNCG010000188.1:0-11453 GCA_045587405.1 Ructibacterium sp. | reverse complement strand
CCTCTTCTTTTTTAGTGCTCTTCTTTTCTTCTTTTACATTCGTCTTTTGTTCATACATAGAAAAATCCGCTACCTGATTTTTCTGGGTATAATATTCAAATATAACATTTAACTCATCTTCATCTAAAGCACTCATATGGTTTTTAGTTGACACATTATAATCGTGCAACACCTTTACTATCTCCTTGCTGGGTATTCCAAATGCCTTTGAAAGTTCATAAGCTCTGATTTTTTCCATATTAAACTCCATGCCTTTCTGCCCACATTATAATACTGCTTCTATAACCTTGCCCGTGGGCTGGGTAGGTTCTTTATTGTTGTATGACTAATTGTTTTCGCATTCTTTATGGCTTTTGCCATAAAACCTATCTTTAACAACTCTATCCTATTGACAGATTTTTATGTTCTTCTTGTATTTTCTGTCTTAATATTTCCCATCTGCCAGTTCGCTAAGTCTTTCTGCAAAATTCCCATCAATTACAACCGCTGTTACTACATCTTTCTTTCCTAATGCACAACCAAGCTCTTGTCGACTTTGCACCATCAAAACCTTTATGTTACGGAAACTGCATTTATCAAGTATTCTCTTTGAAGTATTTTGCGACGCATCCTCAGAAAGAATAACCAGCTTTGCCTTTTCGCCTTTAACCGCGTCTAAGGTTCGGCTCTCGCCTGTTTCTACCTTTCCTGCTTTTCTGGCAAGCCCTAACATACCCCAAAACTTAGCATTCATCCTCGGCTACCTCCATTAAAGATACAATTTCTTCATAAACGGATTTTTCGATTTTACAAGAAAATGTTCTCTCTAAGCATCTGCGCCTTTCCACTTCATTTACACACTTTGCACTTTTGCAAACATATGCACCTCTGCCATCTGCTTTTCCGCATTTATCAAGAGCGATTTCCCCTGAGCTTTTTTTTACAACTCTTATGAGCTCATCCTTCTCCTTCCGCTCCCGACAAACCATACACATACGCAAATGCTTCATTATTCTTCCATCTCCGCAGACTCTGTTTCATCTTCCTTCTTTTCATCAGGAGTAGCTTTAAGGTCTATTTTCCAGCCTGTTAATCTTGCCGCAAGACGAACATTCTGCCCCTCTTTACCAATAGCAAGTGATAACTGACTTTCAGGAACAACAACTCTGCACATTCTGTTGTCCTCGTCTACCTCAATAGAGAGAACATCAGCAGGACTTAAAGCATTAGAAACATACTCCGCCGGATTGTCGCTATACTTAATAACATCTATCTTTTCGCCTCTTAGCTCGCGAATAACCTCTTGAATACGCATTCCCTTAGGACCTATACAGGTTCCCACAGGGTCCACATTTTCTTTATTGGAATGAATAGCAATCTTACTTCTTGAACCAGCCTCACGGGAAATAGCTTTTATTTCCAATATACCCTGCTCTATTTCAGGAACCTCCAACTCAAGAAGACGACGAACCAATCCAGGGTGAGAACGAGAAACCACAAGATGCACACCCTTAACAGAATCTGCAACCTCTACAACAAAAACCTTATATCTCTCGCCAACCTTATAATTATCGACTTTTACCTGTTCATTAGGCATAAGAACGGATTCTGCGTTCTCTACCTCAAGCATAATATTTCTCTTTTCAATTCTTCTTACTACTGCTGTCGCAATATCGTTTTCCTGGTCAGAATATTCGTTAACAATCTTTTCTCTCTCTGCCTCATGCATTCTCTGGAACACAACCTGGCGAGCAGTCTGCGCCGCAATACGACCAAAAGTTTTTGGTGTTACCTCTATCTCTGCGATATCACCAAGCTCGTATTTATCATTTATACGCTTTGCCTCATCAAGACAAATTTCTGCCTCTTTATCCTCAACTACCTCTACAACAGTTTTTCTCGAAATAACTCTGATACCGCCTTTCTTTTCATCAAAAATAACAGCCACATCATGAGCCGCACCAAAATTCTTACGATATGCAGCTATCAAAGCACTTTCAAGAGCGTCTAAAATAACATCTCTGCTAATGCCCTTCTCTTCCTCAATCAACTCCAGAGATTCAAACAATTCTGAACTCATTTTTCTACCATTCCTTTCTTTTTCTTTATATTAGATAATTAAAATTCAAAATGAAGATTTACAATAGTTGTATCCTTTTGCGGAATTTCCAAGACTTCCCCGTCAAATTCCAAGGAAATAACCCCATCTGCAAAACCTTTTAAAACACCCGTAATACGCTTATTGCCATTGATTGCTCTATACAGGCCAACATCTATAAGCTCGCCTGTGTATTTTGCAAAATGTTCGGGTGCTTTAAGCTTTCTCTCAACCCCAGGGGAGGAAACCTCTAAGTAATACTGCTGAGAAATCGGGTCTGCAACATCTAAAGCATCGCTTAAAAGCCTGCTTACAGCCTCGCACTCATCAAGAGAAATTCCGCCTTCCCTGTCAAGGTAAACCCTCAAAAACCAGATGCCACCCTCTTTAACATATTCCAGATCATACACATAACAGCCCTCTTTGTGTGCAATAGGCTCTGCCAACTCCCAAATAGTTTTCTCGGTCTTTGAATACGCCATCTCTAACCTCCTGACAACACAAAACGAAAGAGTGAGGCACTCCTCACTCTCTGCTTTGCAATATTCTTATGTTGTTAAATACTATAACACATATATCTTATGTTGTCAAGCCTTTTTGCCTAAATCTATTTATTTTTTTGCAGGAGTAAATTCTCAAATAAAGATATCTCTATACATGGGCTTTCCCAGAAGAAAAAATCTTATAGATATTCTCTCATTAACGCTACACGAACGAACAAGCAGCTGCCAATAAACAACTGCTTGCATAAAAATTCCATTTTATCTCTTTACCCCAACTATTGACAAAGAGCCAATTCTTATAAAACTTTTCTTAAAAATTCCTGGGTTCTCTCGTTCTGTGGATTTGAGAAAATCTGTTCGGGAGTACCCTCCTCAACGATATATCCCCCATCCATAAACAATACTCTGTTAGAAACCTCTCTTGCAAAGCCCATCTCGTGGGTTACAACAACCATAGTCATCCCTGCTTTTGCAAGGTCTGTCATAACCTCTAAAACCTCTCCTACCATTTCAGGGTCAAGAGCAGAGGTTGGCTCGTCAAACAACATAATCTCAGGTTCCATCGCCAAAGCTCTTGCAATAGCAATTCTCTGTTTCTGTCCCCCCGATAACTGAGCGGGATAAGCATCTGCTTTTTCCAAAAGTCCTACCTTCTTCAAAAGCTGTTCCGCTTTTTCTTCCGCCTCTTTTTTGCTCATTTTCTTTAATGTCATAGGCGCCATTGTTATATTTCCCATAACTGTCTTATGGGGGAAGAGGTTAAACTGCTGAAAAACCATCCCCATCTTCTGGCGAACTCTGTTTATATCCATTCCCTTTTGGGTAATTTCATCGCCATCTACAACAATCTTACCTTGGGTCGGAATTTCCAGCATGTTAAGGCAACGCAAAAATGTACTCTTCCCTGAACCCGACGGACCAATAACAGCTAATTTTTCACCCTTTGAAATGTGCTGGTCAATTCCTTTAAGAACCTGTAAATCTCCAAAACTCTTATGAAGCCCCTCAACGAATATCACTCTTACGCAACCTCCTCTCTAAACATCCAAATATCTTGGACAATGCAAATGTCATAATAAAATACAACAATGCCGCTGTAAGCAACGGGAACCATGCATTATAGGTGCGGCTGGTTATCATACTCGCAACCTTTGTTAAATCCTCCATAGCAATATAACCTGCAATAGATGTTTCCTTTAAAAGAACAATAAATTCACTGGTATATGTAGGCAAAGCAATCTTTATCGCCTGAGGGAGAACAATCTTCATAGTTGTCTGCATATTTGAAAATCCCAAGGAGCGCCCTGCCTCCACCTGACCATGGTCAACGGATTCAACGCCACCTCTTACAATTTCCGCAACATATGCGGCACTATTTATTCCAAAAGCAATTGACGCAATAACCCATTTCGGAGCAGATACAGTGGCAAAAACGCCCATATACATAATCAAAAGCTGAACCGTGGTAGGCGTTCCTCTTATAATTTCTATATAAACCTTTGCCGGAATACTGAACCACTTCCATTTAGACATCTTCATAAATGCAAGAATTACACCCAAAACCGTACCAATAATGATTGCCCAAAGCGTAATCTGAAGAGTTACCCCAAGGCCTTCCAGTAAAAGCTTCCAACGGTCTGCGTATATTAAATTATTATAAAAATCTGTACAGAAGTTTTGCCAAACTCCCGATATCCATTCTCCCATAATATTCTCCGTTCCTTTAAGTTCTTGTATCTGGTTGTAAAAATGTATCTGAGATTCTTCGCTACGCTCAGAATGACATTTCAGCCAACTTATTTTAATATCATTCTAATCAAGCTCTTTTTCCCGAAGTTTTACAATTTCCTGTTTTTATTTTTAGGTATTTTAAGACTTACCTTTTATGCTATAAGAAAGCGGAAGGCTTTCTCTTCCGCTTTCTTATTTTTATTTTCTTTTCTACGATTCAAACCACATCAATCCCCTGGGATTGACCTTGCCCGATGCTGTGTACAGACACTGCCAGGGTGGGGTTTGGGCATTATATGAGTATTTTTTTACTCGTTAACGATGATAACCTGTGCTGCTCTGTAATATGTATCCGAGAAATTAACCTGTTGAGCACGCTCTTCGGTAACTGTCATGCCTGCGATTACCATTTGAACTTTACCTGTTGAAAGAGCTGCTATGAGGCTATCAAATGCCATATTTTCGATTACAAGCTCACGTCCTAATTTTCTTGCAATTTCTTTTGCAATTTCTATGTCGTAGCCTGTGATTTCGTTTTTATCATTGAGAAATTCGAATGGTGCAAACTCTGCATTTGTTCCCATCACAAGCTTTTCTTCGCCAGCAGGAGCTTCTTTTGCTTCAAGCTCTTCTAATGCTGCTGCATCGCCATCTATGAAAGCTTTACGGATTTTTGCGATTGTTCCGTCTGCTTCGATTTCTGCGATAATATTGTTGATATCTTCAACAAGCTTTGTATCCTTTTTACCGATTGCAATTGCGTACTCTTCCTCTGTGAGTTCACCGTCTAAAATCTTAAGGCCGTCGATTTCTTCTACCAAATCTTTAGCAACCTGATCGTCTACAACGACAGCGTCTACCTTACCGTTTTTCAAATCCATACCTGCATCAACAATTCTCTTAAAACGAGAAACTTCTGCATCTGCGATTTCGTCTGTAACATAGGTATCACCTGTTGTACCCTCTTGAACTGCGATTTTAGCTCCTGCCAAATCAGCAGCACCTGTAATTTCCTTTTCTTCCTTTACCGGCTGTGTTGTTCCGCATCCGCTCAACACTCCAAGCGCAAGAACCAATACCAAAACAATTGTAACTAACTTTTTCATCTTTTGCACCCTCCAAATTATTTTAAAAATTTAAGCTGATAAGCTTAATTTATTCTACTACATATTGTAAAATTTGTCAACAACATTTATAACTATCTATGCTTAACAAAGGTTTCTATTCTTTCAAGAGCAGCGTTTATGCTTTTTATGGAATACGCATAGGAGCAACGGACAAAACCTTCTCCGCTGTCGCCGAATGCTGTTCCCGGTACAACTGCCACCTTTTTATCATAGAGTAGTCTTTCGCAAAATTCAGCCGAATTCATACCCGTCGACTTTATACAAGGAAATGTATAGAAGGCTCCCTCGGGCTGAAAACAAGTCAGGCCCATATCGTTAAAACCCTTAACCATAATCATTCTTCGGCGGTCATACTCTTCTTTCATATATTCAATGTCAGGGTCACCATTTTTCAAAGCCTCTATTGCAGCGTACTGAGCTGTTGTAGGTGCTGACATAATTGAGTACTGATGCACCTTAGTCATAGCCTTTATAATATCGGGATGCCCGCAAGCGTAACCCAAACGCCAACCCGTCATCGCATATGCTTTTGAAAAACCGCTGACCAAAACAGTTCTTTCGTACATCTCAGGAATCGATGCAATCGAGGTATGCTTTTCATCTCCATATGTAAGCTCTCCGTAGATTTCATCAGCTATAACTAAAATATCGGTTCCCTGTAAAACCTCGGCAATTTCCAGAAGATGTTCTTTTCTCATAACCGCTCCTGTTGGGTTATTAGGAAAAGGCAGAACCAACGCCTTAGTTTTTGGGGTTATTGCCTCTTTTAGCTCATCGGCTGTAAGCCTGAACTGATTTTCCGCCTTTGTTACAATAGAAACAGGAACTCCCCCTGCCATAGCCGTAATCGGCTTATAGCACACAAAACTGGGTTCGGGGATTAAAACCTCATCTCCGGGCTTTACAACCGTTCTTATGAAAAGGTCGATAGCTTCGCTACCTCCAACCGTAACAATTGTCTGGGATATGGGTTCATATTTAAGGCTAAATCTTCTTTCAAGATAATTGCAAATTTCTGTTCTTAGCTCTTTCAAACCTGCATTTGCAGTATAGTAGGTTTTTCCTTTTTCAAGAGAATAAATTCCCTCATCTCTTATATGCCATGGGGTAACAAAGTCCGGCTCGCCAACACCTAATGAAATAGCATCCTTCATCTCTGCAGCAATATCGAAGAACTTTCTTATACCCGATGGCGGAATATCCCTTACAACAGGATTTAACAGAGCGTTAAAATCCATACTCATAAGGATATAACCTCTCTTTCGTCTGTTTCCTCTCCGGCACAAATTATTCCATCGTATTTATATCTCTTAAGAACAAAATGGGTCGCCGTTCCTATAACGGACTCCATGGCGGCAAGGTGCTGAGAAACGAACTGGGCAACCTCTCTTATATCTCTTCCCTCAACCGTTATACCAAAATCATAGCTACCGCTCATAAGATTTACAGCTTTAACCTCCGGATATTGATAAATCCGCTCCGCAATTCTATCATAACCCAAATTGCGTTGAGGGGTTACCTTAAGCTCAATATAGGCTGTAACCACATCGCTTCCGTTAGCTTCATCCCAATTAATACGGGCTCCATAACCTAAAATAACATTTCTGTTTTCCAATTCATCTATTATTCCTGCAACTTCAGTTATGGACATATTAAGCATTGTTGACATCTGTTCCAAGGAAATCCTGCAATCCTTATGCAACAATTCCAAAATCAACATAGCCTTGTCATCGTGATTTGTCATAGTAACTCCTCCTGTTTTATATATTTTTATAAGCAAAACACTTTAGTACTATGATACCACTTTTCCATCTTGAAATCAAGAAAAACAACAAATAATATATCAAATTTCCCAAAATCTAAGCAGTATATCGGTTATACTCCTTAGCAATTGAGTCCCATGTATTCAACCCTACAATACCTCTTGGAGGAAGACCGTTCTGTCTTTGAAATGCCAATACCGCATTTTCTGTTTTCCCATCGAAATATCCGTTTACATCAGGTGGCGGAATATTGGAATTGTTGCGTGAAATTTCCGCCAGGTATGTCTGCAGAAGCCTTACGCTGTCGCCACTCATACCTCGGCGTAAAACCTGCCCCGGATAGACAGCCGCACCTGCTACCCGATAATTTTCGGGCAAGGCATCAATTGTAGATAGATAGGCGGAATTAAGTGCCTCCCATGTAGTTTCATCAATAGTCCCATTAGGCGTGAGCTGTTGAGAGCGCTGAAATGCCATAACAGAGCTTTCCGTTGCAGGCCCGTAAATTCCATCAATTGTCACCGACGGAATGTAATCGTTAAACTCCGAGAGAACATTCAAAAAATATTGGACAAGTCTAACTTGGTCGCCTCTGTCCCCAACAAAAATAGAAGTTTTAAAATTCCTGTCTACACTTTCCAAGGATATTCCCTCAGCATTAAGCTCCGACAATCGTTTAACCGTGTTATAGATATATTTAATCTTATACCATGTCGCCTTCCCGACAATTCCATCAGATGTCAGGTTGAATATATTCTGAAATTCCTTTACCGCATTTTCCGTTTCCAAATCGAAAACTCCGTCCGGATATGTAATTCTTGGTATCGCAGGATAATTTCTGCCAATTCTGTTAAGGTTTAGTTGGATAAGATTTACATCAGAACCCGAACTTCCCAACCTGAGTGGTGTCTGCGGATAGCTTTCGGGAAGATTGGCAACGGGAGCATCAGTTACAAGAGAAATATCCTCTCCGTAATAATTAGACAAAATCCCAAAAGGAGTATATCCTGCATTTGCCAAATCCACTGTTCCCCATTGAGAAAGCCCTCCCGGACAAATCGAGGTGGTTCCGTTGCAGTATTTGGCAAAAATAGGGTTTATTGTGCCTTGACGCACAATATAGTCGTTAAATATATCGTCAACAATTTGGCTTATATTTTCAAATATATCCCTGCCGTGTACATAGGCTTGGTCAAATTGTGTGGAATTTGTTATATCAAAATCGTAACCCTGAGATGGATAATGCTGGGTAAAAATACGATTTAAGGCATATGTAACCTGAGCATATATATTTGCCCTTATAGCATTTTCAGGCCAAGTCGGATATATCTCGCTGGAGGCAACATTTTTTATATATTCAGTAAACGGAACTGTGACATTTGGGGCATTTTGGTCTGTGGGAGCTCCTAAATGCACTCTTATGGTTTCGGGTATATAAAATGTAACAGCCATAATAAACCTCCTTATAAACCAGGAGGCATAGCCTCGTCGGAATAAATTTCAGATGATGGTTTCTGCCCTGCACTGAGGGCTCTTAAAGAGATTGGCTGAATAGAATCCACTTTATCAAAAATCGGAACATTTAAAGCTTTTTCAGTATAAAAGCCCGGATAAGCCACCTGTATATCATAGTTGCTGAAAGTCTTTTCGGTGTTATTTGGGCTTTGGGATAAAGATGCGTTAGGCGCTGAAAGTGCAACCTTGTCGGTTTTGCCGCTTTGGTCTGTTACAAGCCGAATTGTTGTTGGAAACTCTCCGTCTGTCTGGGTTATTGTGACCAACGCACCTTCTAAAGGGACTGCTCCCCGTGCAAGGCTTACCTGCACAGTGAGAGTCCCCTGTCCCGGTTCCGCAGAAGGAGTGTTTTCAATAGCGTTGAGATCAGTTTGAGTAGGGGAAACAGGGTTAATACCCTTTAATAATCCCTGATTGAAATAGTCATAATCTTTTTGGGGCATAATACACATCTCCAATTCTTAATAATTCTATAATTAATATATGCCCCAAAAACTACTCCGTGTCTGTCCGATAGCTTATTTATTACCTAAAATTTTTTTGATTATAGGCGGAAGGGAAACATTTAAGTCTACCAAATTTTCCAGAATACTTATAAGCTCTGTATATAAATAGTAGGCCTGAACCGAATTGAAAATAATATGACTTTGGTCGTTGAAAAGCAGGGAAAGTCCATATGATAAAACTATAACAAGTATAATTCCTGCCTTCTTAAAGCCTCCGTCACGGAGCTTTGAAGATGATATTTCACCATCCTTCTTATAGCCTTTTAAAAGCCCTGTTATAAAATCAAGGATAATTCCAAATACAACTCCGTAGGTTAAGAAGTTTGTATTAAGATGCAGATTCCCGAAAAGGCTCTGTAGCTGTTCTAATTCATTCATGTTTTAATTATGCCCCCAATCCCTGTCTATCCATTACTTCAACAGGAAGAAGACCTTGACCCTTTACCCTGTTTACAAGCTTTTGATAATCGTCAGAATTTATCTGACCGTTGCCGTCAACATCCATTTTAAGATATATAAGGGAAAGTAAATTATAATCAAGTCCGCTTGGAATCGTAATCTTGTTTCTAACATATGCATCGATGAATTTAGCATCCTGCTCTGTATACGGTCCTGCTGAATCCCTTATGGATGCTGCATCACTGTTAAATGAATAAACTTCTGTTCCATCTTCATTTGTTGTAATTTGTATCATAGAACCTAATTTACCATATCTTATTTCGCAAGGTTTGGCCCTTTTCCATTCTATGTAATCAATCATATCCGAAGAGTCTACCCCAAATCCCGGGATTAATGTTTCATACAGCTTTCTTGTTGGGGAATAGAAAAACTCAAATTCCATTCCATCTATATCTAGATACGGAGTCCAGTTTGTCCACTCTCTGTAATCGCATTCTTCGTTACCTAACTTAATGCAAAAACGATCTGACATTCTAATATCATAAAAAGGACTTGACCCATCAAAATCAGGGAGTGAATATTTTTCATTCGTTTCAAGATATATATATCCTGTCCCGTACCACCCACTATGACCTATAATTTTTCTATCACTTACAGGCGTAATATCCGGATGTGTAAGTATATGAGAAATCTGCTCTTTGGCTACATAATATTCAGGTAGTTTTCCTCCTAACTTCTGGGAATTATCTACAATGCCCTTATTATTTTTATCATAAACATTCTTCATCATATCGCCTACGCCTGAAGCAAAATTATCGATATATTTTTTTGTGGCAGGATGATAATCTTTTGTTGGAATAAACTGGGTTGTGTTATCCTTTGTTAAAACATTATTCCTTAAACTTTCTATTTCATTACTCCTATTGGTAACCTCAGTTGTGATAGAAGTATTTAGCGCGTTATGCGATGCAATTCTTGCCTCTTCTTCGCTTTCCAGGTCTGTACGCAATAAACTTATTTGTTTCTCTCTTGCCGTTACCTCTGCTCTGATAGATTCTTCAAGAGCAGATTTGTCCTGAATTCTGTTTTCTGTTTCTGTTGTAATTAAATCTTCCAATGTATTGTCGCTGTTTTCTCGCGCCGTTTTCTCTTCATTAATTTGGGTTTGCAAAATCTGGTCTGCGCTAATACGAGCATTCTCCTCATCTCTAACATCTCCAAGAATATCATTGTCGCCATTAATACGAGCATTTTCCTCATCTCTGACAGCTCCAATAATATCATTGTCGCCACTAATACGAGCATTTTCCTCATCTCTGACAGCTACAAGAATATCATTATCGCCGTTAATACGAGCATTTTCCTCCTCTTCAATTTTTTCTTTGATTGTAGATGCAGAATCATAATCAACATCTTCCGCTTTGTGTCTACCCTCTAACCCCTCATAGTGCATACCGAACTTTGCAATCATACTGTTTTTTAATGTTTCGACAATATGCTCTGCATAAACCTTAATCCAAGAGGTTTTCCCATCTGAGGCATAGTTTTTTCCCTGTTTGTCATACCATAATGACATAATATCACTCCTTAAAATTATAATATTTAGGTTCTGACCTGATTTAAGTATACAACAATATCCTGTGCCATAAGGTGCCATCATCAATTAATTGACAAATTAATGAATATAACATATAATTTAAGAAGATATTGGGTTAAGAGGGATTTTAAATGGATATAGAAATTGATAAAAAAGAAGTTTTGAGATATCTTGGACATAAAGGCCAGGAATACAACAAAAAAATCGACGAGCTTATAGATAAATCCATAGAGGA
>JAZNCG010000187.1:0-2622 GCA_045587405.1 Ructibacterium sp. | reverse complement strand
AAAAAGATGGATTTGATTTCATCGTGAGCGACGCAAAGGATTTCATAAAAATACTATCGTATCTATTTTGTATGTGAAAGCCAGAACAAAAAATCCTATCGATATTTGTCGATGGGATTTTTTCTATTTATTTTTCATTACTTTTTATACATATCCAAGCAGCTTAGGCAAAACAAGAGATAATTGGGGAATATAGGTTACAAGCAACAAAACAGCAATTATTACTCCAAAAAAAGCTAAAAGTTTACTTATAACCGATTCAATTCTGACTCCTCCGACTCTTACACCAACAAACAGGGTTGTTCCAACAGGAGGTGTAATAGAGCCAATACACAAATTAAATATAAGCATTATTCCAAAGTGAATTGGATGCATCCCCAACGCCGTGCATACCGGTAAAAATATTGGTGTGAAAATAAGACACGCAGGCGTCATATCCATAAAAGTTCCTACTATTAGTAATATAATATTTATTATTAATAAAATTATAAATTTATTATCTGTTAATGAAAGAAGTGCGTTCGATATAGCACCCGGAATTCCCGTAAACGCCATAACCCAAGACATTATTGCAGAAACTCCTATTAGAAATATAATTATTCCTGCCATTTCAGCGCTATCTCTTAAAATCTTTGGGATATCTTTAAATGAGATGGATTTATAAAAGAAAATGGATAAAATTAAGCTATAAACTACTGCTACCACAGACCCTTCTGTAGCTGTAAATATTCCGCTTATTATTCCTCCAATAACAATTAATATTAACAATAAGCATGGTATAGCTTGCGCAATTACACTCATAGCCTCTTTTAATGTTGTTTTCCTCTTACTGATATATCCGTATTTTTTGGCTGTAAAATATATAACCGTCATACAAGCAAGACCCCATAAAATTCCCGGAATATATCCTGCCATAAACAACGCCGCAACAGATGTTCCGCCACTTACAAGCGAATAGGTTATCATAACATTACTCGGGGGAATTAGCAGCCCTGTCGGAGCTGTCGCGATATTAACTGCGGAAGAAAAATTTGGATCATAGCCCTCTTCTCTCTCAACGGGACCTATAATCGAGCCCATAGCCGAAGCTGCCGCTGTGCCCGAGCCGGATATCGCTCCAAAAAGCATATTTGCAATTACATTGGTTTGCGCCAATGCACCAGGGGTTTTCCCTGCTGTCAATCGCGCCAAATTAATTAACCTTATAGCTATTCCGCCCCTATTCATAACATTACCCGCAAGAACAAAAAACGGTATTGCAAGAAGAGAAAATATAGATATTCCCGAAAATATTCTTTGTGCGCCTGTTACAACTGCAATATCCAAATCTAATATCGGTAAAATAGCACACACAGATGATATTGCAAGAGCTACCGCAATAGGAGCACCTATAATCAACAAAACTATTAATAATGTAAATATAATTAAACAACTTAATATTGCTATATTCATTATTTCATATCACCTCCGCTTGCAAGATAAATAATGTTTAAAATCGAATAAATCATTGTTAAAATACCTGAAATTGGTAGAACTGAATATACAATCCCCATTGATATCCCCAGAGATGCTGTAACCTGCGTCATTGCCAATCTCATTATATTTATTCCTCCATAAACCATAACCGTACCTATTAATATTAAAATCAAAATCTCAAGGCATATTTCTAATATTCGTCTTTTTGAGTCCGATAACTTATCTACAACAAAAGTTATCCGCATATGAGCTCTTTTTCCGAATACATAGGATGCCGCAAACAGAGTCATCCAGGTGAAGCTATAAGTCAATAATTCTTCGGAAATCGTGCTTGGACTGTTAAAAAAATACCTCGTAACAATTTGGTATGTTCCAACAATGGTCATTACGCCAAAAAGAGTTGCACAAATCCATCCTAAAATTTTATCCATTGTATTTCTTATCATATCTGTTAATTTCATTGGGCATTCTCCTTTTCTTTTTTAGCTTCCTCGCTTATCTGTTGAATTTTTTCATATATTGGTATTAAATCCTTGTTAATATTCATCATCTCTTGATGTAATGGCAAAACCATGTTTTTAAAAGGCTCTATATCCACATCAACAAAATTCACTTTCATTTTTTCAACAGCAATCTTTTTTGATTCTTCGACCTGTTTTCCCCATTCAGCAAGCTCTACTTCGGTTGAAATTTCTGCTGCTTTTTCAAAAACAATTCTTTCTTCCTCAGGTAAAGAATTTAAAAACTTAAGATTTGCCACCAACATATCAGGTACCATTTGATGCTTATTATATGAGTAGTATTTTACAACCTCACCATGTTTATTATTAGTAAGTGCCAGTTCGTTATTCTCCGCTCCATCTATTACTCCTTGCTGTATCGCCGTGTACACCTCTCCAAAGCTCATCGGTGTCGCTGCTGCTCCAAATTTTTGTACCATATTTACACTTGCAGGGGATTGCTGAACTCTTATTTTTAATCCTTTTAAATCCTCCGGCGTGTTAATAGGCTTATTGGTGTAAAAATTTCTTGTACCTGCACTATACCATGTCATTACACGAAATCCTGCTTCATCTGTAGATGTGTACACCTGTTTCATATATTCACCTTGCATTGTCTTATAATATATTTCTTCAGACTCAAACA
>JAZNCG010000186.1:0-5387 GCA_045587405.1 Ructibacterium sp. | reverse complement strand
ACAATGATGGAATGTGTGATTTGCCACAAAAAAGAAAACAGCAAAACAAGATGCGTAAACGGGCATTATGTCTGCAGTGATTGTCACACAAGCGGAATGGACGAAATCATAGCGTTAGCGTTAAATGAAGACTCCAAAAATCCCATTGAGATTTTAGAAAAAATGATGTCTATGGACTTTTGCCATATGCACGGTCCCGAGCATCATGTTATGGTAGGAGCATCACTTCTTACAGCATACAAGAACGCAGGCGGTGAGATTGATTTGCCGTCAGCACTTTCTGAAATGTATGCAAGAGGAAAACAAGTTCCCGGTGGAGCCTGCGGATTCTGGGGTGCGTGCGGTGCAGGAATCAGCACAGGAATGTATATGTCGATTATAACAAAGTCAACACCGCTTGCAAAAGAAGGCTGGGGGGTTTCCAATCAGATGACGGGACGAGCGCTTACTGCAATCGGCAAAAACGGCGGTCCCCGTTGCTGTAAAAGAGATTCTTACATAGCAATAACCGAAGCAGTTTCTTTTACCGCCGAAAAACTTGGCGTACATATGGAGCTTGATAAAATCGAGTGTTCTCGTTCAAAACTAAATAATCAATGTATTGAAGAAAGGTGTCCTTTCCATGTCAAAAACTAAAATAGCATTTATTTGCGTGCATAATTCCTGCCGAAGTCAAATGGCGGAGGCTTTTGGAAAAGTGTATCTATCAGAGAAATATGACTGCTATTCTGCAGGAACAGAAACAAAGCCTCAGATAAATCAAGATGCTGTGCGGATTATGAAAGAGCATTTCGGTATTGATATGCAAGGTCAGTATTCGAAACTGATTTCGGATATTCCAACGCCTGATATTGTCATCACAATGGGATGTAATGTTAGGTGTCCATATATTCCGTGCAAAGAACGCACAGATTGGGGGCTTGACGATCCCACAGGAAAAAGCGATGAAGAATTTATAGAAACAGCGAATAAAATTAAAGAGAAGATTTTGAAATTGCGGAGGTAGTAAGGACGATGCAAAATTGTAGAATTACCGTTATGAAGATGGCGCGGTATGATGATTTGATATCAAAATATGAAAATCCAATTGAGCACGCCTGCGATATGAGGCTCGGTCAGGAGTTTATTTCCGTTGGTGGCGAAAAACCTGAAAATATGTGTGATTCTGCATGGGAAAGTATGGAGTACTTTGTGAAAGAGCTTGCAAACGGTGGCGGAAATTTTTATGATGGCTGGATGAAAAACAAAAAATCGGCTATGATTTCCTGTAATGATGGATTCAGACCGGTCAGTTTTTACATAGAAGTTATAAATGAGTAGGAATTATAGGAGGTTATCTATGAATAATATTACAGAACATATCAAAAACAGAAGAAGTGTCAGGACATATGATGGCAGAGAGCTTGATAAAAGCGATATAGAGAAACTGACTTCTTTTGCTCATACAATAGAAAATCCTTGTAAAATACCCGTTGATTTTAAGCTGATGAATGCAAAGGAACACGGACTTAACTGTCCTGTTACGGTGGGTACGGATTTGTTTGTCGGCGGTAAAATTAAGCACACAGAAAATGCAAGTGTAGCATTTGGTTATTCATTTGAAATGTTCGTATTATATGCGCAGTCTATCGGAATCGGAACTGTCTGGCTTGGCGGAACTATGAATCGTTCTGCCTTTGAAGAAGGAATGGAACTTGGTACCGATGAAATTATGCCTTGTGCAAGTGCTCTTGGATATCCTGCCAAGAAAATGTCATTGCGCGAGAGTATGATGCGAAAAGGCGTTAAAGCCGATGAGCGTTTGCCTTTTGAAAAGTTATTTTTTGACGGTTCATTTGATACGCCTTTATCCAAAGGAAAAGCAGGTCAATGGGCTGAAGCCTTGGAAATGGTCCGACTTGCACCTTCTGCAGTAAACAAGCAACCCTGGCGTGTTGTTGTGACTGATAATGCAGTTCACTTCTATCTCAAACGCAGTAAGGGCTTTGCTCGTACTTCAACGCTCGATATGCAAATGATTGATATAGGTATCGTCCTTTGTCACTTTGACTTGACTGCTAAAGAAAACAATTTAAATATTGTCTTTGAGCAAAACGATCCCAAACTTGAATCAGATGCAGAGTATATCGCTTCTTTTAGGTTAGTATAAACTTCAGGGAGGATGATATAAAATGAAAAATAAAGGTAAAATAATATTATCGATTGTCGGAGTTGTGTTAAGTATCGCATTGCTTGTTATAAGCACAGTTTTGGCGGAAGAAAAAATCATAAATACTGCGACTGCAATCGCTTTTATAGCAGTTTCGGTGGTTTTGGTATGTATTGCGATATCCTATGCCGCCAAGGTTGACTACGAAACAGGCGTTTATGAATGCAGAAAATGCGGACACACTTTTAAGCCTACATTTAAGGCATACATTTGGGGTGTACACACTCTTACAACAAGACATCTCAAATGCCCTGAATGTGAAGAAAAATCCTGGTGTACAAGAAAAATCTCAAAGGTGTGACTTTGGTCACACCTTTTTCTATTGACATTTATATAAAATCGTGGTATGATTATTCATACCAATCATACAAAAGGAGAGATAACTATGAATATACCCGAAGGAAAATTTGCATGGATGGTCAAAATCGGCGAAAAGGGACAGTTTGTTATTCCAAAAGAAGCAAGAGAATTGTTTGACTTACAGCCTGGCGATGAAATTTTAGTTCTTGGAGATAAAGAAAGAGGTATTGCAATTCTTCCCAAAGAAAAGCAACAAGATTTTGTCAAACAAGTTTTCAGTGAAATAGAAGAATGAAATCAGGTGAAGTAATATGAGCAAAATTGTTTTCTTTTGTATCCCTGCACACGGGCATACTAATCCCACCTTGGGCGTTGTTCGTGAATTAGTTTCCCGTGGGCATCAGGTGTGGTACTATTCATATAACATTATGCGTGAAAAAATCGAGTCGGCAGGTGCAACATTTATATCCTGTGACGATTATGATATGGAGCAGAAACTAAGTAGCGAGGACTCCACCCGTGTGGGAAAAGATTTGGCGTTCTCTACCAAGATATTGGTAGATACCACATTGGCTCTTGATGAAAAAGTTTGCAAAGAGATGGCAGAGCTTAAGCCAGATTGTATCGTGGCAGATTCCATGGCACTATGGGGAAAAGCGGTTGCATTAAAGCTTGGTATTCCCTTTGTTTCTTCAACAACAACTTTTGCCTTTAATCAGCATTCGGCAAAGATTATGAAACAAGGTATCGGAGATTTGGTTAAGATGCTTTTTGCAATGCCAAAAACCTCCAAACAAATTAAGCGCCTTCGGTGTAAAGGATATCCTGTAAAAAACATTCTTGATATTATTGCAAGTGATGATAACACACATACGATTGTGTATACCTCTCCTGAATTTCAACCTTGTTCTGCGACTTTTTCAGAGAAGTTCGCATTTGTCGGGCCTTCAATTCGTTCTGCAACCGAAGAAGTTGAAAAAAAGAGGGATAAACTGATTTATATATCTATGGGAACGGTTAATAATGATATGATGCCTTTTTACAAAGCTTGTATATCTGCTTTGAGGGATACAGATTATCAAGTAATTATGTCTGTTGGTAATTTGGTGTCTACCCGGGACTTTGGCGAGCTACCAGAAAATATATCGGTTTATTCGCATGTTGACCAAATTGCTGTTCTTGAGCAGGCAGATACCTTTGTGTCACACTGCGGAATGAACAGCGTCAGTGAAAGTTTGTACTTTGAAGTTCCGCTTGTTATGTTACCACAGACATCAGAACAAAAAGGTGTTGCCGAGCGGGTTTCTCAGCTTGGTGCAGGTGTTAAACTTGACAAATTGGACGGAGCTTCCGTTTTGAGTGCGATAAATAAAATATTCAGTGATAGCACCTATAGGCAAAATGCTGTAAAAATTTCTGACGGATTTAAGAACTGCTCAGGTGCAAAAGGTGCGGCAGACAAAATCATACAGGTTTGTGATGGTTCTGTTTAGATGTTAGCGAAAGACAAATTTGATAGTGTACGGATAGTGGATTGTTTTTATTATATTACTGCTTTATACTTAAATTGTGGAGGTTATGGGAATTCTTGATTTTATCTTTAAAAAGAAAAATCCTATTATACAACGAGAAAGTAACAAAAAATATAGAAATTATAATAAAGGATATTCAGGAACGGGAAAAATTTATTTAAATGTTCCATATTCTGAAAAGGAACAGGTCAAAGAACTAGGAGCTCGCTGGGATCCTGATATTAAAAAATGGTATTATAAAGGGTTAGTACGTGATTATATAAAGCTTGCGAATTGGATATCAAAAGATGAAGAAATAACAATAGCTTTTGAGCACATATACATAGTTGAAAGAATGAGGACATGTTATAAATGTGGAAAACAGACTCGGGTAATTGGGTTAGCTTTGGGTGAGCATATGGTTGTGTATCAAGATGATGAAACATATAAATGTGATTGTTTTGAAGACATATATGAATTTCCTAGTTTATATGTGACTTGGGAACTATGTGAAAGAGATATCCCTCCGGCATTGCTTGTATACCTAAAGTCTAACTATAATGTTCATATTGGGAAATCAAGAATTGGTGGCACATATTTTGCCAATCATTGCGAACATTGTGATGCTATACAAGGGTCTAATCATCTAATGGAAGAAGATATAGAGCTTTTAAATCAAACTGACGAAGATATTGAAGCACTGAAAAAATATACAATATATGATATTGGTATCGCAGAAGACATAGTTCTTAACTGGGGCGGAAGCTATTCTGGATATGAATATGTGTATTGGAAATATGGACAGGTTAAAGAATTAAAATTACCGCAAAGCAAATATGATGATGTAATTACTTACAAGGAATTGTATAATTTATGATTCCTTCGTTGACTTCCGGTATTTCTTGTGGTAGTGTTTGTGTTGCCAAAGGAGGTGACACGAATGGCGAAGTACACATTAGAAGACATTATGTATGGTGACAAGTACGGCATAGAAAGTGCTGTATTTGTGGAAGTGTTCAGGATGGTTGAACAAAAAGTTAATGCCAAAACCATACGAGAACAACTGAATATGATTTATGTCAAGCACGCACTGCTGACAGCAAAAAGAATGATTGAAGAGGGCGACTCGATTTCGGACATACCGGAATTTGAGGCGCTCTCTTTGCGTGAGGAGGGGAAATAATGAAAATACTTGATGAATTCTGGTATGGGAACATACACCCAAACGAAAGGCATGGTGAGAGCAACATAGAAATGATTAAAATCAGTGACCTGATTAAAAGGCACGAAGGAACATTGTTGAAGTCATTAGACGAGAAAAATAAAGAGATATTCGAAAAATACAGAGACTGTTATAATGAACTGAC
>JAZNCG010000185.1:0-2701 GCA_045587405.1 Ructibacterium sp. | reverse complement strand
GTAGCCATGTCGTTCTGTGAGCCAAGGAGTTGTCAGGAGCTTTTGTCTTCCTAAGACCGCTTGGCCTCCGACTTCACTATTAAACTGAACACGGTAACCTCTGTTTACTTGAGTTTTACCATTATCATCAACCCATGAAATACGGAATGTAATCATTCTCTCGGGCTCTACCATTCTTTCTATAAGGCCTGCTTCCTCATACTCAGGATGCTTTGCAACAACAGTTTCGATTGATTCAAAAACCTCTTCAACTGTCTGCAAAAATTCAGGCTCGTTTTTGTCTCTTGCCTCAACCTGCTCATAAACTCTCTTAAGATACTCGTTTGTTAATGCCATTAAAATCTCTCCTTTTAGGTCAAAGTATCTCGTTATGATACCTCGCCTTAACTTATATATATAATTAATTTTTTACTTTATTTATTTGATGATAAATATTGATCAATAGAATGTGCTGCGGTTTTTCCCGCTCCCATCGCCAGTATAACTGTAGCTGCTCCTGTTACGGCATCTCCACCTGCATACACACCCGCTTTACTGGTTGCTCCTGTATCTTCTTTGACAACTATACAACCTCTTTTATTTGTTTCTAAATCAGAGGTCGTGTCCTTAATAAGGGGATTGGGCCTCTGCCCTATTGCAATAATAACAACTTCTGCGTCTATTGTAAATTTGCTTCCCTCAATTTCAACAGGTCTGCGACGCCCCGATACATCTGCATCTCCAAGTTCCATTCGTATGCATTCAACCTCGGATGCCCAACCATCCTCTGTACCAATAACTCTTATGGGATTGCAAAGAAGATTAAATTCTATGCCCTCTTCCTTTGCGTGTTGAACCTCTTCTCGTCTTGCAGGCATTTCCTCTTCACTTCGTCTGTACACAATATGAACATTTTCAGCTCCAAGCCTCTTGGCAGACCTTGCGGCATCCATAGCAACATTTCCGCCACCGACAACAACAACATTTTTACCCATATATATAGGTGTATCAAACTCAGGAAAGCGATATGCCTTCATAAGATTAATCCTCGTTAAAAATTCATTAGCAGAATATACCCCATTAAGATTTTCACCATCGATTCCCATAAAGCTTGGCAGACCCGCTCCGCTACCTATGAAAACCGCATCAAACTTCTCGTTTGTCATAAGCTCATCAATAGACAAAACCTTTCCGATAACCATATTGGTCATAATAGTAACGCCCATATTTTCAAGCCTTTTGATTTCTTCTTTGACAATATCCTTGGGCAAACGAAATTCAGGGATGCCATATACCAAAACTCCTCCCGGAGTATGGAAGGCTTCAAAAATCGTTACATCATATCCAAGCTTTGCCAAATCCCCTGCACAAGCAAGTCCTGAAGGGCCGGCACCAACAACTGCAACTTTTTTACCATTCCGCTCAGTTTTTTTTATTTCCGCCTTGCCATTTTTCATATACCAATCTGCAACAAAGCGTTCCAATCTTCCTATTGCAACAGGCTCACCTTTTATTCCCCTTACGCAATACTTTTCGCATTGATTTTCCTGAGGGCAAACTCTGCCACAAACTGCAGGCAACGAGCTTGTTTCCTGAATTTTATGATAAGCTTCTTCACATCTGCTCTCTTTAACCAACCTGATAAATTCAGGAATTTTTACATTTACAGGGCACCCGCTCATACACGGGTGATTCGTACAATCAAGGCATCTATTAGCTTCTTCTATTGCCATTTCCATAGTATAGCCTGAAGAAACTTCATAAAAATTTTTATTTCTCACATCAGGAGCTTGTTCAGGCATCTTAACTTTATAAGCGGACATATTAGGCATTGTCAAACCCCTCCATTCTGCATCTATGGGCTTGTCGGCCTTTTCTTTCACTCTCAGCGAACATCTTGGAACGACGTATTGCCTGATCAAAATCCACTAAATGTCCATCAAAATCAGGACCATCTACACAAGCAAATTTTGTTTCTCCGCCTACAGTAACACGACAACCGCCACACATACCTGTGCCATCTATCATAATAGGATTCATACTAACTATAGTTTTTATACCATACTTTTTTGTAAGCTCACACACAGCCTTCATCATAACCAACGGACCTATTGCAATAACTATATCATATTTGTTTCCGCTGTTAATCAGCTCTTCCAGCTTAGTAGTAACAAAACCTTTATTGCCATTTGAACCATCATCTGTCATAGTATAAAGGTTTTTACAAACTTTCTTGCATTCATCTTCTATAATTATGATATCTTTGTTCCTGAAACCATTTATCATATCAACACAAACGCCCATCTCGTTAAGCTTTTTAGCCTGAGGATAAGCAATAGCAGTACCTAAACCACCACCGATAACTATCGCCTTCTTAACACCATCAAAATCAGAAACTTTTCCAAGAGGACCAACAAAATCCTGTAGAAAATCTCCCTCTTTTAATTCACCCATCCGTCTTGTAGTTTCTCCAACTATCTGGAAAATAACCGTAATTGTACCTTTTTCGCGGTCAAAATCAGCAATTGTAAACGGAACTCTCTCGCCGTTTTCATCCACTCTTAATATAATAAATTGACCTGCCTCTGCCTTCTTGGCTATATACGGAGCGTAAACTTCTATCAAATTAACGGAGGAATTCAATGTTTCTTTTCTAATAATCTTATACAATTACAACACCTCCATATGCTGAAAACAAAAATATTTATTTAAGAAAACAAAA
>JAZNCG010000184.1:0-5297 GCA_045587405.1 Ructibacterium sp. | reverse complement strand
TAAATTGGAATGTTTGCTTAAGGAAAAAGCAAATATTAAAATTGTTTATACAATTGCTACCTTTCAAAATCCATCAGGAATAACAATGTCTGTAGAAAAAAGAAAGAAATTGTTAGAGCTTGCTGAAAAGTATGATTTTATTATTTTTGAAGATAATCCATACGGAGAATTAAGATTTGCAGGAGATGATGTTCCTACAATCAAATCCATGGACAAAAATGGAAGAGTTGTATATTTAGGCTCTTTCTCAAAAATTCTATCACCTGGTTTAAGACTTGGATTTACAAGTTGTGATGCGGCTTTGATGGAGAGAATGATTATATGTAAACAGGTTCAGGATGTTCATACAAATGTTTTATCTCAGATGGTTGCATATGAATTTGTAACAAGATATAATATTGATGAGCATATTGCAAAGCTAAGAGAAGTTTATGGCAGAAAATGCAAACTTATGATGGATTGTATGGATAAGTATTTTCCAACATCTGTTACTCATACAACTCCTCAGGGGGGATTGTTCTTGTTCTGTACTATGCCTGAACAGTATGACAGTAAAAAAGTAATGCAAAAAGCCTTAGATAATGGCGTTGCCTTTGTTCCGGGGGCTACAACCATGATAGACGATAAGGCGGTTTACAGTACTTTTAGAATGAACTACTCAACAGCTTCGGAAACAGATATCGAAAAAGGAATAGAAATTTTAGGCAAAGTATTAAAGGAAGTTGTAGGTGAATAAATTGGAAAATCAAACTCAGAAGAAAAGAATATTAAGCGGTATCCAACCATCAGGGGCATTGACTTTAGGAAACTATATTGGCGCCTTAAGAAATTGGGTTCAACTACAGGATACCGATGAATATGAATGTTTTTATATGCTTGCTGATTTACATACAATAACAGTAAGACAAACTCCAAAGGATTTCAGAAAGAATGCCATGGATTTACTCGCTCTGTTTTTGGCATCTGGACTTAATTATGAAAAAAATCCGATTTTCTTTCAATCCCATGTTCCTGCACACCTTCAATTATCATGGGTGTTGACCTGTAATACATATATGGGAGAGTTATCTCGTATGACTCAGTTTAAAGATAAATCAAGAAAGCACGAAAATAATATTAATGCAGGTTTATTTACATATCCATCATTGATGGCGGCAGATATATTGCTTTATCAAGCAGATTTGGTTCCTGTTGGAGCAGACCAGACCCAGCATCTTGAATTAACTCGTGATTTAGCAAATCGTTTTAATAATGCGTATAGTGATACATTCAAGGTTCCCGAAGGCTATGTTCCGAAGGTTGGTTCAAGAATAATGAGCCTACAAGACCCAAGTCAAAAAATGTCTAAATCAGACGATAATGATAACAGTTATATTCTTATGTTAGACAATCCTGATGCAATTGTTCGTAAAATTAAAAGAGCGGTTACAGATTCAGGTTCTGTTGTTTGCAGAGGCGAAGGTAAAGAGGGCGTTGAAAACCTAATGAGTATATATTCTGCAATGACAAAGAAAACAATGGAAGAGATTGAAGCAGAATTTGAAGGTAAAGGCTACGGAGATTTTAAAAATGCAGTTGCTGAGTCCGTCGTAGAGGTTTTGCGTCCTATTCAGGAAAAATATGCTGATTTGATGAAGAATAAGGACTATCTTGAAGAAGTGTACAGAAGTGGAGCGGAAAGAGCAAACAGAGTTGCTGTTAAAACTTTATCAAAGGTATATCGTAAAGTTGGTTTTATTCAACCTTAATAGGGTATGAAACTTTTAATAAAGGGGGATAAAAATGCTTTTAAGTAATAATCTTCATATAATACTTGCATTAGCAGTTGCGTTTTTAATTTCTTTTGCGGCAACTCCTATGGTGATATCATTAGCTCATAAAATCAATGCGATTGATGTTCCGAAGGATGCAAGAAGAGTGCATAAAAAACCTATTCCTTTAATAGGAGGACTTGCAATATTTTATGGATTTATAGTCAGTGTTTTATGTTTTGCAACTATTGATAAGGAAATAGCGGGTGTTTTGATTGGTTCGGTTATAATGGTTACTGTAGGCGTAATTGATGATATGACGGATATGAAGGCAATCGTGAAGCTTTTGTTTCAAATTTTAGCTGCATCAGTTGTTGTTTACTCAGGTGTAAGGATAGAGCATTTTGCAAATCCATTCTATGGCTTATTTGGCTCTCCGTATATTGTTCTGAATTTCTGGGTTTCTGTTGTTGTGACAGTCATTTGGATTGTAGGTATTTGTAATGCAGTAAATCTTATAGATGGATTAGATGGTTTGGCGGTTGGAATTTCTTCAATTGCATCTGTATCAATGCTTGCTTTAACTTTACTTACATTTAATTTTAATGCCGCTATTTTAACAGCGGCGGTTGCGGGCGCTTGTTTTGGATTTTTGCCATACAACTTTAATCCTGCAAAAATATTTATGGGAGATACGGGGGCACTCTTCTTGGGCTTTATTCTTGGTTGTATATCAGTTCAAGGTTTCTTGAAAATGTCGGCATTAATCTCCTTTGCGATACCCCTACTTGTTCTTGGTCTCCCTATTTTTGATACTTTATTTGCAATTGTAAGAAGGGTATTAACAGGGCGTTCACCAATGTCACCTGATAGAGGACATTTGCACCATAGGTTGCTGGATATGGGATTTTCTCAAAAGCAAACAGTTGCAATTTTGTATACAATGACGGCGGCTTTATGTTTAACGGCAGTTGTTATTTCTATACAAGGATATATGCGGGGAATACTTTTAATTTTAGCTGTTTTATTGATAATTTTAGTATCGCTCAGGCTTATGGGAGAAATGAGCGACCCAAGCAAAAGAATAGATAATTCAAATTTGGAGGAAGATAAAGATGAGCAAAATTAAGGTAATGACTATTTTTGGTACAAGGCCCGAGGCTATCAAAATGGCGCCATTGGTTAAGGAACTGGAAAGACATCAGGATGATATAGAATCTATTGTCTGCGTTACAGCTCAGCATAGACAGATGCTTGACCAGGTTCTTGAAATTTTTGATATAAAGCCTGATTACGATTTAAATATCATGAAGGAACGCCAAAATTTAGTTGAAATTGTTACTCGTTCATTAGAGGGACTTGATCAGGTTATGAAAGAAGCCAAGCCTGATATTGTATTGGTTCACGGAGATACATCTACAACATTTGTTGGAGGACTTGCTGCGTTTTATAATCAAATTGCAGTAGGACATGTAGAAGCAGGTCTTAGAACTTTTGATAAATATGCTCCTTTCCCTGAAGAAATTAATAGAAGAATTACAGGTGTTATTGCGGATATGCACTTTTCTCCGACAGAAAGTAACAGACAGAATCTTCTTAGAGAAAATGTAGATGATTCTACAATTTATATTACAGGAAACACAATTATCGATGCATTAAAAACAACCGTTCGTGATGATTATACCTTTAAAGATGATACACTTCGTAATATGAACTGGGATAGCAAAAAAGTTATTGTGATGACAGCGCACAGAAGAGAAAATATTGGAGAGCCTCTTAGAAATATTTGCATGGCAGTTCGTGAGATTGTTGAAAAGTTTGAGGATGTGGAAGTTGTTTATCCTATGCATATGAACCCTGCTGTTCGAGAAGTCGCAAATGAGATTTTGGGTTCCTTAGACAGAGTTAAGCTTATTGAACCTGTAAATGCCGATGAACTTCATAACGCAATAAAAAGAGGTTATCTTGTTCTTACTGATTCAGGCGGCTTGCAGGAGGAAGCTCCGTCGTTGGGGAAACCTGTTCTTGTTTTAAGGAATGAAACAGAAAGACCTGAAGCTGTTGAAGCGGGAACTGTTAAAATTGCAGGAGTGGACAAGGATGTGATAGTTAAAATGGCAACGGAGCTTTTGTCAGATGACAAGGCTTACCAACAGATGGCTAAGGCTGTTAATCCTTATGGTGATGGATTAGCATCCGAAAGAATAGTAAAAGCAATTATAGAAAAGTTAAAAAAATAAAGTTTATTTAATAATGTTTTATAGACTATTGCATTTAAATAAAGGTGGAGTATTAAATATGAAAAAAATAAAGTATATAGATTGGTTTTAGCATCAATTTTTTCAGCACTTACATTTATGTTTACATGGATTTCAATTCCTACTCCAATTATTGGGAATATTAACCTTGGAGATTGTATGATAATTTTAAGTGCCTGTATTCTTGACATTCCATATGCATTAATATCGGGAGCTGTTGGTGCTGCTTTATGTGATGTTGCAAGTGGATATGGCATATATCTACCTGGAACTTTTATTATAAAGATATTAATGGCGGTAATGGTGTTTTTTGCAAGGGAAAAAATATTGAAAAGCAATAAGTGTTATTTTATAGTTGTTAGTGGACTTTGTTCGGAAATTATAATGATTTTAGGGTATTTTATCTATGAAGCGTTTATATTGGGATATAAAATGGGAGCCATGGCAAATGTTCCGTTCAATGCGTTGCAAGGGGTTGTAAATAGCATAGTGGCAGCATTGATTTTTGCGGTGCTTAAAAAATCAGGAGTAGTTAAACAAATTAGAATACATAGTAAGGAATGAATAAAGATGTATAGTGATATAACAATTCAGGCAAACAAAGTTGTAACAGAATTATTATTAAAATCAAATTTAGAAAAAGGTAGTTTATTAGTTATTGGATGTTCTTCAAGTGAGATTGTCGGACAACAAATCGGCAAAGGCTCAAGTATGGAAGCTGCAAAGGCTTTGTTTGAAGGGATTTATTACATACTTAAAGAAAAAGGTATATATTTAGCTGTTCAGTGTTGTGAACATTTAAACCGTTCTTTGGTTGTAGAAAAGGAATTAGCACTAAAAAAGAATTATGAAGTGGTAAATGCAATTCCTCAAAAGCATGCAGGAGGATCTTTTGCAGTTACAGCGTGGGAAAACTTTGACGAACCTGTATTGGTAGAAAATATTATTGCAGATGCGGGAATAGATATTGGAGATACCTTAATTGGAATGCATCTTAAAAAAGTTGCAGTTCCCGTTCGTGTAGAAATTGATAGAATTGGTGAAGCAAATGTGGTTTGTGCAAGAACTCGTCCAAAATACATCGGGGGAGAAAGAGCTATATATAGGGAATTGTAATCCTATAAATTAAACTATTCATGCAACAAGCGAATTTGTTTACAAAAAATTTACAAATTTTCGAAAAAAATGAATAAATTATCTTGACATATTTCATAATCTTTTGTATAATTGTAAAAGTAGAAATTTTACCTTGACATCTTAGTGTTGACCATACTTGGAGGGAGGGTAG
>JAZNCG010000183.1:0-8741 GCA_045587405.1 Ructibacterium sp. | reverse complement strand
TCCGTGATGAATATATAGCTCATGTTCGTGATAAGAAATGCCCTGCAGGCGTATGTAAGGCTTTGTCCCAGTATGAGATTGAACCTGAAAAGTGCCGTGGATGTAGCCTTTGCTCAAAGGAATGTCCTGTTGGCGCAATCTCGGGCGAGATTAAGAAACCATTCGTTATTGATACAGATAAATGTATTAAGTGTGGAGCTTGTATGGCTAAATGTCCATTCGGCGCAATCAAGAAATAGGAAAGGGGACGATTAAGATGGAAAATGTAACATTAAAAATTAATGGGCAGGACATCACCGTTCCTGCAAATTATACCATACTTCAGGCAGCTCGTGAGGTAGGAATTGATATTCCTACACTTTGTTACCTGAAGGATGTGAGCCAGACAGGTTCATGTCGTATGTGTGTTGTTGAGATTAAAGGTGCTCGTAATCTTCAGGCGGCTTGTGTATACCCTGTAGCTGAGGGGTTGGAGGTATTTACCAACACACCAAAGGTTCGTCGCTCCCGTAAGGTTACTTTAGAGCTTCTTCTCTCCAACCACGAGCGCAAGTGCTTAACTTGTGTAAGAAATCGTAACTGCGAGCTTCAGACTTTGGCTGAAGAATTGGGAATAGAGGATATTCCTTTTATGGGCGAAAGAAAAGAGTACGAAATTGACGACCTTTCACCATCTATTATTCGCGACAACAATAAGTGCGTGCTTTGTCGTCGTTGCGTAAGTGTTTGTAAGAACATTCAGACAGTTGCTGTTATTGATGCAACAGAGCGTGGATTTAATACAACAATCTCTACTGCGTTTAACAAGTCTTTGGCAGAGGTTTCTTGTGTAAACTGCGGACAATGTATTGCTGTTTGTCCTGTTGGCGCATTGAAAGAAAAAGATAATACCGAGCCTATCTGGGATGCTATTGCAGACCCTGAAAAGGTTGTTATAGTTCAGACAGCTCCTGCTGTTCGTGCAGGTCTTGGTGAAGAATTTGGGCTTCCTATCGGAACTCCTGTTACAGGAAAAATGGCTGCGGCTCTTCGCAGACTTGGTTTTGATAAGACCTTTGATACAGATACAGGTGCAGACCTTACTATTATGGAAGAGGGAACAGAGCTTCTTAACAGAATTAAGAATGGCGGAAAATTGCCTTTGATTACATCTTGTAGCCCGGGTTGGATTAAATTCTGTGAGCATAATTTCCCTGATTTCCTTGATAATTTGTCAAGCTGTAAATCTCCTCATCAGATGTTTGGTGCTATTTTGAAGTCCTACTATGCAGAGAAAAATGGTATCGACCCTGAAAAGATTGTAACAGTTTCTGTTATGCCCTGTGTTGCTAAGAAGTTTGAAGCAGGTCGTGACGAGATGGAAGTTGGCGGTTTGCGTGATGTTGATTATGTAATCTCAACTCGTGAGCTTGCAAGAATGATTAAGCAGGCAGGTATTAAGTTTACAGACCTTCCCGATGAAATGTTCGACAGCCCCTTTGAAGAAGCAACAGGTGCAGGCGTTATCTTTGGTGCCACAGGTGGCGTTATGGAAGCGGCTCTCAGAACAGTTGCAGAGGTTGTAACAGGTAAAGAGCTTGCAAATATTGATTTTGAGCAGGTTCGTGGAACAGAGGGAATTAAAACTGCTGTTGTTCCCGTTGGAGATTTGAATGTTCGTGTTGCTATTGCTCATGGTTTGGGTAATGCTCGTGCGTTGCTTAACAGCATCAGAAATGGTGAGGCTGAGTACGACTTTATCGAGATTATGGCATGCCCTGGTGGTTGTGTAACAGGTGGCGGACAGCCTATCGTTCCTGCAAAAATTCAAATGGGAATTGATTTGAAGAAAGAGCGCGCAAAGGCTCTCTATTCAGAGGATAAGAACGCAAAAATAAGAAAGAGCCACGAAAATCCTGACATTAAGAAACTCTATGCAGAGTTCTTGGGTGAACCGGGAAGTCATAAGGCTCACGAATTATTGCACACACATTATCATGCTCGTCCTAAGTTCTAAGCTCAGGAATTAAGTAAATAAAGGGGAAGGCTAAAAGTCCCTGAAATAGCTAAGAGGAGCTCCCTTTGAGCTCCTTTTGGTATTTCTGTATAAAATGAGGGAAACTGAAAAAATGAATGTATTGACAATTTTTATATGAATATATATAATAAAAGCTGTGAATATTTTTATGAGTGGATGGAGATTTTTATGAATACATACGAAGCCATAATGACGCGAAGAAGTATACGAAAATTTAGGCAAGAGCCTCTTAAGAGAGAGGACTTGGAGAAGTTGGTCAAGGCTGCATCTGTTACAGCTTATCCTGCTAATATTCAACCCCTTAAATTTAAGATTATTGAAGAAAAAGCTATGGTTGAAGAGGTTTTTAAATGCACAAAATGGGCAGGGTATATTCCAGATGGAACTCCCCAAAGGGGAGAAGAGCCTGTGGCATATATTGGTATTTTAGGCGATACCAATATAAAAAAAGGCACAGATTTCCAGGTGGAAAATGGCGCCGCAGGTACGGTTATAACCATAGCCGCACACGAGATGGGTATAGGCTCTTGTTGGATTGGTTCCGTAAATCGGGAGAGAGTAAGGGAACTTCTTAATCTGCCTGATAATCTGGTGATGATAGATTTAATTGCCCTTGGATATCCTGCCCAGAAGAGTCGGGCTGTAGAAATGCAAGAAGGTGATGTTAAATATTGGTTAGATAAAGACGGAACAATGAATGTTCCTAAAAGGTGTATTGATGAAATTTTAATTTAAGTGAAAATGCGATGGAGAGCGGGTTGTAGCTCGGTGTCGCATTTTTTGATTTTAATCATCATTGACAAATATGTAATTGTATCGCCAGGAGATGAGAAATTTTTGTTAAATTTTTTTAATAAAAATGTTGCTAAAAAATTAAATTTGTGGTAAAATACATAAGTCTTTCTTATTGTACAAAAAGCCCTCCTTGCCTAAAGGAGGGGGAGTCTCTTTTGTAGGGGAGGGTTTTCGTTTCCTCACCCTATGGCAAGCGCCGATAACTATGAGAAATTAATTATGTAGGAGGTTGTAAATTGAAAAAGGAAATCAAAGTTTCTTTGGACTACGAAACAAGAAAAAACTACATTAAAGAAGAAATTTCAGGGAAAATAAAAAGATACTTTGGAAAAACCGTTGAGAAAGCAACTCAGCGTGAAATATACAATGCAGTTTCTATGACTATCCGTGACGAGATTATGGAAAAGTGGGTCAGCTACAAGGAAAAAAGCGACACCGCTCCCCAAAAGGAGTTATACTACCTGTCTTTTGAGTTTCTTATGGGTCGTGCCATGGGTAATAATCTTATGAATATAACCGAAACGGAGATATATCGTGAGGTTTTGGCAGAGATGGGAGCTTCCTTGGAAGAGGTTGAGGAATACGAAACAGATGCAGGTCTTGGAAACGGCGGATTGGGAAGATTGGCGGCGTGTTTTTTGGATTCTTTAACGAATTTGGAAATGCCTGCCTTTGGTTGCGGAATAAGATACGAGTATGGTCTTTTCCGCCAGAAAATTGTTGACGGATACCAGATAGAAATGCCTGACCCTTGGCTCCAGAGCGGAAATGTATGGGATATTGCCCGCCCTGAGGATACAAAAGAGGTGCATTTCAATGGCAGAATAGAAGAGTATATGGAAGATGGACACCTAAAATTTAGACATATTGATTATAATACTGTTATTGCAGAGCCATATGATATGCCAATAACGGGCTTTGACTGTGAAACTGTAAATACTCTCAGATTATGGCAGGCTCGCTCTCCTGAGGATATTGATATGAAGGAGTTCAACAGAGGCGACTATATAAAAGCTACCGAAAATCGTGACCTTGCAGAGGTTATTTCCAAGATTTTATATCCTGAGGATAACCACTATGAAGGTAAACTTTTAAGACTTAAACAACAATACTTTTTTGTGTCGGCAACGATACAATGGATTTTGGCCAAACACAAGCAAAAGGGCTTGTCGGTATGGGATATACCCGAATATGTTCAAATCCATATTAACGATACCCACCCTACAATTGCAATTCCCGAGTTTATGCGTATTCTTATGGATGAAGAGGGAATGGGCTGGGACGATGCATGGAATATTGTAGGTAAAACCTTTGCCTATACAAACCATACTATCCTCTGTGAAGCCTTGGAAAAATGGCCCTTTGATATGGTAGAAAAGCTACTGCCAAGACTTGCTATGATTATAAGAGAGATAGACCGTCGCCAGCGAGAGGCTCTTTGGGAGAGATTTCCAGGGGATACAGGTAAGATTGAATATATGGCGGTTATTGCCAATGGTCAGGTAAGTATGGCAAACCTTTGCCTAACTGCGTGTCATAGCGTAAATGGTGTTGCGGCGTTGCATACCGAGATTTTAAAGGCAGAAACCTTTAAGGATTATTACAGCATTTACCCCTATAAATTTAAGAATATGACAAATGGGATTACTTTCAGGAGATGGCTGTACAAAGCAAATCCCATGCTTGCCAAACTGATAACTGAAAATATCGGTGATGGTTGGATTAAGGATTATAAAAAATTGGCAGACCTTGTCCCCATGGCGGAGAATAAGAAATTCTGCAAGGCATTTGCTGATATTAAGCTTGCCAACAAGAAAAAGCTTGCGGAATATATTAAAGAGCATAACGGGATTGAGGTTGACCCCAACTCCCTGTTTGATGTCCAGATAAAAAGACTCCATGAGTATAAAAGACAACTCTTAAAGGCTTTTCAAATTGTTTACAGATATAAGCAGATTATCGAAAATCCCGAGCAGGCGGATATGCTTCCGACAACTTATATCTTTGCCGCAAAGGCGGCACCCGGTTATAAGATGGCAAAGCTTATAATCAAGTTTATAAACGATGTGGCAGAGGTTGTAAATAACGACCCGAGAGTAAATGGCATTTTAAAGGTTGTATTTATAGAAAATTACAGCGTATCTATTGCTGAAAAAATTGTTGCGGCGGCGGATTTAAGCGAGCAGATTTCAACTGCCTCCAAAGAGGCATCGGGAACGGGTAATATGAAGCTTATGCTAAATGGCGCATTGACAATCGGTACAATGGATGGAGCCAATGTAGAGATAAGAGAACAAGTAGGCGACGATAATATATTTATTTTCGGTCTTTCCTCAAAAGAGGTTTTGAATATCTATGCAAGCGGAAAATCCCCAAGCACCGAGATTTACGCTACAAGCCCCGTTATTAAAAGTGTCATAGATACCCTAATAGACGGAACCTTCAACCAGGAAAATATTTTCTATGAGCTATATCATTCATTAGTGACAGGGGGCTTTGCCGATAACTATCTAATCCTCGCGGATTTTGAATCCTACCTCAAAGCCAGCCAGTTAGTTATGGATAAATACCGAGATAAAGACGCCTGGTTCAAAAGCGCAGTCCTAAACACAGCCAACGCAGGATTTTTCTCCAGCGACAGAACTATTGAGGATTATAATAGAGAGATTTGGCACCTAAGGTAAACACATCCAAAATCACGCAATCTTGCTCCGCTGTATCACCTTTTCCTTGTGGAAGAGTAAGAAAGCCCTCTTTTAGGCAAAGGGGCAAGACGAAAAGGCAAGGGATAGCGGAAATTAAAACGAAAATATAATTAGAGGCAGAAAGGATAGGCTCAACTTTTCTGCCCCTAAAAATAAAAAGAGCCAAAAATATTTAAATTTCAGGGAGGAATCCAAAATGAAAAGATTATTTGCAGTTATTTGCATTGTAGCATTAATGGCAGCGTTGGTTGGCTGCGGTGCTGCACAACCTACAACCGACACAAAAACAGAGAGCGATTTGGCATATGTTACCGAGAAGGGCAACTTAAAAATCGGTATGACATTGTTTGCTCCGATGGACTATTATGACGACAACGAAGAGCTTACAGGCTTTGAAGTAGAGTTTGGTAAAGCTGTTTGTGAAAAACTCGGCGTAGAGGCTGAATTTGTTGAGATTAACTGGGACGCAAAAGAAACAGAGCTTAGCTCAAAGAACATAGACTGTATCTGGAATGGTATGACTATTACAGATGAAAGAAAAGCTAATATGAGCATTTCTGTTCCATACCTTGGCAACAAGCAGGTTATGGTTGCAAAAGCTGATGTAGCTGAAAAGTATGTTACAGATGTAGCAGATGCTAAGGTTGTGGCAGAGCTTGGTTCTGCAGGCGAAGACCTTGCAACAGGTAACGAATTTTTCACAGCTGCTCAGTTCACAGGGGTTGACTCTATGGCAAAAGCTTTGATGGAAGTTAAAGCAGGCACAGCAGATATTGCTATTGTTGACTATGTAACATCTATCGGTTCTATCGGCGAGGGAACAGACTATGATGATTTAGTTGTTGTTGAAGCTGAAGACTTTGAAAAAGAAGAATACGGTATCGCATTCAGAAAGGGTAGTGACCTTACAGCCAAGGTTGATTCTATAATCAAGGAATTAGCAGCAGACGGAACTTTAAAGACAATTGCTGAGAAATATAAATTAGAGGACTTGCTCTTAGTTAAATAAGATATAATAATGAAAGAAAAAGGCAGGACAAGGAAATGACGAGTTTAGAAAGCATAGTAGCGTCTTTGTTTGAGGGGTTTTATACAAACTGTTTCATCTTTGCGATGACGCTGCTTATGGCATTACCTTTGGGATTGATTATCTCCTTTGGTTCAATGACAAAATTCAAGCCGATAAAATGGTTGACAAAAACCTTTGTTTGGATTATCAGGGGAACCCCCTTGATGCTCCAGCTATTTGTGGTTATGTACGCCCCGGGTATTTTGTTTGAAATTCCCGTAAATTCTCGTATGACGGCGGTTTTAATAGCATTTGTTATTAATTATGCGGCATACTTTTCCGAGATTTTCAGAGGCGGCATTGAATCTATACCCAAGGGTCAGTATGAAGCCTGTCAGGTTCTTGGCATGACGAAAAAGCAAACCTTTTTTAAGGTAGTTCTCTTTCAGGTTATAAAGAGGATTGTGGCACCTATAAGTAATGAGGTTATAACCTTGGTTAAAGATACATCTTTAGCGAGAGTTATAAGTGTTCCCGAAATTATTATGTGTGCAGAAAGATTTACAAAAAAAGGTTTGATAGGTCCTCTGTTTTCAACAGCGATTTACTTTTTGATATTTAACGGAATATTAACATTGTTGTTCGGCTACATAGAAAAGAAGCTTGATTATTATAAGGGGTAAGCTATGGAAATACTTAAAATTGATAATTTAACAAAAAGCTTCGGCAAGTTTGAGGTGCTGAAAGGCGTTAGCTTTTCTATGGAAGAAGGAGAAGTTGTATCAATAATAGGTGCATCGGGCAGCGGAAAGACAACTCTTCTCCGTTGTATAAACTTCTTGGAAAGAGCCAACAGCGGAAAAATTTATCTTGACGGAGAGCTGTTTTATGACGGACAATCGGAAAGCAGGATTTCTCCTCAGGAGCTTAGAAAAAAACAACTTAACTTCGGGTTGGTTTTTCAGGATTTCAACCTGTTTCCCCAGTATAATGTTATAGATAATGTTATGCTTGCCCCAAAGCTTTTGGCAAAGGAAGGACCTGATTTCAAGGAAAATAAGCACGAAATTTACGAAGAGATACGCAAGAATGCCCAGGAGATATTGGACAGCGTAGGTCTTTTGGATAAGCTAAGCAACTATCCTTGTGAGTTGTCGGGCGGGCAGAAACAGAGAGTTTCTATTGCAAGAGCCTTGGCGCTAAAGCCCAGAGTTTTGTTCTTTGATGAGCCTACATCTGCGCTGGACCCTGAGCTGACGGGAGAAATTCTTAAGGTTATAAGACAGCTGGCGACCCAGCATGTTACAATGGTTATTATAACCCATGAGATTGATTTTGCATCTAATGTCAGTGATAAGGTTATATTTATGGCAGATGGAGTTGTGGTAGAAGAGGGAACGCCCGATGAGGTTATTAATAATCCTAAAAACGAGAGAACTCGTAGTTTTTTACAAAAACTTAATGATAAATAGCCTCGAATATGGAAGAAAGTTAAATTCTTAATATATTCCAAAAAAAGACTTGTATATTTTTACCTTTTGCGTTAAAATATATACTGGATAACGAGTGAATAACTCATATTAATTAGGAAAAAATAAATAATATACATTTTTAGGAGGTACTTTACTATGTCAGTAAAAGTAGCGATTAACGGTTTTGGCCGTATTGGCCGTTTGGCATTCAGACAGATGTTTGGTGCAGAGGGATATGAAGTTGTTGCAATCAACGACTTGACAGATCCTAAGATGCTTGCTCATCTTCTTAAGTATGATTCTTCCCAGGGAAGATATGATGGTCATACAGTAGAAGCAGGCGAAAATTCAATCATTGTAGATGGAAAAGAAATCATCATTTATAGCGAGCCTAAGGCAGCTGACCTTCCTTGGGGTAAAATCGGTGTAGATGTTGTGCTTGAGTGTACAGGTTTCTATTGCTCAAAAGAAAAGTCACAGGCTCACATTGATGCAGGTGCAAAGAAGGTTGTTATTTCTGCTCCTGCAGGCAACGACCTTAAGACTATCGTATTCAGCGTAAACGAAGATACATTAACAGCTGATGATACAATCATCTCTGCTGCTTCTTGTACAACAAACTGTTTGGCTCCTATGGCTAAAGCTTTGAACGATTTCGCTCCTATCCAGTCAGGTATCATGGCTACAATCCATGCATACACAGGCGACCAGATGATTCTTGACGGTCCTCACAGAAAGGGCGA
>JAZNCG010000182.1:0-3131 GCA_045587405.1 Ructibacterium sp. | reverse complement strand
GTCTGTAAAAGAGATAGGCTTTAAATAGCCTCTTCTAAGACATTCCGTAGAATTTCTTATGTTTCCAAGTTTTTTATAGTAGTCTAAAAGTTCAATATCAATTTTTCTCCAAGGAAAAGTTTGGCGGTTATATGGGTCTTTGCCACCCTCCATACCAATCTCATCACCATAGTATACACAAGGAACGCCGTAAAAGGTCATCTGCATAAATGCGGCAAGCATAACCCGTTTAGTGGCAATTTCTTCGGCATATGAAGTTAATTTTGTGTTTTTGCAGTTTTCTTTCATACCACCCATCAGAGATTTTATACGCATTGTGTCATGTGTCCCTATAATGTTCATTGAAGAATAAAGAGCTTCCATTGGATAATTTTCTATTTGTGACATTATGCATCGCGCAATTGTATAGGAAGAAACACCATTTAATATATATGATATCACCCAATCCTTAAAGGGATAATTCATAACTCCGTCGAGTTCATTTCCCAAAAGATATTTTCGAAGTTTTCCATATGCAATCTTATTTGAGGCGTCTTCCCAAACTTCGCCAATAACAACACAGTCGGGATTAGCGGATTTTGCCTCTTTGCGAAGAATTTCTATAAATTCATCGGGAAGTTCATCGGCAACATCTAAACGCCAACCGTAGCTACCGCAGTTAAGCCACTTTTTAATAACAGAGTCGTTATCTTTGAGAATATAATCAAGGTAATCCGAATTCATTTCGTTTACATTGGGTAGATTGCTACATCCCCACCAGCTTTCGTAGCTCGGAAAATTGGAAAACTGATACCAATTATGATAAGGTGAGTTATAATCTCGGTATGCTCCGCAATTTTCTCCATAATTTCCATACTTGTTAAAGTAAATACTATCAGCACCGGTGTGACTGAAAACGCCGTCTAATATAATTCTTATGCCCAGTTCGTCTGCTTTTTGGCAAAGAATTTTAAAATCCTCTTGGGTACCAAACATTGGGTCTATTGTTTTGTAGTCGGCTGTGTCGTACTTGTGGTTTGAATAAGCGTCAAAGATGGGATTAAGGTATATTACGCCAATCCCCAAAGTTTTCAAGTAAGGAAGTTTTTCTGCTATGCCTCTTAGGTTTCCACCATAGAAATCATTACAAGCAGGACCGTTTTCGAAAGGGTGCTTGTTAAAAGAAATATCATCATACCAATCTGAATGAAGAATATATTCATCGCGTTTTTTTATAGGAATATATGTTTTATCTGAATAAAATCTGTCAGGGAAAATCTGATACATTATTTTATCCTTAAACCAATCAGGAGTTTTAAAATCTTTCTTGTAAATAGTTATTTGATAGCTGTTGGCTACAGGATAGGAAGAGGTAGAACCAACACCTCCTAAAGAATCATTACTGTTACTGTAATATAGAGTTTTATCAGAGGCTTTCACGATGAAATCATACCAAATCAGCCTTGGTATACCAATAGTACTTATTGTAGTTTCATATAAATACGGTGAATGGCTGTTAATGAGATTCATAGATACATAATTTTCGTTGCCATCATCAAAGAGCCTGAGTTGTACTATTTCCGGTATTGATACAGATGAAACGGAAAATCTTATGGTTATATCTGTGCCGACAGAAACTGCCCCAAATGGAGAGCGGTACATCAAATTATGGGAATTATGATAGAGTTCCATATTATTCACAGCCTTTCTTTATAATAATAACATTAGAATAATTATATCATTTTTTTATAAAAAAGCAATATAATTAGACGAATTTTGAGAAAGATAAACCTATTAGCTAAATTAGGGAAATGTTGCATGTAGCAAGCATTTCCCTGATTTTTTATAAATGTTTTAGATTGAAACTTTTTATACCATCGTATTTGCCAATGCTATTGAGCTGAGATTCTATTTTCATAAGTCTATTATATTTGGAGGTTCTGTCTGCTCTGGTAGGTGCCCCTGTTTTTATTTGCCCTGAATTTACAGCAACTGCTAAATCGGCAATAAAGGTGTCTTCTGTTTCACCACTTCTGTGAGAAACTATAGCTGAATAACCATTGCTTTTAGCGGTATAAATTGCGTCTAAAGTTTCGGATAGAGTTCCTATCTGGTTGGGTTTAATCAGTATTGAGTTAGCCGCATTTTTAGATATTCCTTCTCTTAAACGATTTACATTTGTTACAAATAGGTCATCTCCAACGAGCTGAACTTTTTTGCCCAGGAGTGAAGTTATTTTTTCCCAACCTTCCCAATCATCTTCAGCCATTGGGTCCTCGATAGAAATTATAGGATATTTTTCAATCCAGCTCTCCCAAAAAGCTATCATCTCATCTTGGGTGTAAAATTTATCACTTTTCCAGAAATAATATTTGCCCTCTTCTCCTTTGTTTTTTGCGGCATCATACATTTCTGTAGAGGCTGGGTCAAGGGCTATATTAAAATCTGTCCCTGGAGTAAAGCCCTCGGATTCAATAGCCTCAATTAAAAGTTTCATAGCATCTTCATCATCCTTTAAGTTTGGAGCAAAGCCGCCTTCGTCGCCTATGGCAGTGGAATATCCCTTGCCTTTTAAAATGGATTTTAATCTGTGGTAGACCTGGGAACACCATCGTATGCCTTCCGTTAAGGTTTTAGCGCCTGTGGGAACAATCATAAATTCCTGGCAGTTGATAGAATTGTCTGCATGTTTTCCACCATTTATTATATTCATCATAGGTACGGGAAGAGTATTGGAAAATGCACCGCCGATGTATTGGTATAAATCCTGACCTACAGCCATTGCGCCTGCTCTTGCGCAAGCAAGAGAAACCCCTAAAGTTGCATTTGCGCCAAGGCGGGATTTATTTGAAGTTCCATCGAGTTTAATCATCAATTCATCAATTTTTTGTTGGTCTATAACATTTATTCCGATAAGAGCTTTAGCGATTTCTCCCTTAACATTAACAACAGCTTCAGTTACACCTTTCCCGTTATATCTTTTGTCATTTTTATCCCGTAACTCACAGGCTTCGTGCTTTCCTGTTGAGGCTCCTGATGGAACAGATGCTCTGCCTATAACTCCGTCCTCTGCCAGAACCTCAACCTCAATTGTGGGATTTCCTCTTGAATCCAGTATTTCTCTTGCAGAAATATCAATTATGCCGATGTGT
>JAZNCG010000181.1:0-21669 GCA_045587405.1 Ructibacterium sp. | reverse complement strand
GATATGCTGCACAGCTTAGAATTTCAAGAAATAAAAGGTTGGATGTTATTTCTATAAAAGCTAATTCTACACTTGAAAAATCAAATAGCAAGTTTTATGACTTTTTAGTAACGCGCGATATCCACGAAATAGCATTTGCCTCAATTACGGATAACCAGAATTATATCCGTGTTCTTGGTATAATCAATCCAAAAAATACTAACAATGCTAAGGCTTTGCTTTTGGATATTGCGGCATGCTTCTCTATTGCTATTTATAATAAAAAGTATTTAAACAGAACCGAAATTGCGGCATTAACCGATTCTCTCACAGGCCTTTTGAATCGGGTTACATACAAAAAAGATATTGAGCTTTTTGATGAAGAACAACCGGAGAGATTTGCTTGTATTTATGTTGATGTAAACGAATTGCACCTTCGCAACAACAAGCACGGACACGCTGCCGGTGACGAGATGCTTATTTATATTGCAAATACGCTAAAAGAAGTTTTTTATGGCAGCTACATTTATCGTACTGGCGGAGATGAGTTTTTGGTATTTTGCAAAAACACCGACTTGGAATCTGTTAAAAAAGCAATAGCTTTATTTACTGAAAGACTTTTACCAACGGATTATAGCGTTGCAATCGGTATGTCATACAGAATAAAAAATATAAATACTGAAGAACTGGTAAAAGATGCCGAGAAAAGAATGTACGATGCAAAGGCACAGTATTATCAGAACAAGGATACAAAAATCGTATCGGCTGTGGGAGGACAGGAATATAATATAATAAAGACCGGTATTGGTGAAATTGATGCACTTTTGAATGCAATGAAGGAACGGTACAACGGTATCTATAAGGTTTCTTTGAACACAGATGAGGCACGGCATATTTTAATGCCGTCGCATCTTAGATATAACGAAACCGAAAACGCATTTTCAAAACTTTTCACAAAGTATGTTGAAGAAAGTATTAACCCGGATTACCATAGAGCAATGTTTAGTTTCTTGAATTATGAAGCATTGAAAACACAAATTATGGATGGGAATATACCGAGAATTAAATATAAAAAGACAAATAGCGAAGATGTTGTGCTTAGTGTTTATCCTTTTGCAAAAGAGAGCAGAGAGGTAGATTATACACTTTGGGTTTTTGAAAAAATGTAAATATATTTGGCAAAACCGTCGAAAGACGGCGACGCAAAGCAAGAGGCTAAGGTTATTTATATAACTATGCTCGTTCGGCTGCACTACTTAATCATCCTTGCGTTTAGATGTATTTGTTGTGCAGCCTTTTCTTTGCAAATAAAACATTTTAGAAGAATCAATATGTTATTGGTGGTGAAAAAAATGGAACAGAGTTTTTTAAAACTAACAAAGACATTTTTTGAAGAAAGACAGATGGTAAAAAATATTATGACGGGCTTTAAAAGAGAGGAATTTAAACCTCATTTTCAATTTATCGTAGACGCAAAGACAAAGGAAATAGCATCTGCAGAAGCTCTTTCAAGATGGGAAAGCATGAAAAACGGACTAACTGTGCCTGGCAAATATATTGGCATTATGGAAAAAAACGGACTAATTTCAAAGCACGATTTTTATATGTTTGAAATGGTTTGTCGTCAGTTGGAAGAATGGAACAATACTGAATTCTTTGATATTATGATTTCATGTAATTTTACAAGGATAACACTTTCTGAACCGAATTTTGCTCAAAGGGTAAAAGAAATTTCGGACAAATACACATTTGATAGGGCACTTCTATGCATCGAAATTATCGAAGATGCTTTAGAAGATAATATCAATCAAGCCATTTCGAATATAGAAAGCTGTAAAAAGCTTGGGTTTACAATAGCTCTTGACGATTTAGGAAGTGGTTGTGCAACTATTGCAAATTTATGTGATTACCCCATTGATATTGTAAAAATTGATCGCAAAATTCTTTTAAAGGCAAATGAGGAAAGAGGAAAAGCTATTTTTAGAGAAATTGTTGAGTTTGCTCATAAATTGAATCTTAAAACAGTATGTGAAGGTGTTGAAAACGAGGAGCAAAATCAATTTGTTATAGAATCAAACTGTGACTACATTCAGGGATTTTATTATTACAGGCCTTCTTCAAAGGAAGAAGTTTTAAAAATATTGAACACAAAATAGACCGTTTGAGGTGGAATATTATGTTGAAAAAATATCATACAGTAATTATTATATTAAATTTATGGCGATTAATTCCTGTATATTTTCTGGCAAAATGTTGTAAGCATAAAGAAAGGGTTAATGAAGATTTTAATAATTATTGTAAATTTTATATTGAAAAGTCAAATGGTGCTTTGATGGATTTTGGCGAGATTCTGATCTGGCACAAGGCGTCAAGAAATGTGCTTCTCAACCGACTACATAGAAATCCATTGTCATATCTCATTACAAGAATTTTATTCAAGCCCCTTGATAGCTTATATATCAATATGCCCCCTGAAGACTATGATGGCGGACTTACTCTTCAACATGGTTTTTCCACTATTATAGCAGCAAAGAGCATAGGAAAAAATTGCAGAATAAGTCAACAGGTAACGATTGGATATAACGGAGATGAAAACCCCACAATTGGCGATGATGTAAGAGTCTGTGCAGGAGCTATTGTCATAGGCGGAATAAATGTTGGTGATGGTGCAGTTATTGGTGCCGGAGCGGTGGTTACAAACGATGTTTTGCCCAATGCGATAGTTGGCGGAGTTCCTGCGAAGGTTATTCGTTATCGTGGCGTTGATGAATAGTTTAATAATTTGGAGGCTTTATTATGTACATAAAAGAAGAAACTATTACAAATTTAGTAGAAAAACAAAAAGTTGACAATGTGCTTAGAAAAATGAATATTAAAAACAGAAAGAGATTCTGGATTTGCAAACGAATATTTGATTGTAGCTTTTCTGCTCTTGCATTGGTTATTTTTGCGCTTCCTATGGCTATAATATCTTTAATTATCTTTTTAGGTGATGGGCACAATCCAATATTTGCACAAGAAAGAATCACAAGGTTTGGTAAACCTTTTAAAATGTATAAGTTTAGAACAATGGTAAAAGATGCAGATAAAATGCTTAATTCCCTTCTTGATGACAACGAAATGGATGGTCCTGTTTTTAAAATTAAAGAGGACCCAAGAATTACAAAATTTGGAAAGTTCTTAAGAGCAACAAGTCTTGATGAAATACCCCAATTTCTCAATGTCTTAAAGGGTGATATGGCACTTATCGGTCCAAGACCACCTCTTCCAAGAGAGGTCGAACAGTATTCGGAATATCACAAAATTCGTTTGGTTGTAACACCGGGCATTACTTGTATTTGGCAAACACATCCAAAGCGAAACAGTGTTTCTTTTGATGAATGGGTTGATATGGATATTGATTATGTACTACATAGAACATTTTGGCTTGACATAAAGATTATATTTAAAACAATTTATGTTATGTTTTGTAAAGAGGGCGAATAAATTGGAGAAGAAAATGAAAATTGCAATGATTGGACATAAAGATTTCCCATCAAGAGCAGGTGGGGTTGAGGTTGTTGTTTATGAACTGTCGACTCGTTTGGCAAAATTGGGTGAGGAAGTTACAGTATATAACCGAACAACAAAATGGTTCACAAAAAGCGCTAATGCAGAGGGCGTTAAAACTCGCCCTGCACCAACCTTTAAAAAAGAAAGCCTTAATGCAATGGTTTCCTCGTTTACTGCGACCATAAAGGCCACTTTTAAAAAATATGATATCCTTCATTTTCACGCAATCGGGCCATCGGCGATGATTTTCTTCCCGCATTTTCTTGGCAAGAAAACGGTTGCTACGGTTCACGGTCTTGATTGGCAGAGGGACAAATGGGGACGCTTAGCATCTGCATATTTAAAGCTTGGTGAAAAAATGGCCGCAAAGTATGCAAATGCAGTTATTGTCCTTTCGGATGTTAACAAAGAATATTTTAAAGAAAAATATAATAGAGATACCGTTCTTATAAAAAATGCAATTACGCAGGTTAGACAGCTCCCGGCAAGTATTATCAAAAAAGATTTTGGACTTGATAAGAATGATTACATATTGTATTTAGGAAGATTAACCCCTGAAAAAGGCATAAAGGATTTAATTGAGGCATTTAAGGAAGTTGATACTGATAAAAAGCTGATTATAGCAGGAGATGACAAGCCGACAAAATATGTTGACGAAATAAAGGAAATCGCAAAAGATGATGACAGAATTAAGTTTGTAGGTTCTGTACAGGGAGAGAAATTAGAGGAGCTTTACTCAAATGCTCTGCTTTATGTTCTGCCAAGCAGAATCGAGGGTTTGGCACTTACACTACTTGAGGCAATGTCTTGTGGAACAAGATGCCTTGTGAGTGATATTCCCGAAAACACAAGCGTTACACTTGAATTTGGTGATACCTTTAAATGTAGCGATGTCAGTGATTTAAGAGACAACTTGATTCGCATATTAGATGAAAATACCGAGTTTGCAAAAAAAGAAGAACAAATATCATATATTAAAGAAAATTACAGCTACGAGCGTGTCGTTAGAGAAACCGAGGCGGTGTATAAAGCTGTATTACATGGTCAGATATGAGGTGATGCTTTATGAAGAACAAAATAGAATATCTATTAGCACAAAAGAAAAGCATGAAAACAAGGCTTGCACTGATTCTGATAGCATGTGTAATGGTCTTTGTCGCAATTATGATTGCACTTGTTGGAATAAATTTAATCACAAATCTTTCGTTTAACGAAACCTTTTATAATGTGAATTCCTTTAAGGTTAAGGATACGATACGAGTGATACAGCTTTCTGATTTACATAACAGTAAATATGGAAAGGACAACAAAAAGCTCATAGAAAGAATTTCAGAGCTTGAGCCTGACCTTATTGTTGCAACAGGTGACATTCTCCACAGGAGGGATAAAAAACAAGATGTGTCTTATAATCTTTTAAAAGAATTAAAGACTATTGCACCAACATACTTTGTTTATGGAAACAACGAATGGGCTCTTGATTATGATTTCGACTCAACCTTAAAAGACTTAGAAAAAGTCAGCGGCCAATCAGGAGATAATCACGATTTAGCGAAATTACTTGACAATGCAGCCTCAAATGGAATAAGAAAAGAGCTCGAAAAAATCGGCGTGAAGGTTTTGCAAAACGAAATGGAATCTATAGAGGTAGATGGCGGTACGGTTGATATATATGGCTTATTTACATCAAATCCATCAGCGTTTTGGCATTATGTAGGCAAAGATTATGAGAAGTTTATGTATGAGGACACGCATCACATTAAGATTTTCTTATCACACGAGCCTTATGTGTACGAAACATACAAGGAAGAACAATGGAGCGATTTAGTACTCTGTGGTCATACCCACGGTGGAATTTCTGTTCTTCCGGTGGTTGGCTCCTTGTGGGAACAAACACACGGCTTGTTCCCTGAAAAAACAGGGCATCCTCGCTATGTGAGAGGTAGATACGATATATCCGGCGGTAGCCTTATAGTAAGCCGTGGCTTGTCAAACAGAGATTTATTTAGAATAAACAACAAACCAGAGCTGGTAATTGTTGATATAGGCAGATAAAGAGGAAATGAGGTGTATAAATTGAGTCCAACATTAATAAAACTACTTTTTGCTTTTATTGTATGCGTAATATTTGCTATCGTAATAGTAAAACTTTTCGGAAGATCCAAATATTATAGCTTTGAAACCCTAAAGAGTTACTTTTTTAAAAAATCAATAATCAGACCAATGTCCTTTCTTATATGTTTTATATATTTTTTGCTGTTGATGACAAGTCTTATACTTGCTCCTTCCTTTGCTTCCATCAAGGTATCACTAAACTACGCAGAAGCATCAAAGGGACAGAATATGAACGGCACAAGATATAATATGTCAGAAATACTTTGTGATGATGTTTTAGAGCGTACCATTAAGAAAGGTGCATTTAAAGATATAACCGTAGACCAGCTAAAGGAAACTCTCGTTGTATATCCAACAGTATCAGGAAGTGCTTCTGATAAAACAATGTATCATGTTTCTACAGAATTCCAGATAGACTATATACCAAGTAAGGATACATATCATATCGATGGCGAAAAATTCCTGCCGCTTTTATCGGATTGTTACAGAGAATTTCTTATAGACAACTATGCAGATGATTTAGACACAATTTCTGCGAACATAAAGCCAGAGGAAGATTTTAAGGATTTAGGTTACTTTGATATTTGCAATTATCTCTCTATGAAAGCAGAAATTCTTGAAAATTACATGTTAAAACTTGAGCGAGAAAACGGCAGTTTTATTGCATCAAACGGACAAACCTTTAATTCTGTTGCATCAAAACTATACAAGCTTCGTTCTACAAGAATTACAGACGATTTATACGCAATGATAGTAAATACAGGTGTATCTAAAAGTAATATTACGGATATAAAAAGCCTTCAATACGAAGTTAAGTTGTTAGAATTTGAAAAGCAAAAAACAGAGGCAGGCAGAGATATATCGGCAAAAGCTGTAGAAATGTATAAAGAAGCTATGGCGAGAATCGTACTTGTTCCAACGGTAAACGATAAAGGTGAGTTCTATATGGGACAAACAAAGATAGGACTTGATGAGCTTGCCGAAGAAAGTGCAGATTATAGTACCGATACGGCGTCTTTAGGCAGACAAATTGAAGATAAAAATAATATTATTGCATCCATTATGGCAGGAAACGGTGCTAAAACCAATGAATCGATTGATACTCTTATAGTACAAATATCTAATGCAATAAACGAGTATTCACAAGAAGCATCACAGGTGGCTTTAGAATATAGTAACAAGAAAATGAACCAGTGTGTGACAGGTGTTATGTATTCAAAGTCACATAAAAAGGATTTGGCGATAAGTCTTATCTTAACAATTGGAATGTTCATAGCACTCTCAAGCCTTATTGCTACAAATCAAATTCCAAAAAGAGAAACAGAGAAATACTTTGTAAAAACAGATGAAGAAGATGATAAAACGAGCGGAGAGGAGGCTAATATATGAAGAATTTTGAAATAACCAGGTATATAAAAAAGTTTTTGCCATTTATCATAATTTTTTGTATTTTAGCTACCCTGTTTGTAAATGTGTTTTTTCAAAATAGGCAAACCTATTATGCAGAGGCAGTCATTCGATTTGAGGACCCTTTGGCAGTTGAGGGCAAGACTCCATCAGGCGAAAAGCTTGATATAAGTGAGGTGAAATCTTCGGCGGTTATGACAAAGGTAATCGAGAATTTAAAACTCGATGTTAATGAATATTCTATTGATGATTTGATTTCAAGAACAAACGCCTATGAGGTTTTAGATCCTGACGAGGCTGCACTAAAAGAATCAATGATAGATGAGGCTATGGAATATAAAAAAGAGCCTAATGTATTTATTATTTCTTTCTCGGCAAGAGCAGGTGAGGGTCAGGGATTTGCAAGAAGTATTTTAGACGAAATTTTAGATGTTTATTTTGCAGAATATTCTGAAAAATATATTAACAGTGAAATTACAACTACCTCACTGGCCGAAATTTACAATGCAGATTATGACTATATTGAAATGATGGAAATTGCTTCATCACAAGTTTTAGATACACTACAGATTTTACAGGATAGAGGTGCAAACAATAAGGATTTTCGTGCGGCAAGCACCGGAAAATCTTTTATGGATTTATACACCGAGCTACATTATATAGATAGTGTTTATACCTCAAGACTCAACGCAACTATTTTAGAATATCAAATCACAAAAAACAAAGAAGTTTTGATTTCTTCGTTTGAAGAGCGAATTAGACAAAACACTCTAAATATCGGAATGAGTGAAGCTTCACTTGGCGATTATCTAAAGCTTATTGATCAATATGTCAGAAAAATGACAGCTTCCGGCAATACAGATATTACATATGAATATATACTTGATGAATTATATGACGATTACAGAACTGATGAATCCGGAAATGTAATTGAAAGACCTGACCAGACAGTAACCTATGATGAATTAATATACGGTTGGAGAAACTTTAGCCTCGATAAGCAAAAAGCCATTATTGATATAGCTTATGCAAACTATATCATTGATACTTTTAGCAAGTGTTATGAAGGTGGTAGTTGCAGCGCAGGTAAAATACAGTCTTGTGTGATGGTATCTAATGCTGACTACGAAGCAATTAAAACAAAGCTTGAGGGCGAAATTAAAACGATGGTTGACTCTTTGGTCAAAATCTATGACGAGATTGAAAAGACAAATATAGAGTATAACGAGTATATTGGTGCGGAAAACATATCAACTCTTTCTTCATCAACTGTTAAGCAAGGATTAAATGTTACTCTCTATACTTTAATCGCGGCATTATTCTTCCTTGTTATTTGCTGTGGTGGAGCGATTCTTCTTGGAAGATTCGAAGATATTATGAGGTACGCTTTATATACCGACCATATGACAGGGTTTGATAATAGGACTTCATTCGATAATTATATGAAGAAAAATAATGGCAAAATGTTAGAAGACGGAACATTCTGTATGATTCTAAACCTAAAAAATCACATTTCAATCAACAAAGAATTTGGTAGAGATATGGGTGATAATGTAATGAAACTCGTTGCCAATGTGATTCGTAATGTGTTTGGCAAAATGAAATTTAAGCCTGTCTATAACGGAAACGGTCAGTTTATTGTTATAGTTGAAAAATCAGACCTTGTTTCAGTTGAGTACATTATGTCAAGACTTTCTACTTTGATTGACGAAAGAGAAGTATTTACCGAGGGCGATATTATATACGATGTTGGCCTTTCTGAATCCGGCAAAGAAAAAGTTCGTCCAATAAGAACTCTTCTTACAATGGCAAATAAGAACAAAATCGAGGTTGTTTCCAAAGGAAGAAATATTGAAGAATAAGACAATAAATTGAATTTTAGAAAGGGGGCAAAACAAAGTGAAGGCAGTTATTTACAAGATAGCAGAAAATATACTTGCAATTTATTTCATAGCGCTGGGTGTTATGATGCATTATTTTGTAGAAGATATGACATATATCGGCGGCATTGGAATAAGCTTTAGGCATATATTTGCACTTAGTATTGTTTTCTCAACGGTGATAATCTTTTTGGTAAAGCCAAACATTTCCCGTGGAATTGTTTCACTGAAATCTGCCTTAGTTATGTCTGCCCCCATAGTCGTTATGCTTACTGTGTCGCTCTTGATTTGGGCGGTTAATTTAACAGGAACTGATATGATGATGAGAGGTATATCACTCTACTTCATATTTATAAATAATACCACGGCTGCATTTGCCGGAATTTGTTTTTTGTATTTATTCGGTAAAAAAGGAATGTGGTATTATATGGCATCTATCCTTATAGCAAATCTTGCCCTTATTGGACAGATTATGCTTGAAGGTGGAGTAGTAACATATATGATAGAATATATTATCAAGGTTCTGTCATTTGCCGGGGATTCCCGAGATGTTGTGGGAAAGGCTGAAATTCATGAGTTATCCTTCTGCACGGGGATTAGTTTTCTATATATGCTGTTTGTTTTCGATAGAAAGAAACTTTTTCATTGGATTTTACTTGTATTGACCTTTTTCTGCTTTACTTCAGCGATTAAGCGTATTGCAGTGCTTGGTATGGTTGCCTTTATCGCTTTTAATTGGTTTTTTAATTTGGCAAAAAAAAGGCTTTCGCACAAGGCAATTATGCAAATCATTTCTACCATAAACATCCTTATTATTATATTTTTGATTTTGTATGTAGGAATAATTAAGAGTGGTTTGTTTGAAGTGTTGGAAGAAGGCGGGCTTGAGACAAGTGGTAGAGCTAAAATTTATAATTCAGTTAGTGGGTTTTATGAGTTTTCTACATCATATTTTGGCAAGGGAATGGGATGGCTCCCGTATCAATTATCTGAGGTTATGGATATTGGTGTAAAAAGTGTTCACAACGACTTTCTGCAATTTTATATTGACCTTGGATTTTGGGGTTATATTATTTGGCTATTTAGTTTTATTACGCTCAGGACCTCGTTTTTTGGAAGAAATGGAGATACGGATAGCGGAATATTAATGTTTTTGGTAATTGTGTTTATGGTTGTTGTCTCCCTTACGGATAATACAATGAACTACCCATTGTTTAATGGTGCAGTAGCCATATTTATGACAGGCTATTCCTTCGAAGAAAAGGTAAGAGCCGATGAAATGGAGAGATTCTCCTATATTTCAGAGGAAAGCAGAGAGGTAAAAAGCTCATGAAAATTTTGATGGTTAATAAATTCTTATACGCAAGAGGTGGAGCAGAAACCTATATGCTTAAGGTTGGTGCATTTTTAGAAAGCCTTGGCCACGATGTTCAATATTTCGGCATGTATGATGAGCAAAATACCGTGGGAAACAGAATAGATGAATACACAAGTAATATGGATTTTCACGAAAAAAGATTTTCAAGATTTTTGTATCCAATCAGAATCCTGTATTCTCGTGAAGCATATCAGAAGATAACAAAGGTTTTAGAGGATTTTAATCCCGATATTGTTCATTTTAATAACATAAATTTTCAGCTTACTCCCTCAATTATAGATGCAGTTTATAAAAAGAAGATACCGATGGTTATGACAGTTCACGATTATCAAATGATTTGTCCTAATCATTCACTATATAATCTAAAGGATAAAAAAATCTGTGAAAAGTGTATTCATGGAAACCTGTTTTATTGTATCAAAGGGAAGTGCATACACTCTTCCATGGTAAAAAGTATATTGGGTGCAATAGAAGGGTTTTTATATAGAATACGCAATAATTATAAAAAAATTGATTTGTATATCTGCCCAAGTAAATTTTTGGAAAGGGAGCTTTTGCTCAGCAAACCTAAGGTTTATAAAGGCAAAACAAAGGTGATGTGCAATTACGCAAAAATTCCAAATTTATCTGATATAGAAAAAGATGGTGCAATCGATAAGAAAGACTATATTTTGTATGCAGGAAGATTATCTAAAGAAAAAGGTGTTGAGGTTCTGGCTGAAACGGCAAAATTGCTACCTGATGTTAAATTTGTTGTAGCAGGTGATGGCCCTGACAAGTGCGTTTTGGAAAATATTCCCAATGTTGAACTCAAAGGTTTTGTAAGCGGAAATGAATTTTTCCGTTTGATTGCTGAAGCAAAGTTTGAAGTAGTACCGTCTATTTGTTATGAAAATTGTCCAATTTCTATACTGGAAGCACAGGCTTTGGGAACACCGGTTGTAACAGCCGGTGTTGGAGGAATGGCAGAGCTTGTAGAAGATGGTGTTACAGGAATTCATGTTCACCCAATGACAGGACAGGCTCTTGCTAAAGCAGTTTCAAAGATTCTAAATGATAGAGAAATGTTAAATACGCTTACGGAAAACTCAAAGAAGAAAGCAGAAGAAATTGTTACTTTGGGAAATTATACTAAAGAGCTATTTGAAACATATACAAAAATTATAAGAGGCAAGTAATATGAAAATAAGTGTTATTGTACCTGTATATAATAAAGAAGAATATCTTACGCGATGCGTTAAATCACTACTTTCGCAAACTTATGAAAATGTTGAGATTATATTGGTAAACGATGGCTCAACAGATAATAGCGGAAGTCTTTGCGATAAACTTAAAAGTGAGGATGCACGAATTAGGGTTATACATAAAGAAAATGGTGGTTTGTCATCTGCAAGAAATGCAGGGATTGCCGTAGCCACAGGAGATTATATAGGCTTTGTAGACAGTGATGACTCGGTAGATGAAAATATGTATGAATCCCTTTTAAATTCAGCAAGAAAATACAATGCCGATTTAGCACTCAGTGGTTCAAAAGTAATTGGAGGTAAAATGTTTCAGACGGATGGCTATGCTGCTACATATCACACATTTGAAGAAGAAACCGTTTTTGAAAACGAAGAGGATATAAAAAAACTGGCTCTCGGGATATTAGGTGCTCCTCTTGAAGTTTTTGAAGATTCCGAGTATGGCACCTCAGTTTGCAAAAATATATATAAAACTTCTCTTATAAAAGAACATAACTTGCAATTCTTATCTGAACGAATATATGGATCAGAGGACCTTTTGTTTATGATAGACTTTGTGTTATGTTCAAAAAAGGCAGTGGGAGTTCCCGGCGCATTTTATAATTATTATTTTATTAGTAATTCCCTGTCAAATACTCGCAAGGCCGACAGATTTGAAAGAATAGTGCTTTTGAATGAAACTATTTGTAAAAGACTAAGTGAAAAAATGCCTTATGATCAATATATTTTTAGTGCAGATAGGCATCTTTTATCAAGTGCAAGGGCTATGGCTATTCAGGAAGTGATTTATGTGCAAAACAATCCTGATGAGAAAAAATATTTAAAACAAAGACTTCGTGATATTTGCGGTCACCTAAATGTAAAGGAGGCATTTAAGAGATTTCCTTATAGAAAGCTTTCTAAAATGCAAGCGGTTTTTGCCTTCAGTTTAAAATATCGTTTGATAGGACTGCAAATTCTGTTAGTAAAGCTACGCAGTAAGATATAATGTGGGAGTGATATATATGAAATTTTCGGTTGTTGTACCTATATACAAGGTTGAAGAATATATAAATGAGTGTGTAGATAGCATTCTAAATCAATCTTTTGACGATTTTGAAGTAATTTTGGTTGACGATGGTTCTCCTGATAGTTGCGGAAAAATTTGTGATGAATATGCCAAGATGAATGAAAGAGTTAGGGTAATTCACAAGGAAAACGGTGGTCTTGTTTCTGCAAGACAGGCAGGGATTAAAATTGCTCAGGGTGAATATATTGTCAATGTAGATAGTGATGATTACATAGATAAGGATATGCTGAAAAATTCTAATGAAATCATAAATTCCTACTCTCCCGATGCTATTTATTTTTCAATGATGAATTTTAAAGGTCAAAAAAGATGGATTTCTGATGAGTGTATCGATGAGGGATTTTACAACGAAAACAGCATAAAGGAAAAAATTTATCCCCTTGCACTGCTTAGTGAAGATATGCAAAAACTAAATTATCTCATTACCGTAAAGGTGACAAAAAGAGAAATTTTACAACCAATTCAATTATCTGTAAGCCCAAAAGTCAGCTATGGCGAGGATACTGCATGTTCCGTACCGCTAATTGCAAATATAAAGAGTCTTTATGTTTCGCACCTTCCGATGTACAATTACAGGCATAGAGGTACTTCTATGTCTAATAAGTTTAACAGCAAGTGGTTTGACAGCCTTAATGAAGCAGTTATTGGAATTGAAACGATGTGCTCGGGCATTTCGGATATTAGCGAACAAATCAACAGGTACACTATGTCTATAACCTTTGCAATTCTTAATATTATGGTAAGAACAAAGGAAAATGACGCCGTTAATGAACTTACAAAAAAACTTTATGAGTATAAATTTGATGATAGATTTAAAAAAGCAAAATTTAGAAAAATCACCCCAAAGACAAGAATTTCATATTTTCTTATGCAACAAGGGAAATTTAAACTTACATACAATTTTTTAAAGGTGTGCAATTTTATCAAAACCAGTAAATAAAGGAAGTTTGGCTATGAATAAACCTACAATTTCTGTGATTATGTCAGTATATAATGGTGAAGAATTTTTAAAGGAAACTATGGACTCAATTTTAAGACAGACCTTTAAAGACTTTGAACTAATTGTAATTGATGATTGCTCTACAGATAATTCACTTAATATATTACAAGATTATCAAAAAAGCGATAAGAGAATTAAAATTTTACATAATGAAAAAAATATGCGACTTCAGGCTTCCTTAAATCGAGGGATAGATGCAGCTTGTGGAGAATTTATAGCCCGAGTAGACGCTGATGATATCATGAGGTTTGACAGACTTGAAAAGCAATATAAATTTATGAAAAAGCACTCCCATCTTTTGATGTCTGCTTGTAAGTTTTATTGGTATATTGATGGCAAAATTGTGACTAATCCAATGATACAAAGATTAGATAGCAATTCAAACGACGCACGATTTTTGTTTTCAAATCCAATTTGTCATCCGTGCGTGATTATGAAGACAGAAGTAGCAAAAGAAATGAAATACAACACGGAGTTTACTTGCAGTGAGGATTTAGAGCTTTGGACTCGTATGGTGCTTGACAGGAAGAAAATAGCCATTCAGAGAGAAAGAATGATGCTATATCGCATACATAAAAATCAGATAACTGCAAATTCATCAGAGGCTCAAGCCATACAGCACAGAAAAATTATGGCCAAATTCTATAAGTCTGTATTGTTTGAATTATCAAATGACGAGCTTGATTTCTTAACAAAGGGAATTTATTTTTTGGAAGAGCCCGACCTTAATAAGCTGTCTGCATTTTTGAAAAAGGTGCAGGATATGAACAAAAAATTAAAGTTCTTTAACAATAATTCAATAAAATATGCATGTTTTGAAGTTCTTTCTCAGTACAGAAGAAAAGGCATAAATGTAAAGAAACAGTTATTGGATTTGGGAATTTGTTTTTTGATTTTCGAATTTGCCATAAGGACTTTTGAAAATCTATATGAGCGTATAATGCGGAAGAATACATTGGTTAAATTTGCTAAAGCAATAAAAGGAGGTGACTTGTTATGACGGCAATAATTATAGGAATGGTTGTTTTAGTAGTTTTGCTTGTACTTGGAGCATACCTACTGTTTAGTAATGCTATTAAAAACGATAATGAAAACTTTATTTCTATATCAAATCTTTCTCAAGCAAGAAAGGTTTACAACCAAACGGATAACGCAAATAGATCCATCATTTATGTGGATATGAAATTTGATGCATTAAAGGATGTTCACAGCAAAACGGAGATTGAGCGTGCTATTGATTTTTGCAATATAAATCTTTTGAATACTTTAAAAAAAGGTTTGGGGCAGGTTGTTGCTCTTATAGAAGACAGTAGCTTTGTTGTGGTTGGAAATCTTACATCAGATGAGTTTAATCGCCTATGCGAATATTTTTACGATGAAATTTTAAAATACATTGTTCAAAACAAGTTATCAGAAACACCTGTTGTGAAGTTTGGAATGTACACACCAAGAGATTCTGCCGTAAAATTTGAAGAAGCGGTTGTTAATGCTAAACAAACATACAGATATGCAATAGCAAGTGGTAAGGATTATGCAATTTGTGACAACGAAACACTTTATAGCTTTGAGGAAACAAAACAATTGGAGCAGTATATTGTAAATGCAATAGACACAAATGAGTTTCATATTATGATGCAACCATATATTGAAGCAAAAACAGGAAGAATTTCGGGTTGTGAGGTTCTCGCAAGACTAAAGCATCCTATCTGCGGTCTTGTTATGCCGGGGATTTTTCTCGATGTTATAACTCGCAAAAAGCTCAATGTTCAGTTTGATTTTTGTATATTTGAAAAATGCTGTCAGTGGATCAGCTCGAGAACAAAGGATGAAATTGACGGCAGAGTTGTTTCGTGCAATTTTTCAAGAAGAACAATATCTCATGGAGAGTTTGCAAAAAAGGTAATTGAACTGATAGAAAAGTACAATGTTCCGACAGAAAATCTTGCTATTGAGTTTACTGAATCCGAAGAAGAAACAAACAAACCTATTGTTATAAAAAATCTTACAGACCTGAAAGAGTATGGAATATCAATATACTTAGATGATTATGGTTCAGGAATTACATCTTACGATGATTTTCTTAATTATCCGGTAAACTTGATAAAAATTGATAGAGATATATTATATAGCGCAAATACACAAACGGGAAAAGCTGTATTTGAAAATATCGTGGCCTTGGCACAAAAGCTTGATATTGCACTTTTGTGTGAAGGTGCCGAAACAGAGCAGCAGGTTGAATTTTTAAAGAAGTCTAATGTTAAATACATTCAAGGATTTTACTATTATATGCCTATGGAATCTTATGAATGCAGTAACTTGTTTAAGGAAAATACAAAGTAAAGGAGAAAACTGATGGTGGAAAATAATATTTCGAAAAAAAATTATGTGATTAGAAATGTTATTTCAAATTTGTTGTACCAGGCTGTAGTAATAGTAATGGGACTAATTATCCCAAGACTATACCTTGAGAACTTTGGTAGCGAAGTTAATGGTTTGGTATCTACTGTCAAGCAGGTTTTTGTGTATTTAATGCTTTTAGAAGCAGGGGTTGGTCTTGCTTCTCAACAGGCATTATATAAGCCAATCGCAACAGATGATAAGGATAATATAAATGGAATCTTATCTGCAACAAAGGTTCACTATAACAGAACAGGATTTTTATATGCTACACTTACGATGGTGTTTGCCATAGGATATCCCTTTGTTATATCAACCAGCCTTCCCAAAAGCACATGCTTTTTGATTGTGTTATTTTACGGACTTCCTGCGGTTATTAGCTTTTTTGTGCAAGGAAAGTATCGTATTTTACTTGAGGGAACGGGAAAAGGATATATCCTTACTACCTTTTCGACAATAATGGTTTTGGTAAATTCTATATTAAAGATTATCCTTTTGGTGTTTACAAACAACCTTTTACTTGTTCAATCCCTCTATTGTTTAGAGCATATTTTGCAGATGTTTCTTGTGATTTGGTATGTCAAAAAGCATTACCCGTGGGTTAAATTAAATGTTAAGCCTGATATTGCCGCTATATCACAGAAAAACTCTGTGTTGCTTCATCAAATATCCGGAATGATATTTAATAACACGGATACTATTTTAATTTCCATGTTTTGTGGCTTTAAAGTAGTTAGTGTATATACGATTTATCTGATGTTCTTTCAGTATATAGATACATTTATAACAGCGATATCTACAAGTTATACATATAAGCTTGGTCAAATATATCAGACAGAAAAGGAAAAATTCAAAAGATATTTTGATGCATACGAAGCCGTTTTTATAACAGCTATATTTATAGTGTTTACACTTATGGCGACATTCCTTTTGCCTATTATAGAGCTTTACACAAAAGGCATTACCGATATAGACTACTATAATCCTGTGCTACTTGTTTTGTTTGCGGTTATGAAGCTTTTAACAAACAGTAAAATACCCTGCAACGATGTTTTAAACTTTGAAGGTATGTTTGAAAAGACGCGTCATCACGCAGTCATCGAAGCAGTTTTGAATGTTACAGTTTCGATTGTTGCAATCAACCTTTGGGGTATTACAGGTGGAATTATGGGTACGATTGTAGCACTTTTATATCGCGGAAATATGATGATTTATTACGCAAATAAGAAAATTTTGCAAAGAGGGCTTATAAAGACTTATCGCAAATATATCGTGAATTTCACATTGTTTGTTGTAATTCTCCTTATTTTAGGCGTAAGCTCAGGTACATCGGCATCTTTTGTAGGGGTAGTATTAAAGTGTATAATGCACGCACTATGGATTACTCCTTTGTATATTGTTGCAAATTTGATAATTGAAAAAGAAACGATAGCCACTATTAAGGAATTAGGAAGGAGTATTCGAAAATGAGCATACCAAAAAAAATCCACTATTGCTGGTTTGGAAAAAGTTCTTTGCCTAAATCCGTAGAAAAGTGCATAAACTCTTGGAAAAAATTCTGTCCTGATTATGAGATTGTAAGATGGGACGAGGATAACTTTGATGTATCTGACAACCTATACGCAAAACAGGCTTTAGAAAATAAAAAATATGCCTTTGTAAGTGATTATGCAAGGCTTAAGATTCTCTATGATAATGGTGGCATATATCTAGATACTGATGTTGAACTGGTAAGGCCATTAGACGACCTTCTTGTATACAGTGGATATATGGGCTTTGAAAAAGGCAAGTTTATAAGTGAAAATGAAAGAAGTTACGAGATGGCAAGCGGTTTGGGAATGGGTGCTGAGCCCAAAAACGAAATAATAGCTTTAATGCTTTCTGATTATGATAATATACCATTTGTAGACGAAAATGGTAATTTTGATACTTTGCCTTGCCCTCGTCGCAATACTTTGGCACTTGAGAAATTTGGATTTATCACAAATGGCGAAATGCAGGTTATAGATAATTTTTGCATTTTGCCACCCGAATATCTTTCTCCAAAGGATTTTGTTACAAGAAAAATCACCTTTACAGAAAACACATATTCAATTCATCACTATGACGGAAGCTATTTAACAAAAAAAGATAAATTTGATATGATTCTTGCACGAATCTACACATCAAAGCTTTATAACTTTTTAAAGAAAATCAAAAGAATCATTATTAAAAAATAGATTGCGAGGGAATGTAATGCCAGAAAATATTATAAGCTTGATAAAAACAAAAGTGAAGAAAGAATGGATAATTTGTTTTATATCCGTGTTTATCTTTGGCCTTATAGCACATCTTTATAAGTTTATGAACCTTCAGCCAAATTGGGATGCGATTGTCTATAGATATGACGAGCTTAATATGACACATATAGGCAGAATATTCTCAAAAGCGGCTTGTATGTTCACATCATTCTACGATTTGCCTTGGATTAACGGACTTGTTTCGCTTGTGTTTATTGCACTTAGTTCAGTAGTAATATGTGAGCTGTTCAAACTTAAAAACAAAATATCGTATGTTTTAGTTTCAGGACTTTTGGTAACATTCCCTACGGTTGCATCTACCTTTGCTTTTTCATACACGGCAGACGGATATTTTATGGCTCTTTTTGCAAGTATTCTTGCTGTATTTCTGGTAGATAAAAAGGGTGTATTAAAAAACATTCTTGGAATCTTACTTATGACATTTGCTCTTGGAGTATATCAGGCATACATAACCGTTAGTGTAATGTTGATTTTGGTATATCTTTTGAATCTTACTATATTTCAAAAAGAACCCCTTAATATTATAACAAAAAAGCTTGTAAAATTTCTGATTTCAGGCATTATAGCAGCCGGACTATATTGGATTATAGTTAAGGTATATATGCTTGTTTCCGGAAGTGCATTGACTGAATATCAAGGTGCACAGGAAGCCTTTAATCTGGCAAATATAAATATCCCTGCGGCAATCATAAACTGTCTGTATATGTTTAAGGAATATTACTTTGACTTTTCTCACGGTGTCACATTGTTTACCGTGCTAAATATTTTAATGTTTGTAATCATTGGCGTCTGTGGTATTGCTTCTGTTTTAAGAAAAGAAAAGGATGCAGTAGGCAGGGCTTTATATGCGGCATTATTTGTAGCTGTTATGCCTTTTGGAGCAAGAGCACTTTTCTTTATCGACAGCAATATGGATTATCACAACCTGACACTCATGAGTAGTGTTCTATTCCCTATTCTAATGGTGCTTTTCTATGAAAAACTAACATTCAAGAAAAAGAATCTCAATCCTGTCAAACAGTGGTCCATTTTTGTTGTTGCATCACTTATGATATATAACTTTACATTGATTGCAAATATCAGCTATCACACAATGCAATTAGCTTATGAAAAATCCTATAGCGTTGCAACTCGTATAACAGATAGAATAGAGCAAACCGAAGGAATAGAAAATTGTGACAAGATATCTGTTATCGGCACTCTTTCCGGTAGTGAAAAATATTCATTTGATATGACTCCTGATATGACGGGATTTACAAAAGGACTTATATTAAGAGAAACTGATGAGATTATTGCCGACCAATTTGTACTTAGCACCTATCTTCGTGAATACACAGGATTGGACCTTAAAAATGCTACCGAAGAGGATACGAAGCTAATTGAACAAAGTGAAGATTTAAAAAACATGACGCCTTGGCCTGCAAAGGGAGCTGTAGCAGTTAAAGGCGACACAGTAATTGTTTATTTAGGGAAATAAGAAATTGAGGTATTTACTATGAGTGATAAAAAAATTTCAGTTGTTGTTTCAGTATATAACGAAGAACAATCACTACATAACTTTTATTCTGCTGCCTTGTCTGTTTTAGAAAATGTAGCTTGGGATTATGAACTTATATTTGTTAATGATGGTAGCACAGATAACAGCAGAGAGATTTTAGATGCTTTTGCTAACGAAAACAGGAAGGTTAAAGTTCTTAACTTTTCAAGAAATTTTGGGCATGAAGCCGCAATGATAGCAGGCATAGATCACAGCAAAGGTGACGGAATTGTGTGTATTGATGCAGACCTTCAGCATCCGCCGGAGATTATACCAGAAATAATTCAAAAGTTTGACGATGGCTTTGAGATCATCTCAATGGTAAGACATTCAAGAAAAAAAGAAAGTTTATTGCGAAAACTTCCTGCAGTAGCATTTTATAAGGTTTTAAATATGCTTTCGCCTATTAAGTTTGAAAACAACTCTTCTGATTTCTTTGCATTTTCAAAAAGAGTTGCAACTATTTTAAAGAGGGATTACAGAGAAAATGTCAGGTATTTAAGAGGCTTTGTGCAAAGTGTAGGATTTAAGAAAACAACGCTTTCCTTTGAAGCACAGGAAAGAGCCTTCGGCGAGAGCAAATACAATTTGACAAAGCTTATAAAATTTTCTATGACAACTATTTGCAGTTTTTCGGATATGCCGTTAAAACTTGGTATCTATTCAGGTCTTGTTGTTGCTTTGTTTGGACTCATTCTTATGATATACACCATTATTCAAAAATTTGTTCATGGTGCACCAAGCGGATATTCAACTATAATCGTTGCAATTTCCTTTATGTTTGGCATTGTACTTTGCGTAATTGGAATTATTGGTCAATATATCTCTGTGTTGTTTAGCGAAATTAAAAACAGACCAATATATATACTTGATGATACAAAAAATCTTGAGGAAAAGCAGGAGAACGAGCATTGAGATTTATAGATAAGAAAGCGTTAAAGTTTGTTATAGTCGGCATTATAAATACCATAGTTGGTACAAGCGTAATGTTTTTGCTTTACAATTTAGCAGGGGTTAATTATTGGATTTCATCTGCATCTAATTATATCGTTGGAAGTATAGTAAGCTATTTTTTAAACAAATATTTCACATTTAAAAATAAAGAAAAATCTGTAGGGCAGGTTATTAGGTTTGTAATAAATATTTCTTTGTGCTATTTATTGGCCTATGGAATAGCAAAGCCTGTTGTAGGATGGATTTTATCTCCATTATCGGCGTCAATTAAGGAAAACCTTGCCATGCTTGTGGGAATGGGATTGTTTGTTATATTTAATTATATAGGACAAAGAGTCTTTGTTTTTAAAGAGGAAAATAAATAACCTGATTTTTAAGAATGGAGGAATCGGCTTGAAGGAAAAACTTAAAAAAAACATATTGCCGTATTTTATTAGTTTAATTCTTTCGATTATAATATCAAGCATAACAGATTATTATGTTGTGATGTGCGGTTTTGAAATTAAAAGCTACATATTTTTAGGTCTTATTGCACTTTTATTTATTGTGTTTTTCTTTGTTCCCTTCTTTAAACAAAGATTAATAAAAGCTTTAATTTTAACACTTATAGTAGCCATCTTGCTGTCGATCGGCGGTGGATTTGCGTTAGATATCTTTAGAAAAAACGCAGAATATATTTATGGGGATAACAATAAAAATGATTTTTTCTCGAACCATAAGGTTATGATAATAGTGCCACACCAAGACGATGATATAAATCTTTTGGGAAGTAGTGTGAAGCATTATTTGAATAATGGCAGTGAAATCTACATCGTTTTTACAACCAATGGAGATTATTACGATAATGCAGAGATTAGGTA
>JAZNCG010000180.1:0-1710 GCA_045587405.1 Ructibacterium sp. | reverse complement strand
GTGATAAACGAGGTTACAGGAAAAGACCAATACAGAACTGATCCCGTTCCTGAAGGGAAACCTGTACCTATTGAGCCGGAAAATGCAGTAATTACAGATACAGAGCTTACTTGCACCTTATCTGTCAGATGCGATACGATTTTACAAAACATCGCTTGGCTCGATAGTGAAAAGGTTGATATTGTCCCTAAAGACGGTGTTATATTTGCTGAAAAGACCGTTACATTCTATGAGGGCGAAAGTGTGTTCAATGTGCTTGTTCGAGAAATGAAGCGAAATAAAATACATATGGAATTTGAGAATACGCCCATATATAACAGTGCATACATCGAAGGCATAGCAAACCTTTATGAGTTTGACTGTGGTGAGCTTTCAGGTTGGATGTATAAGGTCAATGATTGGTTCCCCAATTACGGTTGCTCACGTTATCAGCTTAAAGCAGGAGATAAAGTTGAATGGGTATATACCTGCGACTTGGGAAATGATGTGGGTGGTCACTATTCTGCAAGGAACGGAAATTAAATCAGGAGATTAAGTTATGATACAAACTTATTTTGGAAATGGAAAAGGAAACACAACTGCTGCTGTCGGTTCGGCTGTTCGATGTGCCGGATGCCGTAACAAGGTGCTTTTTGTGCAGTTTCTAAAGAATAATGATTCTGCGGAATTTAGTATTCTTAGTAAAATAAAAGACATAGACGTTTTATGTTCGGATGAACACTATGAGCTTTATGACAATAGAAATAAAGACCGTACACCTGCACTTACAAAAGCATACAACAAACTTCTTTTCGAAGATACAAAAAATAAAGCAGACAGTTATCAAATGATTATCTTGGATGAAATACTCGATGCAGTAGAATACGGTTATATAGGCGAAGATGATTTGCTGGATTTACTTGCAGAACTTAAAGCACATTCTAAAATAATACTTACCGGACATAGCCTAACAGAAGGAATTGCAGATGTATCAGACTATATCTCTGAAATCAAGGAGATAAGCCACCCATATACAAAAGGTGTTTCACCACGAGAAGGAATTGAATTTTAATATGAACGAATTTAAAATATATCATCCGATTGTAAATTTCGTGTACTTCATATTTGTAATCGGTTTCAGTTGCTTTTTCATGCATCCTGTGTGCCTATGTATTTCACTTGTAAGCGGTTTTACATATTCTGTGATGCTGAAGGGCAAAAATGCAATAAAAACAAACTTAATATATATGCTTCCGATGCTACTTATGATGGCACTTATAAACCCTGCCTTCAATCACGAGGGAGTTACCATTATAGATTATCTGCCAAGCGGAAATCCGTTGACTCTTGAATCTATTATTTACGGACTTTGTGCTGCTATAATGATTGTGAGTGTTATCTGTCATTTTTCTTGCTACAACGAGGTTATGACAAGTGACAAGTTTATCTATCTGTTCGGAAAAATCATACCTGCTATGTCGCTTATTATATCTATGACACTTCGGTTTGTTCCAAAGTTTTCAGCACAGCTTAAAGTCGTAGCGAACGCACAAAGGTGCATGGGGCGTGATGTTTCAAATGGTAGTATCATAAAGCGTGCAAAAAATGGACTTAATATACTGTTCATTATGACAACTTGGTCTTTAGAGAACGCCATTGAAACTGCCGACAGTATGAAATCCCGTGGATACGGAATACCGGGAAGAACTGCGTTTTCAATATTTACATTTG
>JAZNCG010000179.1:0-11038 GCA_045587405.1 Ructibacterium sp. | reverse complement strand
GGAATAGTTGTCAGGAGGTGTAGATGTGGCATTTGAAAGTTTGGCAGATAAACTCCAGAGTACCTTTAAAAAGCTTAAGGGTAAAGGTAAAGTTAGTGAAAAAGACCTGAAAGATGCGATGCGAGAGGTTAAACTTGCCTTGCTTGAGGCAGATGTAAACTTCAAGGTCGTGAAGGACTTTGTTAAGCAGGTTTCCGAGAGAGCCTCGGGGGCGGAGGTTATGGAGTCTTTAACACCTGCGCAGCAGGTTATAAAAATTGTTAATGAAGAACTTGTTAAGTTAATGGGCGAAAGGGAGCAAAAGCTTGCTTTTTCCTCAAAACCGCCAACGGTTATTATGATGGCAGGGCTTCAGGGTGCAGGTAAAACTACAACAGCAGCAAAACTTGGAGGGCTTCTTAAAAAACAAGGCAAACGCCCTTTGCTCTGTGCTTGTGATGTGTACAGACCCGCGGCTGTTAAACAACTTCAGGTTGTTGGCGAAAAGTTGGAACTTCCTGTTTTTGCTATGGAAGGGAGCACCGATGCAGTTGGTATTGCCAAAGCAGGCCTCAGCCATGCAATAAACCACTCTAACGATGTTTTGATTATAGATACAGCAGGCAGACTTCATATAGATGAAGAGCTTATGAACGAGCTGAAAGAGATTTCTCAGGAGGTTAATCCTACGGAGATACTTTTGGTTGTAGATGCTATGACGGGTCAGGACGCTGTAAATGTGGCAGACGCCTTTAATAAAGAGTTGGAAATCGGCGGTGTTATTTTAACCAAGTTAGATGGTGATACAAGAGGCGGAGCGGCGCTGTCTGTAAGGGCAGTTACAGATAAGCCTATAAAGTTCTGTGGTATGGGTGAAAAGCTTACGGATTTGGAGGTTTTCCATCCCGACAGAATGGCATCGCGAATTTTGGGAATGGGCGATATGCTAAGTCTTATAGAAAAGGCAGAGCAAGCGCTGGATATGAAGAAAGCGGAAGAACTTGAGAAAAAGCTGAGAAGTCAGCAGTTTACATTCTCCGATTTTCTGGACCAAATGGAACAGATGAAGAATATGGGGCCTATACAGAACATCTTAGGAATGCTTCCTGGGGTTAACGCAGGGGCGCTTAAGAATATTGATATAGACGAAAAGCGTATGGCTCATATAGAGGCTATAATAAAATCTATGACCCCGAGGGAAAGAGAGCTTCAGGATAAGCTTTCCGTCTCTCGTAAGGAGAGAATTGCAAAAGGTAGCGGAAGAACGATAGCAGAGGTTAATGCTCTTGTTAAGCAGTTTGAGCAGATGCAGAAGATGATGAAACAGCTATCCGGGGGAATAGGTAAGAAAATGAAGAAAAAGCGTGGCTTTTTTGGTGGCGGAATGCCGGGCGGCTTTCCTATGTAACAAATAAGAAAAAGATTAGGGCGAAAACCCGAACTAAAATACATTTATATAACTTAATGGAGGTACATTAAAATGGCAGTTAAAATTCGTTTAAAGAGAATGGGCGCAAAGAGAGCACCTTTTTATCGTGTGGTTGTAGCAGATTCAAGATATCCAAGAGATGGTCGTTTCATCGAGCAGGTTGGAACATATAACCCAATGACAGACCCATCTACAACAGAGTTTGATGCAGAAAAAATTCAACAGTGGATTAAGAATGGTGCACAGCCTACTGATACAGTAAAAAGATTGCTTAAAGAAAAAGGTATTATCTAACCTTTAAGATGGAGGAATTGCTATGCGTGAGCTTTTAGAGTTTGTCGCAAAATCAATGGTTAATCATCCTGAAGAGGTTGAGATAAAGGTTTCCGAAAGGGAAAATATAGTTGCCTTTGAGTTGCATGTTGCAAAAGACGATATGGGTAAGGTTATCGGCAAACAGGGAAGAATTGCCAAGGCAATAAGAACTGTTATGAAAGCTGCAGCGAGTAACGAAAACAAAAAAGTGACCGTTGATATTGTATAGCACTATTGTGCAGAAATGGGGGTGCGCTATCGCACCCCTTTTGACATATTAAAAAGGATAAACCTTAATTAAAGATATAAATGTCGAAAATGGAGACGGAATGGAGAATATATATGAAAAACGAGATGTTAGAGCTTGGAAAGGTTGTGAACACCCATGGAGTAAGGGGCGAAATCAAGGTTCAGCCTTGGTGTGATGACCCTGAAATTTTTGGTGAGCTTAAATATATATATATTGGGGAAAAGCGATATGAAATTCTAAGAAGTCGCTTCCATAAAACTTGCGAAATAATATCATTAGATGGTATAAATAATATAGACGAGGCAGAAATTCTCAGGAATAAGATTGTTACAATAGAAAGAGAGATGCTGGGCGAATTGCCTGAGGGCACCTATTATATTGCCGATTTAGAGGGTCTTGAGGTCAGAACGATAGACGGGGATATTTTAGGAGTTTTAGACGAGGTAATCAAAACAGGAAGCAACGATGTATATGTTGTTAAAGGAGATAGCAAGAAGCCGATTTTAATTCCTGTTATAGAAAGAGTTGTTAAAGAGGTTAACATAGAAGATGGCTATGTTTTGGTTGAATTAATGGAAGGGTTGATTGACTGATGAGATTTGATATATTAACTCTTTTTCCTGAGATGCTTGAGGCTGTTTTAAATGACAGTATAATAGGCAGAGCTCAGGAAAAAGGATTGATTGAGATTAACTATGTCCAGATACGGGACTTTGCATTTAACAAGCATAAGCAGGTAGACGATTATCCCTATGGCGGAGGAAACGGAATGGTTATGCAGGCAGAACCTATATTTTTAGCCTATCAAAGTGTTTGCGAGAACCTTGAATACAAACCAATGACCATATATTTAAGCCCTCAGGGTAAGACCCTAAAACAAGGGCTGGTTAAAAAATTTGCAAAAAAAGAGCATATTGTGTTAATTTGCGGTCATTATGAGGGTGTAGACCAGAGAGTGTTGGATGAGCTTGTGGATATGGAAGTTTCATTAGGAGATTTTGTTTTAACAGGAGGAGAGATAGGAGCTATGGCTCTTGTTGATGCTGTTGCAAGACTTATTCCGGGAGTTTTAAAAAGCGAGGAATCTTTCTCCGAAGAATCTCATTATAATGGGCTTTTGGAATATCCTCAGTATACCCGCCCTGAAATTTGGCATGATAAAAAGGTTCCTGATATTCTCTTGAGCGGGCACCATAAAAACATTCAGGCGTGGAAAAGGGAAATGGCAATAAAAAACACATTTAAAAAGCGCAGAGGAATGTTAAATCGTGCAAAATTAACTGACAAAGAGAAAAAAATGGTAATTGAACTCAAAAAAAGTGAAAAGTTGTGAAAAGATGGTTGTAATTCAAATTAAAATATGGTAGAATAATAATATATAATGCTGAAGTTGTACTTTGGCACGATTTTGCTGTGTGGAAAGATGTGCCATACTGCACAAAAGAATAAAAATACCTTTGAAAGGCAGTGATTTATATGAAGTGTCCGAAGTGTGATATAACACTACCGAACGATACTGATGTATGTCCCGTATGTCAAACTCCAATTACAGAGGCAGACAGAGCAGGAAATGTTGAAGAGGTTGTTCCTCAGGATACGGGTAGGTTTACGGCTATAGACCCATCTAAGGATAGTTACGACTTTGATGTTCAATACACCCTTACATTTAAAGATGTAGGGGAGATACGGCAATCTATTGCAGACAGGGAGTTTGATATAGTTAAAGGCAGAGCCGAACAATTGTTGCATCCTGAAAAAGAAAAGGAAGAGCAAAAGCAAAAGCCTATTAATACCGACAGAAGGGTTAGAACAAAGGAAGAGATGGAAGAGGCGGCTCGTCGTGCGGCTCTAAGGAGAGAGCGCAGAGAACAGTCTAAACGAGATGGCGCAAAGAGAAGTCATGTGGAAAAGTTGACTAAAGAGGAAAGAGAAAAAGCTCGGGTTATGCGTGCAGTAAAGGAAAAGAGACGCAGAAGTCGAAGAGGCGAAAAGAAGAGTAGCAGTTTGATTTTGGGTGTTGGTGTGCTGGCAGTTGTTTTGGCTGTTATAATAGGTGCAGTAAACCTCTTTGCAAATATGATGGATGGTGAGGCTAAGTCCCCGACGGTTTATACTAAAGGAAATCAGCTTTGCATAGCATATAAAAATAAAACCCAGATTGCAAGTGAGAGTCTTGTTTCTGCTTATGCTCCTCAGGAGCCTGAAAAAAAAGGTACTAACAAGGACAAGTCTAAGGAAAGTTCAAGTTCTAAAAGCTCATCTTCGAGCTCTAACAGTAAGACAACCAAGGTTATAGACCCTAAGCTTTATAAGAGTGAAACAGGAACAGAGAAAAAACTCATCTATATTGCCGATGATGGATTGTCTATGTTCTTCCTCGAAAATGTAGACTTTAATACAGGCGAAGGCGATTTAGTTTATTACAGAGGTGATTCTCGTAAGGGAAGAACCCCAATTGCAAGTTCTGTATATTATAAAATTCAGGTTAGTAAGGATGGAAAATCTGTTCTGTATCTTCAAGACGGAGATAATACAGGCTATCATGGAAACTTATTCTACTGGAATTTAGAGGATAAAGAAAGTATAGCTGTTGATACAGATATTTGCACAGCAAATTATCTATTCTCTCAGGACGGAACATCTGTTATGTATATCAAGAACTTTAACCCGATTGTAAATACAGGTGATTTATTTGTAAAGGATTTGAAAACTAAGGGTGACGGTCAGCAAATAGATGAAAAAGTTGCCTTTGTATTTGGTACAACTCCTAAGAGTGATGTATATCTTTATGCAAAGGAGTATGATACTAAAGAAGGTACCTATAACCTCTATGGTCAGAAAAATGGAAGCGGAGCGGAGATTTATGCTAAAGAAGCATATTTACCACCTGTTGTTCTTGAAAAGACAGAGGGAATTTATGCATATAGCAATTATCACGATAATTTCCAGAATATCAGTTATGTTGACTTTGCAACAGGCAAGACTAATCTTATGGCAAAGGGTGTAACCAAAATAGACAGAATAAGTAAGGATGAAATGTCGCTTATTTATACAAAGACCTACGAAACAGATAAGAGCGATTATTTCTATGTAGGAGCAAATTCTACAACTCCGCAAAAGGTTGCCAATGCTGTTAAGACGATTAAGGAGGACCCACAATATAAGGTTCAGTTTGATGCCAGTGAGGACTTTTCGAGAATTGCATATATTGGCGATTATGACGATGTAAACTGCAAAGGCCCGTTGTTTACATTAAGTATTATAAATGGTTCCGTTTCGACTGAAAAGCGCATATCTGACGATGCATATGGTTGTGATGTATCAACAGATGGAGCTGTTGTTCGTTTTGCATCTGCATTCAACAAGAATTCGGCAACAGTTAATTTGGTATCCTATGTAAATTCCAATACAGTAACCCTTGCCGAGGGTGTGGGAGCGGCGGCTTATACCTATGACAGAGCGGGCGAGGCTATTGCTTATGCAAGAAATATAAAGGTTGAAAACTCTGTAACTCAGGGTGATGTTGAGTGCGTAAGCACTAAAGGCAAGATAAGAAAGCTTAATGAAAAGGTGAATTCATATGGCTTAAAGAAAGATGGTACGGTTATTCTATCCAAGAAAGATGGAGAGTATGTATATATCTATCTGTCCGATACAAAGGGAAAGAACCCGAAACTTATAGACGAGGGTAATATTAAAATATTATCTTATATAATATGAAAAATATAGGAATTATGGGCGGGAGTTTCGACCCGCCCCATATAGGTCATCTTGCCATAGCGAAATGGGTTTATAAGGAGCTTGATTTAGAGGAAATATGGTTTGTTCCCACGGGAAAGGTGTATTATAAAAACAGCCTTAAAGGTGCCTCTGCTGAAGATAGGGTTAATATGGTAAAACTTGCGATTGCCGATGAACCTGCCTTCCTTGTAAAAACAATAGAGGCGGAAAAGGACGAGTTTAGTTATACATATATGACATTGGAAAGGCTTAAAGAGGAAAACCCCGATACTTGCTTTACATTTATCGTAGGTGCTGATTCTCTTGCTTATATGGACAGCTGGCGAGAGCCAAAGCGAATATTTGAATTATGTCGGGTTGCGACTGTTAATCGTGAAGGCTATTCTATTGAGGAGTTAGAGGAAAAGAAGAAGTTTCTTTCGGAGAAGTTTGGGGCGGATATTATTATTTTAAATATGCCGTCTGTAAATGTTTCTTCAACACTTGTCAGGACAAAATGGGGAGAAACGGGAAAAACAGAGGATTATATTTCCCCAAGGGTGGCAGAATATATAGAAAAAAACGGTTTGTATCAAGAAAAATAAAATCAGGCGGATTAAATTATGATAGATATTTGTGAAATAGATAAATATTTAAAAAGAAATCTAAGTGAAAAAAGATACAATCACTCTATGGGTGTTGCGGATACGGCAGTTCGCCTTGCGGAACATTACGGGGCCGATGAAAAACTTGCGTATATTACAGGTATTGCTCATGATTGTGCCAAGGAGATAGACGCCCAAACCGCTATTACTCTTTTAAGGGAGCGTTATAAAATTCAGGTAGATAATGTTATGACGGAAAATCCAAGGTTGCTCCATGGTCCTTTAGGTGCGTGTATTGCTCAGGATAAGTTTGAAATTTCAAACGAGGCAGTTTTAGACGCTATAAAATATCATACTACAGGCAGAGCCGATATGCCTTTGCTTACTAAGATTGTGTATATTGCAGACTATATAGAGCCAAACAGAACCTATAACGATGTGGAAGAATTGAGAGAGCTTACCTATAGGGATTTGGACCAAGGAATTTTATTCAGTTTAGATTATACAATTGGGGAGCTGGTTAAAAATAACAGGCTTATTCATCCTGATACAATCCATTGTCGCAACCATTTGTTGATTGAGAAAGATAAAAGCAGATAATATACAAAAGAATTCAAAGATAAGCCAATGGTGTTTATCGGAAGGGGTGTATTATGAAATTAAAGTCTCCCGTTCGTTTTTTAATACTTGTAGTAACGCTTTTGATTATAATATGGATGTGTTATAACTTTGTTATTGCTATTCAGACAGGAGAGCAATTCAGCTTTTTTGGAAACGGCACAAACCCATCAGGCTCTGTGAAGAATTTTATTGTTGCAGGTGTAGATGAGAACGGCTACAGAACAGATGTAATCTTGCTATGTCAGGTTAATAATATGGGCAGAGAGGTTAATATTCTGCAAATTCCCAGAGATACAAAGGTAAATAATAAGAGAAATGATAAGAAAATAAACTCGGCTTATTATTCAGGCTTTGATGTTATGAGTAATGAGATAGAGCAGGTTACAGGCATAAAGCCTGATGACTATGTTATTGTTGATTTGGATGGATTTAAGGATATTGTAAATGCAGTAGGCGGAGTAACGGTTGATGTGCCTGTTGATATGAAGTATGAGGACCCTGTTCAGGATTTGGTTATAGATCTTGATAAAGGCAGACAGCGGTTGAATGGAAAAGAGGCCGAGATGTATATGCGATACAGGAGCGGATACACCAACGGAGATATGGGCAGAATAGACGCCCAAAGGGAGCTTTATGGTGCTGTTGCAGATAAGCTGTTGTCACCCTCAGGCGTTCTGAGATATCCTGCTGTGTTTATAGCTGTTCTTAACAATACAGAAACCAGTTTTTCCGCAGGTGAAATATTAGGAATTATGATTGATGTTGCAAAGATAGGGAAAGACGGAATGCATATCCATTCTCTTCCGGGAGAGGGTAGGTATATAGGTGGCGGCTCCTATTTTATTCCAAACAAAAAAGGAACCCAGCAGATTATTTCCGAAAATTTTGTTGCAGAATAGAAATAAAAGAGAAAAAAGAGAAAGGTGACATTTATGGCGTGCACAAATGAAACAGTAAACAAGATTTTTAAAGTTTTAGATGAGAAAAAGGCAAAAGATATAGTTGTGTTAAATGTTGGTAGTTTAACCACAATGACAGACTATTTTATTATAGCAACAGGTGGGTCGGACAGACAGGTACAGGCTCTTTGCGACCATGTCGAAGATGAGTTGGCAAAAATCGGTGAATATCCTGTAAACAAGGAGGGATATCACACAGGTGATTGGATATTGCTGGGGTTTGACGATGTTGTTGTTCATATTTTCCAGAGCGAAACTAGAGATTTTTATGACCTTGAAAGAATATGGAAAGACGCAGATATAATAGAGATGGAATCTCAACCGGATTAATTCGTTGGAATGCATAATAAATATTTGGAGGAGTTTTTAGATGAAATACGATTTTAAGGCAATCGAAGAAAAATGGCAAAAAAAATGGGATGACGAAAAGGCGTTTAAGATAGACGAATCTACGGATAAGCCGAAATATTATGCCTTAGAGATGTTCCCTTATCCCTCAGGCAATTTGCATATGGGACATGTCAGAAACTATTCGATAGGTGATGTTGTTGCAAGATACAAGAAGATGCAAGGTTTTAATGTTCTGCATCCGATGGGCTGGGATTCCTTTGGACTTCCGGCAGAGAACGCGGCAATTAAAAATGGTACGCCCCCTGCTGATTGGACTTGGTCTAATATAGATAATATGAGGGACCAACTTAAGAGATTGGGATTTAGCTATGATTGGGACAGAGAGGTTGCAACTGCAAAACCGGATTACTATAAGTTTACACAGTGGATGTTCTTACAGCTTTATAAGAATGGTTTGGCATATAAGAAGAAGTCTTATGTAAACTGGTGTCCGTCTTGCCAGACAGTTCTTGCAAACGAGCAGGTTGTAAATGGTAAGTGCGAGCGCTGTAAGAGTGAAGTAGGCAAGAAGGACTTAGAACAATGGTTCTTTAAGATTACAGATTATGCTCAGCGTCTTTTAGATGATATAGATAAATTGGAAGGCTGGCCTGATAAGGTTAAATCTATGCAAGCTAACTGGATTGGCAGAAGCGAAGGCGCAGAGATGACATTTAAGATAGATGGCACAGAGGAAAGCCTGACGGTATTTACAACTCGTCCTGACACAATTTTTGGTGTGTCGTATATGGTTATTGCCCCTGAGCATCCGTTGGTTGATAAGCTTATAAGCGGCAAAGAACAGGAGAAAGAGTGCAGAGAGTTTATCAAGAAGGTTCAAAGCCAGAGCGAAATAGTTCGTGCAGCCAGCGATACAGAGAAAGAGGGCGTGTTTACGGGCTGTTATATGATAAACCCGTTCAATGATGAGAAAATTCCTCTTTATCTTGCAAACTATGTGCTTATGGATTATGGTACAGGTATAGTTATGGGTGTGCCCGCTCACGACCAAAGAGATTTCGACTTTGCTAAAAAGTATAATCTTCCTATCAGAATTGTTATTCAGCCCGAGGGTCAGAATATCAAATCCGAGGATATGACAGAGGCTTTTGCCGCTGAAGGAATTATGGAAAATTCAGGGGAGTTTAATGGTCTTAACAACATTGAAGCCCTGAAGAAGATGACAGAAAAGGCAGAAGAGTTGGGGATAGGTTCTAAAAAGATAAACTTCCGTTTAAGAGATTGGTTGATTTCTCGTCAAAGATATTGGGGTGCGCCGATTCCTGTTGTGTATTGTCCTCATTGTGGAACAGTTGAAGTTCCTGAGGAACAGCTCCCTGTTTTGCTCCCGGAAAATGTTAAGTTCACGGGACAGGGGAAATCTCCTTTGAGCGAATGTGAGGAATTTGTTAATACAACTTGTCCTAAGTGTCACGCACCAGCAAAAAGAGAAACAGATACAATGGATACCTTTGTTTGCTCGTCTTGGTATTTTTTAAGATATACAGACCCCCATAATTCGGATATGCCATTTGACAAAGAAAAGGCAGATTATTGGATGAATGTAGACCAGTACATCGGTGGTGTTGAGCACGCGATTTTGCATCTTTTATATGCAAGATTTTTCACAAAAGCTCTCTACGATTTCGGATATGTAAGCTGTGACGAGCCTTTCGCGAATCTTTTAACTCAGGGTATGGTTCTTAAAGATGGTTCCAAGATGTCAAAATCTGTAGGAAATGTAGTAAGCCCTGAAGAAATTATAGGTAAATTCGGAACAGACACAGCCCGCTTGTTTATTCTTTTTGCGGCGCCACCTGAAAGGGATTTGGATTGGAACGATACAGCTGTTGAGGGGGCATACAGATTTTTGAACAGAGTCTGGAGAGCGGTAGACGAGCTTGTTCCATATATGACAGATGCGAAAATTGATGCAGATAACCTTACAGCTGACGAAAAGAAGGTAAGACTTGCGGTTCATACATCCATTAAAAAAGTAACCGACGATTGCAACAGATTCAGCTTTAACACAGCAATAAGCTCAATTATGGAGATGGTTAACGGTATTTATGGATATAAGGAAAATACAAAGGCAGAGGATTATAACAAAGCTGTTATAACAGAGGCTGTTGAAAATCTCATAGTATTGCTTTCTCCGTTTGTACCTCATATTGCGTTTGAAATGTGGGAGATGATTGGTAAGAAAGAGAATTTATCAGATTATCCTTGGCCAAAGGCAGATGCCGAGGCTATGAGGGTTAGCGAAATAGAAGTTGTTCTTCAGATAAATGGTAAAATAAGAGATAAGATAATGATTTCTCCTGATTTAACACCTGATGAAATGAAAGAAGTTGCTATGGCAAACGAAAAGGTTTGCGAACTTATAGCAGGCAAAGAGGTTGTTAAATGTATTGCTGTGCCGAAGAAACTTATTAATATCGTTGTAAAAGGTTAATACAAAGAATATATGAGTCTGTAGCAAGGAGCTACAGACTCATATGCTTTTTAGCATAATTGCCCCAAAAAGTTAATTTAGTAAATTTACAAATAAGTGATAAAAGCTATTGCAATTCAATGCTATATAATAATTTGTTTATTTTCCAACAGCTTTTTCGACTCCATCTACAGCGCTATTAACGGCGCCTTTTGCTCCGTCTACAACATCCTTTGCAGCGTTACCCATACCATCGGTGGCGTCTTTGACAGCTTGCCCTGCTCCGTCTGTTACATTTTCTACAGCATTTTCCCCTTCTTTAACTCCGTCATCAAT
>JAZNCG010000178.1:0-6644 GCA_045587405.1 Ructibacterium sp. | reverse complement strand
AAGACCGCTTGGCCTCCGACTTTATTCATCAGCCACACACATCACCCACCTTATACACTCTCTTTTCGCACATTACCCACATCTTCACCATGGTATCGTTGTATTCTATTATACCAAAAAGATGCCCTATATACAAGGGTGAATTTGACCTTTTTTATATATTTCAACGATTGACAAATTAATTCATATATGATAATCTTAATCGGTGTTCTTATGGGATTTACCCGAAATATGAGTTATTATGAAAGAAAAGGAGTTACAAATGAAGAAAAAAAGGCCTTTTTTTAAGCACTTTAAGAAAATTTTAACAAACGAATTTAAAGGCTATAACGCGCAAAGCATTGTAAAAGATATCCTGGCAGGCTTAACCGTTGCCGCAGTTGCTCTTCCACTTGCACTTGCGTTCGGAGCTGCAAGTGTCGACCCCTCCCAGGCGGCAATAGGTATAGTAGCAGGTATGATAACCGCCATTGTTGCAGGCATTGTCATTGGGGCATTAGGTGGTGGCAGTTTCCAGATTTCAGGGCCAACAGGTGCTATGACCGTAATACTAAGTGGCATATGTGGTGGAACCTACGGGCTACAAGGGATGTTTTTGGCAAGCTTTATGGCAGGGCTGATATTGTTCGTTGCAGGACTTTTGAGATTTGGTAAACTTATTCAGTTTATTCCTCGTCCTGTTATAACAGGATTTACATCGGGAATCGCGCTTGTAATTGCACTTGGGCAGTTGGGCAATCTGTTTGGTGTCCAACTTTTGGGCGAAACAACCATGGGAAAAACAATTAATTTATTGGTAAATCAGATGCCTGATATGAATATATATTCGGTTGTTTATACATTATTAACCGTTGCAATTATACTTATTTTCCCGAAAAAATGGGCAAAATTCTTCCCAGGAAGCCTTGCCGCATTAATTGTTGTTACCATGGTTTCAGTTCTTGCTCCTTTTGAGGTTAAAACAATAGGCACCATTCCTGCATCTCTCATAAACGAAGAAGTTCTTAACTTTAAGGCAATAACCCCCGAAATGATTTCATCGATGATAGGTCCTGCATTTACAATCGCGGCGTTGGGACTTATAGAAAGTTTGCTTTGTGGAGTTTGCGCGGCAAAAATGAAAAAAGAATTATTCGATTCTAATGTAGAGCTTATTGCACAAGGCGTTGGTAATATGGTTATACCTCTTATGGGCGGAGTTCCCGCAACAGCCGCAATTGCCCGTACAAGTGTTGCTGTTAAAAATGGCGGACAGACACGAATAACCAGCATTATGCAATCTGTTTTTCTGATTATATGTATGTTTGCCCTTCCCTCTGTTATCGCAGTTGTTCCATACGCTGTTTTAGCGGGAATTTTGTTTGTTACAGCTTGGAAAATGAACGAATGGGAATCAATTACAAAATACTTCAAAAACAAGCTGTGGGATGCAATTTTGATGTTCTTTGTAACAATGATTGCGACAGTATTACTGGATTTGACCTATGCAATTATAATCGGCGTTATCCTTTCTTTTATCATAATGATTGTAAATACAAAAATTGATATAGAATGCTCTCATGTTATTGAAAAGACCTCCGAAAAAGAAATTAAAACACTTTTAGTATATAGTACAGGCTCATTATTTTTTGCAAATGCAGGGGAGTTTGATAAAATCGTTAAAAAGAATTTAGAGGATAACGAAAAAGTTGTATTTGTATTCAGAGGAATAACATATATAGATGTATCGTCTATCGACACACTCCAAGAGCTTTTTGAGGAATTAAAAGAAAGTGGACACGAAATGGTATTTACAGGCGTTCGCGAAAGACTGATGAAACAGATGGACCGAACAGGTTTCTCTGCCTCGGTCGGGAAAGAAAACTTCTATGAAAGTATTGATAAGCTGTTGTTAGCAGGGGGACAATCCGTTTTTCTACCTGTTGAATAAATATGTAAGGCTACCCTAATAATAACTGCACCAGCTTGTGCAGTTCATTAAGGTAGCTTTTTGTTTTCCTCATCCTTTGTGGATGCTTGCCATAAGATTCTTTACTGCCCTTAGAATGACATAATCTTGCGGCAAGAATGATAATAAAGCGCTAAGAATGATAATAAAGCGGTATCTGAACTAATTCAGATACCGCCTATTATACTATTATAATTAATCTTTTTTTCTATCCCGACAGGGAATATTATTATTTTGTTATGGTATACATATCAAAAACAGGTTTAACTCCGTCTAAGCTCCATGTAAATACCTTTACAGTTTTTGCATCATTATCAAATGTAATGTTCTTGGTTACTTCCATACCTTTTCCCTTAGGAATATCAACACTCTGAACATCAGCACTAATAAATGCATCACCTTCGCCATACTGAGCAACTATAACAGATTTTTGAACTGTTGCATTATCTGTTCCATTGTACAGCTTTGCAGTATAATCTAAAGATTCATTTGAACCCATGCTATGTTCAAAATCAGCCTTAGAATCCAAAACCTTAATATAGTTCATCAAGAGTCCATTTTTAATAGTTTTAATCGCAAGAAGCAAATACTGTACATCTGCATCTTTAACATCAAGCTTATCAACATTTTCCGGATTGAAACCACTAACTCCCGGGAAAAGTCTATTACCATCATTATCTAAGTTCAAATAAGTATTAGTGGCCAAAGCAGTCCCATCGGCATCAGTTCTTCTTGTATCAAAACTTCCCAGAAGATTTTGATGCTTAAGCATATCATGATTACTGGTAATAAATCTTCCAGCGTTATTACTCTCTGACGTATCAGGATAATCTGTATACCACCTATCACTATTTAAGTATTCATACTCATCTTGAGTTATTGAATACACATTAACCTGCTTCATATTATACCTACCCTGATACAATTCTATGTCGGTAATATGTCGTACTTGACCTAAATCAATTGCACACCAAACAAATTCTTTCTCAGCTACGGTATCACTGGTACCGTCACCATTACCACCTATAACAGCTGTGTTGGAATTGTAACCAGTAGCAATATAATTCAATTCACTATTAACCATAACCTTTGGATCACCATAAGTCAAATATTTTACTGTGTCCATGCCTGTAGCTGTGTTTATGCTACCCTTTGTATTTGCACGCTTAATCGTAACTGATGAATATTTAGTCTGATCTGCATAGTTTATTTCAGAAGGGTATTGAGCTATAGACACTTTATCATCAGCCTTACCCAAAACTCTGAATGACCAAAAACCCAACCTATTCTCCGTATATATGCTATCCACAACAAAAACAACATATCTCGCCTTATGCTCAGGGAAATTTATGGTATCAACCACATCATTTTCTCTTATACCATTACTAACAATTGTAGGTCCGTTTAAAACACCATTATATGTCTCACCCGCATGTGTGTCTACAGTACCGCTTGCAACAGGATCACCTAACTTATCAATAATACCATCAACACTTAATTTTTTGTTCGTTTCAGGCACAACACTGGTCTCGGTTATATTATCCATATCCTCCACACTTGTCACGGCACCTTCTTTGTACATAAATGGTGCTCTTCCTTTTTCGCTAAGACCATAAGACATTCTCTTACTATATGGCTCCTTATTATGATCTAACGCATCTTCCATATTCTCATTATCGGCATAATAATTATACATCTCATTCCAAAGTTCAGTATCATTGGTAGTAAATACTCTATAATCTTTTAGTGCAGCAAAATTCTGAACTAATTCTATAGCAGCAATATCTCTTTCAGCGCCTAAATCAACAGCAAACCATAAATTGGAAGTCCTTCCAAATGACCAAGCCATATTTTTTAATTTTGATACATTTGTCTTTATAGTTTGAACTGACGCAGGAGGGAAAGAATCCTCCGCACCTACATCTGTTCTTACAAGGGTTGAATTCAACATTGATTTATGTATTCCTGCTTGTATAGATTCAGCATGAAAAGAACCAAATACATCAACATTATATAATGCTGAATCGGCGTAATTAACACCATATGCGTATTCAATTTCCTTAGGTACTGCTGCAGAAACAACTACTACAGACATAACCATCATCAAGGCAAGAACCAAACTTAATATTCTTTTTCCTTTACTCATTTTTTTACCTCCTGATTTTACGGTTTATAACCGAAATAATTTTTTATATACCACATTGGGGTGGTACACCCTTTTAATATTTTCAACTCCAATATGTACTCGATTTATTACAAACCAATTACACTTTTATATCATTATAACATACTTTTTTGAAAAGTCCATTCTCAAAATTGGTAAAAACTTTACCAAAATTGGTTTTTGGTGTAGAAAAAAAACTCATTTTTTTGTGCACTATTACCAAAACCATTGTTTTTGTATGGTTTATTGGCCAACTTAAGCCTTTCTCTCTCGTGGGTTAAATGCGCTTGTCGTAGCGGGTTTCGACTTTACATGCGCCAAAACCTTTAACTGTTCTTATAATTTAGAGTGTACTATATTGTATCACGGCACCAATAATATAGTAAATGGGGCGGATTTCCACCCCCATTTGCTATTTCATTTCTTCATAGAGTATTCTGCACATTACTGTTGTCGCTTCTGCTCGGGTTGCTGTGTTCTTCGGATTAAACTTATTCTCCTCTGTTCCTTGCATATACCCTTCTCTGCACGCCTCTTTTACATACTCTATCGCCCACTGGGATATATCTTCTGTATCCGCAAACTCCAAGTTGTATTCTCCTTCTGCCTTTATCTTATCTAACGCCTTCGCTACACCTACATATATCTTGCTCATCTCTTCTCGCGTTACACTGTCATCAGGTCTGAAGTTTTCATCCTTTGAAATTATTCCAAGACTTAACGCCTTTGCTACATCCTTTGCATACCAATCTTCGCTTTCTACATCCTTAAAGCTTCCGTCGTATTCCGCCTCGTTACCCTCTAACGCTCTCATCGCTATCGCTATTAATTCAGCTCTGCTTATAGCGTTATCAGGATTGAAGTTTCCTTCTTCGTCGCCTTTTACAAGCTCTTCTTTGTATGCCTTGTCTATATAGCTCTCTGCCCAATGGCTCTCTATGTCCTTAAGACCTTCCACAACAGGGATTACAGGTACACTTGGAGTTGTTCCGCCATATCCTCCGCCTGCCACGGTTGAATGGGGTTTCTTTCCGCCGATTGAATCGCCAATGGATGGTTTTTCCTCAGGCTCGGTTGATTCCTCAGGCTCGGTAAAGCAGATATAATCTCCGTCATGATAGAAATCTATCTTTTCGCCGTTAAGGTATACCTTATAAATTTGATTGTCCCCAAGAATCTTTAATGTATCAAGCTTTAAGTTTTCTGTGTCCGATGCAGACAATCTGATTGAACTGGTCTTCCATTCAACTCCTAAATGCTTAATATTATCCTCGCTCTTTATAATGAAGCCTTCCTCGTCTGTAAGTGTAATATTAGTACCATTTCTGAGCATAGCCATAGATGGTTTTCCCTGAGTTTTCTCTACAAAAGCAAGACAAGCATCGGTTGAATAGAATCCAAAGTCTTGCTGGCTCTGTTTGGATTCGTCAAACAAAGTATAGTAAGACATATGCTGTGTCAAACCTGAATTGTCATCAACCACAATCGCCTCGAAAGCATTTGCCTCCTCAGGCTTTAAAGCAAGATCAACACTTTGCGTCTGAACAGATTTGCTCTCGCCCGCTCTGTAAGGATAAATCAATGTGTTATATGTTGTTATACCCTTTTTATATTTCTCAAACGCAACATAGTCAAGCTTAATAAGCAACGAGCTGTTTGTACCATTAGGACAGTGTATTCCCTGCTTAGTAACAGCTTCCATTTCGTCCGCAGTATTGACAGGAGCAACTATAACATTTGCTTCTGTTGAGTTCAAGGTCTTTAACGCATTTGTTTTCGGGTCGAGTTCATATTTCATATGAGCATTAAAATGCCAAGGCTGGCTATACTTATTAACTATATCGTTTTCAGGCTTTAAATAATCCGTTAGGATAAAGTATCCCGGTCTTATATATAACACATCTCTCCAATATGTGAAATCACCCTGGGAGTTTGCATTATCCTTATAGCCATATGTTTCTGCACGAAGATAATCATAAGTATTGTTAAACTCTCGTATTTCCTCGTGCAAATCTCCTCTGACACCCGTTTTACCGCCACCATATAAAGGCTCGTCGCCAAAATATGGGTCTAATAAAATCAATGTGTCGCGTGGAACCTGACCTCTGGTGTTTGTATTGTTAACTTCTACGGTATTATGTGCTCTGGAGGAACGCAAATAATCAGCCATATTCTCAGCCAGAGAATAAGAACCTGTCGAAGGGTCTGTAAGAAGGAATGAACCATACGCATAAAGCTGGAACGCCAAGTCATCCTGGTGTCCATGACTTCGTACTCCGCCATCCGCATCTATATATGCCGCAACTGCCGACTCTTTCTCCCATGAAGACCTAAATGTTGCCCTTTTTGCAGTATCATTTGCAAAAGTTGTATAATCCGTTATAGGACATTCCAATGGATTATCTGTGTTTCTGTTTATAACCCAGTTTATAATCGGGTCGCTCTGACCTACGAAAAATTGTGCAGCCTGGGCAACCGCAAGAGCAGGTGCATCAGTATATTTAAAATCATCACCTGATTGCCAACCACCCA
>JAZNCG010000177.1:0-3539 GCA_045587405.1 Ructibacterium sp. | reverse complement strand
TAGAGATGTTTGTAGGCGTTGGTGCTTCCCGTGTAAGGGATTTATTTGAAAACGCAAAGAAGAACGCGCCTTGCATTATATTTATAGACGAGATTGATGCGGTTGGCCGACACAGAGGCGCAGGCCTTGGCGGTGGCCATGACGAAAGAGAACAAACCCTCAATCAGCTTCTGGTTGAGATGGACGGATTCGGTGTAAACGAAGGGGTTATCATTATTGCAGCAACAAACCGCCCTGATATATTAGACCCTGCTCTTCTTCGCCCCGGGCGTTTCGACAGACAGGTTCTTGTTGATGCTCCTGATGTTAAGGGCAGAGAAGAAATCCTTAAAGTTCACGCAAAAGGTAAGCCTTTAGACGAAAATGTCGACTTGTCAGTTATAGCCAAAACAACTGTTGGATTTTCGGGCGCAGACCTTGAAAACCTTATGAACGAGGCGGCGTTGTCGGCTGCAAGAAATCAACGCACAGCAATATTAATGAGTGATATTGAAGAGTCTATAATGAAGGTTATAGCAGGCCCTGAAAAGAAATCCAAAAGAATTCCTGATAATGCCAAGAAGCTTACCGCTTTCCACGAGGCAGGTCATGCTGTTGTTGCAAAGATGTTGCCTACTCAGGACAGAGTTCACCAGGTTTCTATAATTCCAAGAGGCAGAGCCGGTGGATATACTCTTTCTTTACCAAAAGAAGATACTGTCTATACCTCGAAAACCGAAATGGTTGAAGAGATAATAACGCTGTTGGGTGGGCGTGTTGCGGAACAAATTGCTTTAGGAGATATCAGCACAGGAGCATCTAACGATATAGAGCGAGCAACGGGAATTGCTAAAGCTATGGTTACAAGATATGGTATGAGCAAAAAATTAGGCACAAGAACTTTTGGGGACCAGAATAATGAAGTTTTCTTAGGTCTTGATTATGGGCATACAGTTGACTACAGCCAAAACACAGCGGCATTGATTGATGAAGAAATAAAGAGAATTATTGATGAATGTTATACTCGTTGTTCAGAAATTATTACAGAGCAGAGAGATAAGCTTGACAAAGTTGCAAATCTTCTCTTAGAGAAAGAAAAGATTGAGGAAGATGAATTCGACGCTTTGTTCGCAGAAGAAAGCATTGATGCTCAAGATGTAAAGGTTGAAGATACTGTTGCCGAAAGTATCGAGGCAGACTCAACAGATGAAAACTAAAACAACAAATAAGGAGGGGTGATATGAACAAGCTGATATTAGAATGCCGAGCCAAAATTAATTTATCAATAGATGTAATTGGAAAGAGAGCCAATGGTTATCACGATGTCGAAATGATACTTCAAGAAGTTCCGCTGGCAGATAAGCTTACTCTTAATTTAAGGCAAGATGGCGAAATTCATATAACCTCCGATTCACCTACACTTCCTCTTAATCAGGATAATTTAGCATGGAAAGCTGCGGAGGCTTTCTTTGAAAGATTGGGAAGAAACGATGGTGTTGACATTCACATAGAAAAGCGCATTCCCGTCGGAGCAGGAATGGCTGGCGGAAGCGCAGACGGAGCAGGAGTCTTAAAGGGGCTTAACGCTATGTACGGAAACCCCTTTGAAAAGAAAAAGCTTATGGAAATTGGCGTAGGCTTAGGGGCAGATGTTCCCTTCTGCATCCTTGGTGGATGTGCTTTGGCTGAAGGAATAGGCGAAAAGCTTACTCCTCTTCCTATGCCGCCAATGTTGAAGTGTGTTATTGCAAAACCCGAGCCTATGGTTTCAACCAAGTGGGTATACGAAAATCTTGACTATACCAAAAAACCTGATGGGCTTTCCGTTTCATCTGTTGCCGAGGGAATAAAAAATGGCGATATGTTTGCCATATGCCATAACGCAGGAAACATATTAGAAAATGTAACCATTCCTGCCTATCCTGTGGTGGGGTGGCTGAAAGAAACATTCGCTGAATCCGGTGCAGTTTTAACTTTAATGAGCGGTAGTGGTTCGGCTGTATTCGGGCTGTTCAGAAGTGCAGAGGAAGCCTTGAAGGGCGCAAAACAAGCTGAACAGTTCGCAAATGATATTTTTGTTCTATAAGTTTTCAATAAATTTTGCACAAAAGCCATGCAAACGAAAATTCGTCTGCATGGCTTTTATTTTTATTCCTCATTAGCCCGGAAGCTGTTCTGACAGAGTAACCTCTATCGTCTGCTTCTGTCCGCTATTATACTTATAAACCTCTAATTTAAGCACATCGCCCGGTGCATGTTCATCTTTAATCTTGTTAAGTTCTTCTCCCGATGTTATTGCCTGACCGTTTACAGCTGTTATAATATCGCCCTGTTGCAAGCCTGCATTTCTTGCAGAATCACTACTTACAGCCATAACCTGAACGCCTTGTGGCCATGAATAGGATTTTGCCATATACTCGTTTACATCACGGGTAGAAATACCAATCAAAGGACGACCCTTAACATATCCGTGCTCTAACAAATCGGATATTATTGGGCTTGCCTCCGAAATAGGAATAGCAAATCCCATTCCCTCAACACCTGACGAGGACACCTTAACGGAGTTAATTCCTATAACCTCTCCACGGGCATTAATCAACGCACCGCCGGAATTACCCGTATTGATTGCCGCATCTGTCTGGATAAGGTTCATAGTTCTGTTATCAATAGAAACACTTCTGTTTACAGCGCTGATTATTCCCTGAGTTACACTTCCGAAAAATTCCAAACCCATAGGATTTCCTATTGCAATAACTCTTTCGCCTACCTCTATTGCCGAAGAGTCCCCAAGTTTTGCTACAGTAATTTTTTCGGTTGGCTCTATTTTTATAACAGCCAAATCCGTCTGTTCGTCAAGGCCTATAACCTTTGCTTCACATTCTGTTCCCGTATTCAATGTTACACTTACAGCCGATGCTCTCGCAACAACATGATTATTTGTAACTATATATCCATCTTCGCTGAGAATAATCCCCGAACCTTGTGCCGCAGATTGAGCTGTGTTTCCAAAAATGGTCATCTGCCCTTGGATTACGCTTGTTATTCCAACAACAGCAGGTCCAACAGTCTTTGCAATTTCTGTTGTGCTAAGTTCACCCTGAGCAACTGCTGTTTCTTTAATTCCGCCGTTTTCGTTTCCGTTTAAATTCTCAATAAGCTCTTGTTTTGAGGCAACCTGGCTTCTCTCTCGTCCAAAATTCTTACCTATAATAAACGCTCCGCCTAAAATAGTCAGATTTAAAATTGTCAGCGCCACTATCGCTGCTATAACCCTTTTACTGCCATTTCCACTCTTTTTCTGCTTTACCCGCTCTGTATAGAGATTTCCATTAGCATTTGGCTGATATTGGCTGTAATTTGGTCTTGCATTCCCCGAAAGGTCTATTCTTACAGGATTGCCCGACTGTCTCGCAGGAGCTTCTCCCGTTGTTGTATTTAAAAAGATTTTACCGTCATTTTTATCAAAATTGTCAGTTCTTGCAGGCTCATTGACAGATTCTGTGGCTCTTTCTCTGTCTTGAAAGTCGGATCGTAGCCATGTCGTTCTGTGAGCCAAGGAG
>JAZNCG010000176.1:0-3043 GCA_045587405.1 Ructibacterium sp. | reverse complement strand
AGTTTTTTCAGGTGCTGACTTTAAAATACTTAAAGAGAATTGATGTGCCGATTGTTGTTATAAACCTTGATGGCTTTTATGATACATTAATTGCTTTAATTAAAGACTTGGTAAAGCAAGGCGCAGTAACGGAGGAAATACATAAGCTCTACGATGTAATAACAGATGTAAATGACGACACAGTAGTTCCAATACTTAAAGATATAATCAGGTAACAAGGAGAAAGCTCAATGAAATACTTAATTGTTGTAGATATGCAAGTGGATTTTATAACAGGAAGTCTTGGCAGCAAATGCTGTGCAGGTGTAAGTGTTGAAAGCCATAATACTGCTCTTGACGCAATGAAGGCAGTACAGATAGAGGTTAAATAAAATGTTCTTTATGCCAACATTCAAATGGGGAAAGAAATATTTTGTTAAGTCCTCGTGCTACGGCAGTATCTTTGAACTTAACGAGGAAAAAGGCACTATTGTATAATAGTCCAAAATATCTTGACAAAAAATTAAAATCATGATATAATTATCTAAAATAAATATAATGATAATTATGGGAACCAGCTGACTGCAGAGGACGTTGGTTCCCTTTTGTTTTTTCTACAAAATCATGATTAAATGTGAAAAGGAGATTACATTATGGAAGTACAACTCCAAGAGTTAATTGAACAGATCAAAAAGGATGGTGTTGCGGTTGCTGAGACAGAAGCCAAGGACATAGTCGATGCAGCAAAGGCAGACGCCGAAAAGATTATTGCCGAAGCACAGGCACAGGCAGATAAAATTATGGCTGAAGCAAAAGCTGAAACTGAGAAAATGACAAAATCAAGCGAGGATGCAATTCGTCAAGCAGGTCGCAATCTGTTAATATCTTTCAGAGAAAGTGTGACAAGAGAGCTTAAAACAATTATTAGTGGAAATGTTAACACCATATATTCATCAGATGAACTTGCAGAACTAATTATCAATATTATTGAGTGTTGGGCGAACAAGCCGGATGCAGAAGATATTACTGTGATAATGAACAGTCAAGACATTAATAGATTTGAAGATAACATTCTTGTGTCCCTTAAAGAAAAAATGCTAAATGGTATTACTTTGAAAGCCAATGATAATTTTGACGGCGGTTTTCGCATTGCTGTGAATAACGGCACTGCTTATTATGATTATTCTGCAGAGGCTGTAGTGGATATGCTTTCGAACTATCTCAGTCCAAAGGTTACTGAACTTTTGAAAGAGGCGAAAGAATAAATTATGGCTGAATACTATTTGGTTTCACAATTGCCGTCTTTGGATGGAATAAGTGAGAATGTTCCACTTCCGATTACCGAAGAACGCTTCAATGAACTTTGCGAACGCTTCTTAGGAAAAAAATCTCAAGAAGCTATAAAGAAGATTAGCTTATCTCCCCAAAAAAATGCAGAAAGATTGGGTTCATCTTTGATTGATGCATGGAACGAATGTGAGATAAATCTCCGATTTGCTCTCGGCAAGGTTCGAGCAGAAAAAATGAATAAAGTTTTCGATACAGAAAACAGGATTTTACCTGTGGAATACATCAAAGTTGCTAATACGGCAATAGAAAAAGAAAACCCGATGGAAGCGGAAAAATATCTCAATAGTTATCGTTTAGAAATGTTGGAAACACTCAGACCTATGGATGCTTTTTCCGATGAGTATATCTTCTATTACGGACTTAAATTAAAACTGCTTCTCCGCATAAGACAGTTTGATACAGAGACAGGAAAAAAAGCATACAGAAATATATATAACTCCATTATAAAAGGAGATAAGTTGGAGGCAAAACAATGATCGAAAATAAGGGAAAGGTAGTAAGCATAAATGGAAACTTGGTGTCAGTTGAGTTTGATGGCAATGTTTCTATGAATGAGATATGCTTTGTAAAAGTGGGCAATACAGCCCTAAAGAGTGAAATAATTCGTATAAGAGGCAATGTTGCTCAAGTGCAGGTTTATGAAATGACTGACGGTATCAAATGCGGAGACACAGTAGAATTCACGGGTGATATGCTGTCCGCAGAGCTTGGACCTGGTTTGCTTGGTCAAATATATGATGGGCTTCAGAATCCGCTTCCTGTTTTAGCAAAACAGGCGGGTTGGTTTTTAGAAAGAGGCATTTACGCAGACGGGCTTGATACTGAAAAGAAGTGGGAATTTACACCTACCGCAAAAATTGGCGATGTTGTCCGTGCAGGTGAATATATAGGAACTGTTCCAGAAGGTCCGTTTACACATAAAATTTTCGTGCCATTTTATCTGCTCGGAAACTATACAGTGAAATCCATTGTACAAAAGGGCGAATATACCGTTAGGGAAACTATTGCGGTCGTAACTGATGAAAGAGGGCGTGAAATTCCTGTATCTATGTCTTTTAAGTGGCCTGTTAAACGCGCAGTAAAGTGTTATAGCGAGAGATTGGCACCCGTTGAGACAATGGAAACCAAGGTTCGTCTTATTGACTCGTTCTTTCCGGTTGCAAAGGGCGGCACCTATTGTACTCCCGGTCCATTCGGTGCAGGTAAGACAGTATTACAGCATACCACTTCAAAATATGCAGATGTGGATATTGTAATCATTGCTGCCTGTGGAGAACGAGCCGGTGAAGTTGTTGAAACGCTGACAGAATTCCCCGAGCTGACAGATCCTAAAACAGGGCGTTCGCTTATGGAGCGTACCATTATTATATGTAACACATCCTCAATGCCGGTTGCATCACGTGAGGCTTCCGTTTATACCTCGGTAACACTTGCCGAGTATTATCGACAAATGGGACTTAACGTTCTTCTCCTGGCTGATTCTACTTCCCGTTGGGCACAGGCTCCTCGTGAAATGTCAGGCAGACTTGAAGAGATTCCGGGTGAAGAGGCTTTCCCTGCTTATCTTGAATCGTATATAGCAGCATTTTACGAAAGAGCAGGTTATGTCCGCTTGCCTGACGGAAGCACAGGCTCGGTTACCATTGGCGGTACAGTTTCTCCGGCGGGTGGTAACTTTGAAGAACCTGTAACTCAGGCAACATTGAAGGTTGTA
>JAZNCG010000175.1:0-3976 GCA_045587405.1 Ructibacterium sp. | reverse complement strand
CCCATAAGCCCTGCTTTAGCAGTGGAATATGCCACCTCGCAAGCGGAACCGCATATCCCCCACATAGAAGAAATATTTATTATCGCCCCTTTTTTCCGATTAATCATATATGGCAAGGCCTCCCTTATGCAATAAAAAGCACCGCTCAGAGTTATATCAATCATTTTATGCCATTCTTCATCAGATAGAGCATCAAACATTGTAAATTGGGAAATCCCTGCATTGTTTATTAAAACATCAATCCCGTCTGTATATCTTTTTATCTCTTTAAACATCTGTCTGACATCTTCCGATTTAGACACATCAGCCCTGAGGGCAACTCCGTTTATCTCTTCGGCAAGGGCATATGCCTTGTCTTTACTTGTTAGATAGTTTATAAAAACTCTGTATCCACGATTTGCAAAAGCTCGGGCTGTTGCGCCTCCAATACCTTTTGCTCCCCCTGTTATTAAAACGCTCTTCATATGTATTTCCCCTTTTCTCAATAATGCTCCGATTTAACTTTAATCTCCGAAAAATCCAAATTCAATAAGGCCTCCACCTGAGTTTCTCCAAAAATTTTAATAGCATTTTCCGACAAAAGTTCTGCTGTTGAACCTTTTCCGTCTATCAGCCTTTTAGAAAAAGAGCCATCATATATTTTTTCGTTTCCGCAAGAGGGGCTTTTCTCTTTAAGCAACGCTATTTTGCAGTTCAACTCTCGGGCAAGCTTTAAAGCTTCTTCCGCCCCTTTTAAATACTGCTCCGTAACATTTTCGCCCTTTGAATTTATAAATAATTCTCCTTGCCTTTCCGACGGATATCTTGGCGTCGGCAGGCCACCCATCTGCTCAGGGCAGATGGGAATAAGCTCAAACCTGTTTTTTAATCTATCAATAATCTCCTTGGGCAGAGGCTTTGTTTTTCCGTCGTATCGGCAAGCCATACCCAATAGACAACCGCTAATCAAAACTCTCATACTTAACACAACCTTTTAATCAAGTTTAGCACAGGCTAATGTGTATGTCAAGAATTAGAAAAACTCCTCTACGCTCAATCCCTCCTGATGAGGCAGATGGTCGATTAACATTTTAAGCATAACAAACTCGCCGGCAAAATCCTGGGCATCCTTTAACTTTATATATTCCTGACTCTGTTTCATAGATATTTCTATCTGTTCTATCTGCTCTGTGTCTATGGTAAGACTTGCCCAAAACCGACTTTCATCCCATCTGTTATTCAGCTCCTCCATACCCTTTTCTACCCTGTCCCAATTTTCTTCTTCAAAGCCATTATACACATTGTCACAAATTTGTTCCACATCATTTTTCAATGTGATAATCTCATATGAATGATACCCTATAAAACCGGCTGTTAAAACAAATATAACCACTACAGCAATTAAACGACTCATCTTTTCCTCCCTTTCTTTCTGTTAGATTGGGGAATTATAATCACTTCCCCCGTTTCTTCCTCAAAACTTAGATAAAAAACATCTTTAACGCTGTCTAAGTTATTGATTTTCAGCTGAACATCTACCCAGTTTCTGCTAAGGTTCAGCCTCTTTAAATTAGAGGATATTAAATTCCCATTATCAATAATAACATAACTCATATAAGTAGGTTGCCCCTTTATCTTCATATCAGCAGGAGTTACAGGACTATTTTGGCTATTTACAATAACGCTTACTTTCCCGTTTGTTTCCATAATAATATATTCCACCTGAGAAAGGCTCACCGCTCCTTTGTTTCGCACCTCTTCCATCAAATCCGCAACATTGAACCTCTGTCTTTTCATTTCCTTTTGATTAAGAACTCCTTTTTGAAAAAACATACTTGGCTTGCCAAACAAAAGCGTACGGGCCTTTATATTGTGATAGGCTATATAAGACAGAAACACCTCTAAAATCAGCAGAATAAATATTGCGACAATGCTTACGCTTAAGGGACGGTTTATATCGCTTATGGGGTTTGCTGCGATTTCGGATATAATTATGGTAACAACAAGCTCTGATGCCTCTAACTCCCCTATCTGCCTTTTACCCATTAACCTCAGGGTCAACACTACAAAAACATACATAATAATCGTTCGGAGCAGGGTTATAATCATAAATAAAACTCCATTTCTGTTTATAATTTCCTCTTTGTAGTATTAGCCCATAATAAGATAATATGTAATTTTTCAATAAAAGATATTTACAAAGTATGTGAAAATAAATATAATTGTATTGTAAATACTTATGCCGACTTCTCGGCAGAATGGAGATAGAGATGTATATAGGAATTGATTTAGGGGGAACAAATATCGCAGTTGGCTTGGTTGATGACACTCCAAAAGTTGTTGCCAAGACATCAAGGCCAACAGGTGCAGAACGCCCATATTCGGAAATAATAAAAGATATGGCAGAGCTTTGCATAGAGCTTACAGAAAATGCAGGTATTGCTATGGAGAAGATTCAGGGAATAGGTATAGGAAGCCCCGGAACGGTTGACCCCTGTGGAGAGGTTGTTATCTACGCAAACAATCTTAACTGGCATAATGTTCCTGTTGTAAAAGAGCTGAAAAAATATTTCCCAAATACACCTATTAAAACAGACAACGATGCCAATGTTGCCGCATATGGCGAATATGCTGTAAACGGAAATGGAGCAGAAAGCTTTATCGCTGTTACTTTAGGAACAGGTGTTGGCGGAGGAATAATCCTTAATAACAAGATTTATAAAGGTTTTAATGGTTCAGGCGCTGAAATCGGTCATTTCGTTATGAACTATGGCGGAGAACCTTGTAGCTGTGGCAGATGCGGTTGCTGGGAATCTTACGCATCGGTTACTGCTTTAATCCGCCAGACCAAAGAGGCAATAGCTAAAAACCCCGACAGCCTTATGGCAAAGATGGCTGAAGAGGAAGGTTATGTAAGCGGAAAAACTTCTTTTGACGCCGCTAAAAAAGGGGACAGCGTTGCTCAGGGGGTTGTTTCCAACTATCTTAAATATGTTGCAGACGGAATTGTCAGCATAGTTAATATCTTCCAGCCAAACATTATGGTAATCGGCGGTGGAATCAGCAAAGAAGGGGACTATCTTTTAAAACCCATTAAAGAATATCTGGCAAAATATGTTTACTGCAGTGATGTTGCCCAGACCCAGTTAAAGATTGCAACCCTCTTTAACGATGCAGGAATTATCGGCGCTGCTTTGATATCAGTTATATAAAACAATTTATTCGATTTAATAAAGGAGCTACAACAAAATGATTTTTCAAAATCACTTTGCCATAGCTCCTTTTTATCTATATAACATAAATTCTAATTTTTAGATATTATAGATTATTCAACACAATCAGCAAAAATCCTTATACCTGAGCTATCTTACCAAAAGCTCTATCCATATTTTGTCGTGGTTTAAATCCTTTCTGTTCTCATATTTCTTAATCAATTTTCCAATCTATTGGTTCTATGTTGTTTGCAACCAAAAATTCATTACAGGCTTTGAAATGTCCGCAACCAAAAAATCCATTAAAGGCAGACAGAGGGCTTGGATGCGCAGAGGTTAAAATACAATGCTTGGGATTGGTAATCAAGCTCCCTTTCTGCTTCGCATTAGCTCCCCAAAGGAGAAAAACTATAGGTTTTTCTCTCTCGTTCAGAATAGAAATAACTCTGTCCGTGAAGATTTCCCAGCCCAGCCCCTTGTGGCTGTTTGCCTGTCCTGCTCTTACGGTTAAAGATGCATTAAGCATCAAAACTCCATTTTCTGCCCATTGGGTAAGCTCTCCGTGATTTGGCGGAGCAATTCCAAGCTCCTTCTCTATTTCCTTGAATATATTCTTCAAAGACGGCGGAGGAACGACTCCTCTTTTTACCGAAAAACAAAGTCCGTGAGCCTGATTTGGCCCGTGGTAAGGGTCTTGCCCTATTATAACCGCTTTCGTATCCTCATAAGATGTATATCTTAGAGCATTGAATATATCATACATATTTGGATATATTGTATGATTT
>JAZNCG010000174.1:0-13526 GCA_045587405.1 Ructibacterium sp. | reverse complement strand
AATTTTGAATAAACATTTTGTTTCAATAAAGGTAGACCGTGAGGAACGACCTGATATTGACAGTGTATATATGTCGGTATGTCAGGCATTTACAGGTAGTGGTGGTTGGCCTATGAGCATATTTATGACCTGGGATAAAAAACCGTTTTTTGCCGGCACATATTTCCCACTTCATTCACGATATGGTATGCCAAGCTTTTCACAACTTTTAAATACAATTGTAAACAACTGGAATTCAAATAGAGAGGACCTTTTAGATTCTGCAAAAGAAATTATTGATCACCTAAGAAGTGTAGATGTCGCTAAAAACAATCAAGTTGACAGCGACTTGATACAACGCTCGGTACAGATTTTTGAGCATACCTTCGACAGCAATTATGGCGGTTTTGGTGATGCACCAAAGTTTCCCACACCCCATAATTTATTGTTTTTGATGCTATATTCAAAACAAAACAACAATACCAATACTTTGAAAATGGTAGAAAAAACACTTTTGCAAATGAGAAAAGGTGGCATCTTTGACCATATTGGTTACGGTTTTTCCAGGTATTCCACTGATAAGTACTATCTTGCTCCTCATTTTGAGAAAATGCTATACGATAACGCTTTGCTAATAATAGCCTACGCATCCGCCTACAACATCACCAATAACAATATCTATCTTGATACCGCCATAAAAACAGCAGAGTACATCTTAAACGAAATGACATCTGAAGATGGAGGTTTTTATAGTGCTCAAGATGCTGACAGTGAGGGTGTTGAGGGAAAATATTACACCTTTTCATTAAATGAAATCATTGATATTTTAGGCAAAGAGAAAGGAAAAAAATTTGCTGAAGTTTTTGATATTACAGAGGGTGGAAACTTTGAAGGTATGAATATTCCAAACCTGCTTAAAAGTAATGATTTAGATGCAAAGTTTCAAGAAGAACTAAAAAAACTGTATCGCTATCGAAAAAATCGTTTTGCACTTCACCTTGATGATAAAATTTTATTATCATGGAATTCTATGATGATTGCCTCGATGTCCATACTTTATAGAATTACACGAAATAAAAAATATCTTAATGCAGCACAAAAAGCACAGGAATTTATTGAAATGAATTTGTCCGATGGGTTAAATCTTTACACAAGCTTTCGTGACGGAAAATGTTTAAAACACGCATTTCTAGAGATTTACGCATTTTATATTGCAGCACTGATAGAACTTTACAACTCAACATTAGACAAAAACTACTTCGACAAGGCAGAAAAATTCTGCACAGAAACAGTAAAACGATTTGCAGACTGTAAAAACGGAGGCTACTACCTTTCTAATCCAAATACCACAGAACTGTTTATAAATCCGAAAGAAACTTATGACGGAGCAATCCCCAGCGGAAATTCGGTCATGACATATAATTTGGTGAGATTGTATCAACTCACAGAGAAAGATGAGTATAAAGAGCTTTTGGAAAAGCAGATAGCATTTATGCTTAATAAGGCAAACAACTACCCATCAGGCAACAGTATGTTTTTAATTGCAATGCTGTTATATGAAAATCCGATACCACATATTACGATAGCACTGAAAGAAGATTCTGATTTAACTCAAATAAGAGAAAGACTGCCTTTTATGGCAAATGTATCGGTAGTTTCAGATAGTACGAAATATCCGTTTTTAAACAACCAAATAACATTTTATGTATGTAAAAATCACAATTGCCTGCCACCAACTAATTCAATTGAATCTCTATGTTAAGCATTGAAGTACCATTTCCCTTTTTTCTTTGTTTACTATATATCAAATTTAATTAGAATATTTTTCTAATAAACCGCAAATAATAATGATTATAACAAAAAGAAAGCGAGATAATTATATGTTTAAACACGAAAAAATGTTATTTCACCCAGTTGAAATTGAAAAGCCAAATCCTCAATATGCGGCACTACTTCAAGAACAGCTCGGCGGTGGGAATGGTGAATTAAAAGCTGCTATGCAATATATGTCACAGAGCTTTAGAATTAAAGACCCTGAAATCAAGGATTTATTTTTGGATATTGCCGCAGAAGAACTTGGGCATATGGAAATGATTGCTCAAACAATCAATCTTCTAAACGGTCACGATGTAGATGCATCGAAAGTTCCTGCAGGTGAAATTCAATCTCATGTTTTATTAGGATTAAATCCTGGACTAATTAATGCTTCGGGGTATTCTTGGACAGCTGATTATGTTACTGTTACAGGCGATTTGTGTGCCGATCTTTTGTCAAACATTGCATCTGAACAAAGGGCGAAGGTTGTTTATGAATATCTCTACAGACAGATTGATGATAAAAAAGTTAAAGAAACAATAGATTTTCTTCTGAATCGCGAAGAAGCACACAATGCTATGTTCAGGGAAGCATTTAATAAAGTACAGAACACAGGTTCAAACCGAGATTTTGGAACTACCAAGGCTGCTAAAATGTACTTTAGTATGTCCGCACCATCTCCTGAAGATAATCCATTTAAGAAAACAGATGTTAACCCACCATCTTTTAACTAAATAAGAACCTCACGAAATACTAACGAACTAAAGTTTGAGTGTTTCGGAGAACCTTGTTATGTTAACACATAATAACATAAGGCAGAAATGATTTTGGAATTACTCCAATTTCATTTCCGCCTTTTCTTTACAGCATATTAAATTTTGAATATCTAAATTTTAATAATTCTCTGCTTGTACTTCAAAATAACTTTGAGGGTGTGCACAGGTTGAACAAATTTTAGGTGCTTTTGTGCCAACTACTATATGTCCGCAATTTCTGCACTCCCACACCTTAACTTCGCTCTTTTCAAATACTTGAGCAGTTTCAACATTTTTAAGAAGAGCTCTGTATCTTTCTTCATGATGCTTTTCAATAGCTGCAACAAGCCTGAATTTTTGAGCTAAATCCGTAAAACCCTCTTCTTCAGCAGTTTTTGCAAAGCCTTCATACATATCTGTCCATTCGTAATTTTCACCCTCTGCAGCGTGAAGAAGATTTTCAGCAGTATCACCAATGCCATTTAATTCCTTAAACCACATTTTTGCGTGTTCCTTTTCATTGTCAGCTGTCTTTTGGAAAAGAGCCGCTATCTGTTCATAACCTTCCTTTTTGGCTTTAGATGCAAAATATGTATATTTATTTCTTGCCTGTGATTCACCTGCAAAAGCCGCCTCTAAATTCTTCTCTGTTTGTGTTCCTTTGTACTTACTCATTTTTGTTTCCTCCTAAATTTTAAATTATATTAATGACAATTATGTTTTCCGCAACCGTGTTCACCGCAGGTATGACCACCTTCACCATGTTCGTGGTCGTGATGGTCACAATGAACATTGGGATTAAAGTCTAACTTCCCACAAAGTAATGCCTTTACGGCATCATCAGCATTTCCTGATACACCACCATATAATTTGATATTGGCACCCATCAGCGCCATTTGAGCACCGCCACCAATACCACCGCAAATTAAAATATCCACACTGTTATTAACAAGAACCCCTACTAATGCTCCGTGACCACTTCCATTTGTGTCAATTACTGTTTCATTTTTAATCTCGTTATCTTCAACATCATAAATTTTAAACTGCTCTGTATGTCCGAAGTGTTGAAAAATCTCTCCGTTTTCATAAGTTACTGCAATTTTCATACTACCCTTTCCTTTCAAACCGAAATGATTTTTTCTAAATTATACCATTTTTTATAAATAAGTCAAATTCCTCATACTTAGTTTTCTTATGGTTATTTTCCTGCAAAGAAGAAATTCCCGCCCTTTTTTATTGTAAATATATCCTTAAAATTCATCATTCCTACAATCACATATATTCTTATTTATTTTTTCTTTCAAGTTTCATCACAACTATTTCCATGTTTTCTTGCTAAACAAGATAAGTACAGGTAATACTTCAAGTCTGCCAAGAAGCATTGTTAAAGAAAGAACTATTTTAGAAAAATTACAATATCCATCATAGTTTGAATATGGTCCAACTGCCTCAAAAGCCGGTCCTACATTTGAAAGGCACGCCACAGTCGCAGAAAAATTACTGAAAAATCCGTGTTTAACACTATATTCTCCCGCATCAGAAACTATATTAAACATCTGCCCATTTACGGGGTCAAAGGATAATAAGAATATTACTATTAAAAATATAAAGAAATATAGTGTAATAAATGCAAAAACTCCGTTTATAGTTTTTGTTTCAAGCTTTTTTTCTTCGAATTTTGCACTTATCATACTTCTGGGACTTATCAAATTTTTTAAATTAATGAAAGCACCTTTAACTGCAATAACAATTCTTGATACCTTAATACCACCTGATGTAGAGCCAGCCATAGCCCCAATAAACATTACCATAATCAAGGTTGTTCTGCCGAGCATTGGCCATAGAGCATAATCGGTTGTCGTATATCCCGCTGTTGTCATAAGAGATGCAACCTGAAAAAGAGAATGTCTGAAGGATTCCTCCGTGGAATAAATTTGAGGATATTCTTCCAGCCTTCCCTGAAGGCTCAAGAACACAAGTCCAATTGCTGCAGCAATAATTAAAAGATAACTTCTTAGTTCTTCACTACGGAATACATGTCTTGCCTTTCCAATAAGGAGCAGATAGTATAAGCTAAAATTGCATCCAAACAAAATCAGGAATATAGCTATAACATACTGTGAAAACGGATGAAACATTCCCATACTTCCCGGGATAAATCCAAAACCGCCGGTACCCGCACTGCCAAAAGTAGCAAGCAAGCTGAAAAACAGTTGTTCATCTTCATATCCGGGAATCGGTTTGTCAAGCATTAAAATGATTACCTCAAGTATAGTCATAGCCAGATATATCAAATAAAGAATTCTCGTTGTAACCTTCATTTTTGATACAAGCTTATCTGCCTGAGGACCTGGGCTTTCAGCCCTTAGAAGATGTACAGACGAGCCTTCATTACTTTCCGGAATGAAAATCAGCACAAAAACAAGAATTCCCATTCCGCCAATCCAGTGAGAAAGGCTTCTCCAAAACAATGTCGAATGAGAAATAGTTGTTATATCAGTAATTACACTTGCACCGGTTGTTGTGAAGCCTGACATTATTTCAAAACATGCATCAATGTAATTTGGAATATCTCCATTAATAACAAATGGAATTGCTCCAAAAAGCGTCATCATAATCCAGCTTAACGCTGTCAGCGCAAATCCTTCTTTTTGATAAAAATTATCTCTCTTAGCTTTCGGCATCTGCAATACAAATCCAATTACGGTCAAAAGGATTATTGGTATTAGAAAGGCTAATGTATGTATAAATGTTTCTTTGTATATCAACGAAACAATAAGAGGAGCAATCATTAAAATTGCCTCTAAAATCATAATCTTACCCAATACCTTTGCTAATTTTATATAATTCATGACTAACTCCTTAATTAAAAACATCCATCAGGTCGTCAAGATGTTTTTGCGTTGTAACAATAATAACAGTATCTCCGAGATGTATTGTTGTGTCACCATCGGGAATAATAATTTCATTTTGTCTTATTATACAACCGATAAGACAGTTTTCTTTAATATTAAGCTCTTTAATTGGTTTGTCATATATATTTGCATCTGTTTTTGCAACAAACTCTAATGCTTCTATTTGACCAGATACCAACTGATACAAAGTTTTTACATTACTGCCTCTTGAGTTTTCAATGGCACGGATATAGCTTAGCACTCTGCTTGACACAACATATTTTGGAGATACAGTATAATTAATATCAAGTTCTCCGAGCATTCCATATAAATCCTCGCTCTTAACTCTAACAATGGTCTTTTTTACATTCTTTTTATTAGCAAACATTGATACTATCATATTTTCTTCATCAATGTCAGTTAGTGCAACAAAGGCATCTGTTTTTTCTATACCCTCTTCAATAAGCAAGTTATGCTGTGTACCATTTCCGCAAATAACATCTACTTTAGGAAGGGCCTCTGATAGTTTTTCTGCCTTAACACGATTTCCCTCTATCAACTTTATATTGTATTTTTTTTGCGACAACGCATTAGCCAAATAATGACCTGTTCTGCCACCACCAACTATCATTATATTTTTAATTGGCACAGACACAAGATTTACCTCAGATAAAAAGTCTCTGATTTTTCTTGCATCTGCTGTAAAGTGAATTTTATCGCCTTCTTCAATTTTAAAATTACCCGAAGGAATAATTGCCTTATCTCCTCTTTGAACTGCACAAACAAGTATCTTTGTGCATATCTTACTACCAAGAGATATTAGTGTTTCCCCTATTAATGAACAGCCCTTCTTTGCTACTATTTCAACAAGTAAGACACGACCTTTTGCAAACTTTTCAACCTGAGTAGAAACAGGTAAGCTAATCAGATTGTATATTTCATATGCTGTTTCCTGCTCGGGGTTTACTATCATAGAAATACCTAATTCTTCCCTCATTTCTATAACCTGTTTTCTGTAATCAGGATTTCTCACTCTTGCAATCGTGTTTTGAACACCGATTTTTTTCGCAACCATACAAGCTAAAATATTTTGTTCATCTGTGCCAGCAAGAGCAATTACCAAATCTGCGCCCTTAACATTAGCATTTTTTTGAACTTCCATACTAGCACCATTACCTACAAAGCCCACAACATCATATATTTCGGTAAGCCTTTGAATCTTAGTGCTGTCCTCATCAATAATTATTATTGTATGTCCTTCCTCTGACGCACTTTTAAGTATTGTTCTTCCGATTGTTCCAAGCCCTATAATTACAATTTTCATATTTCCTTCTCCTCTATTAATCTTAAATTGAGTAACTGTTATCTATTATACTTCTCGCAGTATCTCTTGTTCACCTACATCTTGAATGCCATATTTCCAATTAAATCTGAGCAACAACATTTTCGAATCACTATCTCTTGCTCTGACTTATATACTTTTTGTTGCTGTATTAAACCACAATGATGTGCCTTTATCATATATTGATACAGCAGAAATATATTCAAGTGTTTCAGCGTTTCTTATCAACTCAAAATCATTTAAGGGTCGCTCCCTATTAACTAATACAAAGAATTTATAATATCATATATTTTTGTAATGCCTGTAATCTCATCAAGTTCAAGTTATGTAGCACCTATTTTTTTATGCACAAATTTACATCTCACACGCACACCGTCTCGTATATACCTCCTCGTATATATAGACATTTGCATTGTATCATAGCTTTATGACTTTTTCAAGACCTTGATACTAACTTTATGCCCAATTTACTTGAAAAAAATGCAAAAATCTTGTTTATTTAACAGATAATTGCGGAAAAATTGTATTTGACAAGCTTCTTATATCCCTTTTGCAAAAAATGTATCCCGATATTAAAATTGATGTTATTGTAAGAGGACGCGATGTATTAAACGATGCCACAACAGATGATGCAAAACAGGTAGGATTAGACAACATCGCCTCTGTGACGCAAAACGGCACAGGTATAGCAGGAACAGCCTTAAATAAAATCAACAATGAAAGTCTTGCTTTGATAAACAATGCATATATAATAATCTCAAAGGGTATGGGAAATTTTGAAACATTAAAGGGGTCAGGATTAAATATTTACTATATGTTTTTATGCAAATGCGATAAATTTTGTCATATGTTTGATGTGCCTCGGTTTACATATATGTTTTTAAATGAAAAAAGAAAAGGTTAATCGTTTGAACAGGTCCGGTAAAAAAGGACCTGTTCAGTCATTTTATCTGACCTTCTTTCGTATGTAATATGAGTTTTCTGCAATTATTTGATTATATCATTTACACAGTTTATTATCAGCCTTTCAAACCCCCACTTATAATCACTTTTGCCAATAAAAGAGTAAATATTTCTGACACAGGAAACGCCAGCCACACACCAAAAATCCCAAAGAACTTTGAAAGCACAAAGGCAAACACCACAATTGCAACAACACCCCTTGATATAGCAATAAAAGACGATTCCTTAGCCATATCTGTTGCACTGTAAAAGCCTGACTTAATAATATTTACCGATGCAAACAAAAATCCCATAAAATACAATCTTATACCTCTTTCTGCATATTTTGCCAACTCTGCTGAATTTTCGCTATTAAATATTGCTACAACATTTTCAGCAAAAATCAAAATATAACCAACAAGCAAAGCTGCAATTATCAATACAATTTTAATAGAATGTTTATAAATACGCAGTTCCGCCTCTCTTTCCTGGCGCCCGTGCATCTGGCTTGCAAGAGGCTGAAGTCCTTGAGATACTCCGTTAAACAATGATGTTCCCACTATCGCAATATTTGCAATAATTCCATAGGCAGCAACAGCAATATTACCACCAATATCCAATAATAAAAAATTAAAAATCATTGTTGTTATTCCGCTTGATATTTCCCCCACAAAAGCAACAATTCCTAATTTACAGGAGTCTATCAACATTTTTAATGATGGTAACTTTTTGATAAATTTAATCGTATTCTTTTCAGAAAGATAATGCAACATACAAATTGCCATGCTCACAATCGGCGATACGCCCGTTGCAAGTGCTGCTCCAACCATTCCCATCTTCATAGGAAACATAAAAATATAATCAAAAATAATATTAGATATTCCACTTATCAGTGTTGCCGCCATCGCAATATTGGGCGCACCATCATTTCTAACAAAAGCTGTTAAAACATAGTTTGTCATAAAAAACGGAGTAAAGCCAAGAATAATCTTTAAATAAGGGAGTCCTACACTCATTATATCGCTGTCAGCACCCATAAATTGCAAAATCTTATGAGAGGCTAAAATTCCAAGCACAACGAATATTAATCCTATTATAATCGTGCTTATAATTCCATTGGAAAAATATTCATCTGCTCTTTTCTTGTCAAAATCTTTAACCAATGAATACTTTGTTGCAGAGCCTATTCCTATCATGGCACCTATTGCAAAGATTAATCCAAATATAGGCAAAACAAGATTTAATGCCGTTATTCCATCTGCTCCTGCTGCAACGGATATAAAAAATGTATCTGCTAAAATATACCAAGACATTCCAACCATAGCCAAAACATTAGGTAAAATGTACTTTCTTAATTTTTTCTCAATCATAAATTCACCTACTCATAAAAATAACATTCTCGTATACGACTTCAAAGACCTAACGCCGTAACAAGAATGCACAAACATTCAACTACCCGGTGGCAGTATTTTTCTTATTTTCTATATAATAGCATATCCTTGAAAATATTACAAGTAAATTTTCAAAGAAACATTCTTGTAATATAATTGTTATACTATTTTCATAGAAATTCTTTCTTCTAATGATATAATTTATGTATAAAGATAGATTAACTTAGGAGGATTTACAATGAATTTTAAGAAATACAATAAAATATTAAGCGGTTTTCTTGCCGCTACAATGCTCAGTTGCACGGCTGTATCGGTTTTTGGGACAGAAGTTGTCCCAGCTGCCGAAACCGATGTTGGCAATTCCGAAAACGAGGCTTTAACCCTTAATTTAAACGCAAACTACTACGAAGGTGAAGCAGATGGCGAATATACCATTATTTTTACCGCTATGGATGAAATCAAGGATTATAAGGCACTGAATTTTAAAATCACCTACCATAATTCAACAGTTGATGAAGCAGCTTTTGATTCTGCTCTGCTAATTGATGCAGTAAAAAGCGTTCCAAAAGAGGATGACCATGCTACCTTCTCTCTTACAAGGGAAACCGCGACTACTCTTTCTGCAAAATCCACCCTCTGTACTTTAACCGTCGAAGGTGCAACAGCAGAACCTTCAAATACAAATCTTAAAATTTCTGACTTTACATATACCGATAAAGACGATAATATAATAACAATTACTGCCGACAATATAGACATTAATTTCGAAAAAGGTGACATTGTGCCAGCCCTTGACGCTGACGCTCAGGCAGTATATGATGAAATAATCGCTCTGCCTAATATGGACACCCTTTCTTTTTATGACAAAGATGGGGCTATAACTGACATTGATACTATATTAAGAGAACTTAATTCTGTTCAGGATGCCTATAACGACTTGGACGAAAAAATCCAAGAAGACTTAAATGAGGTTTTAACTTTTAACGGATATTCAATCATTACCTTAAAAAATCTTAAATCAACATTATCGGCTATGAATAACGCAAAGGGCATTATAGAAATTGCAGATGTCACAAAGAAACTAACAGAAAGTAACGCATTGGAATATCAGTTTTTAATTACAGTTTATGAAGATAAAAAAGCATATGTTTCAACTTCTAATTTAACCGATTCTTTAGTTAAAGAATGTACCGATACAATCAGCGTTCTCGACGAAGCAAAGAGCATAGTTGAAGCAGCTGTTAAAGATGCCGACTATATTGCCTTAGCAAAAGCAACAAAAAAGCAAATTGCTGTTATTCAAGATTTAAGTTTACATAAATACTACAACGATTATTTATCGACTCTTAAAAACCACATCGAAGAGCTTATTGATGACATTGAAAAGAATTGCGAAGACGAGGACGATAGGGACTATTCCCTCTCTATATTAGACGACGCAAAAGATGAAATCACAAACATTGAATCAGGGGTTGATGATATCCCAATCATGACGGTTTCTGAAATTTATTATAATAGGTCATTCTCTGTTAATTTTGAAAGAAAAAAAACCTTATCCAACTCTCAGGAAGCCTCTGTTAATATTATTGTAAAAAACAAAAAGGGAACAGTTTTGACCGAAACAACGCAGACATTTAAAAACACTGATACAGCTCTCTCGATAAGACTTTCTGCAGACAGAACATATCCTCAAGATGGTAATGTTACAGTCTATGCAACCTATGAATTAAACGGCGCAGAATATAAACTTGACCCTGTTGAAAAAAGCTGTTCCGTTGTTTCTAATGTTTCTGCAGGAGGAAATATAGGTATTTCTTCAAATCTCGGAAATAAAGACAACTCCTCTTCTTCGTCAGAATCACCTTCTTTAGGCGGAACTGTTTTCCCGACATTAGATGATAAAACCGACAAAGATGAAACTCCAAACGAAGCGCAGGACAAAGAAGAGCCTATATTCAACGACATCTCAGGACACAAATGGGCAGTCGAGGCAATTGAAGGACTTTATGAAGTCGGAATTATTGATGGTATGGAAGAGGGCGTATTTAATCCTACAGGAAATGTTACCAGAGAACAATTCACAAAGATGATTGTCGAGCTTTTCGAATTATCTTTAGGCGGAACAAAAACAAATTTTGTTGATGTTAAGCCTGATGCATGGTATGCAAAATACATTACCTCCGCAACCGAGGCAGGATATATACAAGGTCAATCCGATGAATACTTCGGAATAGGAGAGTCAATTATGCGACAAGATATGGCGGTTATTCTTTATCGTGGACTGGGAACTAAAAACCACGCTGCAGCCCTTGATTTTGTAGACAAAGATGCTATCGCTCCATATGCAACCGACGCAATCGCAGAATTGGTTGGCTTAGAAATAATTTCAGGCTACGAAGATAACACCTTCAAACCTCGCGGAACTGCCACTCGTGCAGAGGCAGCTAAGGTTATATGGAATGTTTACCAATATCTAAACGAAGGAGATTAATCTAACTTAAAAAAATAACGCGGAGCACATCGCACCGCGTTATTTTTATACCTATTTTCAATCTTATTTCTCTCTGGATTTTCTTGCGTATTTATCGCAAAGGTCGTTTATTTGGTCCGTAAACTTCGCAATCTCTCTATTAGTCAATCCTCGGCTCAATTCAGCAACCGTTTTAAGCCTTGCGCATGCCGAAAGCAACTTTTCAAAGGCAATATTCGCCCGTTTTCTACCCTCGGATATTTTAGTAAGTTTTACAATTTTTCCTCTTTGAATACATTCACCTGTTGCAAGGTCATAAACATCTCCGCTATACGGAGCCGTAACATCATAGTTTAACTTATTTCTGATGGTCTGCGTAAAACCATCACACACAACATCTTCTCCATGATTTACAAACACCTTCTCAGGTGGTTCGGCAAATGAACCTACCCATTCAAGGAGCATATCCCTGTCGGCATGTCCGCTTATTCCAACAATGGATTCTATTCTTGCTTTAACCTGTATTTCCTCTCCAAACAGATTAACCGATTTAGCTCCGTTTATAATCTTTCTTCCCAAAGTTCCTTCTGCCTGATATCCAACAAACAAAATTGTATTAGCCTCTTTCCATAAATTGTGCTTTAAATGATGCCTTATTCTTCCTGCTTCACACATTCCCGATGCGGAAATAATAACTTTGGGTATTAAATCAAAATTAATCGCCATGGAATCTTCCTTGGTCACACTTAAACGCAATCCCGCAAAATCAATGGGATTAATTCCTCTGTTAATCAATTCCAATGCCTCTTCGTCATAATAATCTATAAGCTTATCCTGATAAATCTTTGTGGCTTCAACTGCCAAAGGTGAATCTACATAAACAAGAAAATTTTCATATCCTTTTATTAGTTTTTCCTCCTTGATTTTCCTGAACAGATACAACAGTTCCTGAGTCCTTCCTATGGCGAATGACGGAATTACGAGATTTCCTCCCTTTGAAAATGTTTCTTGCATAATCTTTGTAAGCTGACCTATATAGTCAGGGCGTTCCCCATGAATTCTATCTCCATATGTTGATTCCAAAATAACATAATCCGATGCAATAGGTTTTTGTGGATTTCTTATAAGGGGTCTGTCTACATTTCCTAAATCGCCCGAAAACAATATTGTTTTTATTTCTCCGTCCTCTTTTATTGTAATATGAATACTTGCAGACCCTAAAAGATGTCCTGCATCAATAAACCTTATTGTTATACCCTCAAATATTTCTATAGGCGTGTTATATGTATATCCAACAAATTGCTCCAATGCCTTTAAAGCATCTGCTACTGTATACATAGGCTCATAATGTTTAAATCCTGACCTATCTGCCTTTCGATTCTGCCACTCCGCCTCTTGTTCCTGAATATGGGCAGAATCCTGAAGCATAATATTACACAGCCTTTGAGTTGCCTCTGTTGCATATATCGGACCTGAATATCCGTCAGCTACCATAACAGGAATCAAACCCGAATGGTCTATATGTGCATGAGTTAAACAAATCCCATCTATCTGCGACGGAAGAATAGGAATTTCACAATTCTCATAAGAATCCTCTCCTTGTTCCATTCCGCAATCTATCAATATTTTCTTTCCGCAAGCTTCCAATAATGTGCAAGACCCCGTAACCTCATGAACAGCACCTATAAATGTTATTTTCATTACAATTCCTCCTGGCCAAAAAGTTATTTTATCAATATTTATATCTATTATAACATAATTTTTTTATTTTGAAATATAATTTTTAATTTTTCCCCATTTTTGTTTAGAATTAATTTACCCACCAGTTAAATTTACAAAATCTGCGGTAAAAACTATTGCTTTTAAAACCTTGTTATGATATACTTATTTTGATTTATGCACGAAAGGGAATTTTTTCTATATCCAACTTTATTACAC
>JAZNCG010000173.1:0-4242 GCA_045587405.1 Ructibacterium sp. | reverse complement strand
ACAGCCACTCTTATACCTGCAAAAGCATGGGTGACCGCAGGTATATCAGCAAAATTTGATAGCATGGATGCAATTATAAGAATAATTATAACAGATGGTGTTATCATTCCTAAAGTTGAAAAAACAGCACCGATTATTCCTCTTTTTTTAATGCCAACAAATGTTGAAACATTTACTGCAATAACACCAGGGGTAAGCTGACCTATCGCATAATAATCAACTATCTCTTCGTTTGTAAGCCATTTTCTTTTATCAGCAAGCTCTCGCTGAATTATAGGAAGCATTGCATAGCCACCGCCAAATGTACACGCCCCTATCTTAAAAAAAATCCAAAACAAATTAAATAATTCTTTCATAAACACCTCTATCCGATTTTATATCGTAAATATATTAAATATAAAATCAATGTAAAATTCATCTGCCTACAAGATTTATTTCACCTTTTCGGAATTTATCATCTTTATCCTTTCGCTTGGAGTTTCTCCGCAATATTTTTAAAAACCTTAGAAAAATACATTTGGTCCGAAAATCCACACATATTCGATATATCTTTAACAGAAGTCATTCCCTCATCAATCAGGGTGCAAGCCTGTTGTATTCTTATAGTGTTTAAATACTGCTTAAATCCTACTTTAACATACTTTTTAAAAGCATTACCTATATATTTTTTATTATATGAATACTTCCGACTTATCTCGTCTAACGACAGGGCAGAATCATAAAAATTATCATCTACATATTTTTTTACTTTTAAAACTATATTATCCTTTTCATATTTTTTAGCATCTATCTGCATCGCTTTTCCCATTTTGGATATGGTATACAACACAACGCTTTCACTTATAATATCACTATTAACAGATACAGTCAAATCCAATGCTTCTTCCCAAAAACCCAAAACATCTTCAAAGCCCTCATAATACGGCATCTGCTTGCTTATCTTAAACCTATCCAGTATTTCAACCGCTCCGAGTCCGATAAAGCTAACATACATATACTCTAAATTATCAATCGAAATAATCTCATAAGAAACAGCAGGAAAAACAAAAAATATGTCTCCTTTTTTCATATTATACTTCTTTCCTTGCAATACAAAAGTTCCTGTTCCTTTTGTAACCAAATTCACAGAATATACCGTCGAATATCTGTTTTTTTCAAACTTTGAGCATTTTTTTCAAGCACAAAATTAATCGTATTAATAACATCTGCTATCCTCTTGGCAGGAATAAATTTACATACGCTATTATCCATTTTTTACACCTATTCCTATATCAATTTTTCTATAAGCTTTTTTTCAATCACAGGATATACTTTTTCTATATCAAAATCACGGCTTAAAAATCCCAACGCAAAGACATGGACCATAGGCGAGAAGCTATGGACAATAGTATCTCCTATAACCGCAAGCTTAATCATCTGTCTTTACCTCTTGAGATAAATAGTCAATAGCAAGAACATATCCTTTAAATCCCAAGCCACTTATCTGTCCTATGCAAGCCGCCGCTATAACAGATTTATGCCTGAATTCATCTCTTTTATAAATATTACTTAAATGAACCTCAACCGATGGTAAATTCACAGCTTGCAAGGCATCATAAATTGCATAACTATAATGTGCATAAGCGCCCGGGTTTATTATAATGCTATCACAGCTTCCCAAGGCATGATGAATAAAATCTATAATCTCACCCTCAGTATTACTTTGGACCACAACCGCCTCATGTCCCATTTTTTCTGCATACTCCTCTATATATGTTTCCAAATCTGAATACTGTTTTTCTCCGTAAATCTGCGGCTCACGAACTCCCAGCATGTTCAAATTAGGTCCATTTATAACCATTATTTTCATCTTTCTATCTCCTTAATCTTTAATGTAATTTCCTCAACAACCATATCAACTTTTTTATCATTTTTAACTTCTATATCTGCCCATTCTTTGTATAAATCATATACTATTTTTACCTTGTCGCTTCTTTTCTCGGAGTGGAAAGATTATCTCTTCCCGAAGCTCGCCCCGATAAACCCTCTATTTGCCTAAAACACTCGGTCCCATCTGAAGTCTTTTATATATATCAAAAAAATCAGGATATGATTTACACACCGCTTTCTTTGCGTCGGTTATCGCAACTCTCCCCTCGCATCTACATGATGCAATCGCCAAAGACATTGCAATTCTATGGTCATTCCACGAAGATACTGTCCTACCCACTAACGCATTCGTGCCATTTATGTGCAAAAAATCTGCGCCCTCTTTTATATCAAGACCCATATACGAAAGCTCATTTCTGATAGCCGATAATCTATCACTTTCCTTCAACCTCAATCTCCCTGCGCTTATTATTCTGCTCTCTCCTTTACAAAAACCACACAATACTGCCAGTATGGGAACTAAATCAGGTATATTCTTTGCATCAATAGTAATTCCTCTCATAGAGGCTGTTTGACGAGCGGATATACCTCCCTCTTCGTCTACAACTATTTTTGCACCGACTTCTTTTAAAATCTCTATTATTTCTTTGTCCCCTTGCATACTTTCAGGATTTAATCCTACACACCTTATATCGCAGCCTAAAGCTCCTGCCACCAAGAAAAAAGCCGCCTGAGAATAATCCCCCTCAACAATATAATCCGTTTCTTTATACTTTTGCCCGCCCTTAACCTTAAAGATTTTATAGTCATTATTTTTTATTTCTATACCAAATTTCTTTAAAACTTCAAGGGTTAAATCAATATAACCCTTTGATTCCAAAGGGGTTGTCAATTTTATCGTGCTATCACCATCAAGCAAAGGAAGGGCAAACAATAAACCTGTTATAAATTGCGAACTGACATCTCCCGCAAGCTTAAATTCTCCATTTTTCAAACTGCCCTTCAAAACAATCTCATCTTTATTTAGGCTCCACTCAATTCCCTTTTTTTCGAATATGTCAAAATAAGGCTCTTGCAGTCTTTCCATTAATCTTCCTCGCCCTTTTAATCTAATAGTTTTCCCGCTCAACAATGCAACAGGCATAATAAATCTTAAGGTTGAACCGCTTTCGTTACAATCTAAAACAATCTCATCGTCCAATTTCTTTTTTCTTCTTTTGCAAAACTTTATTTCTTTTTTGGTTGTATTTTTTCTAAAAGCCACTCCCAAAATTCTCACACAATTTAGGGTTGCCTCTATATCCTCAGAAATGGTAACATTACTTAAAACACAAGGCTCTCCCGACAAAGCAGCTGCAATAATAGCCCTATGAGCAACACTTTTTGAAGGTGGAATACATACTGTTCCCTTTAACATTTTAGGTTCAATTGTTACTATATCCATATTGCCTTCCCTTCCTAAAACTTTTACAAATTAAGCTCCTCTTTCTTTATCTTTTTAATTAAAACTTTCCCTATATCCTCTAAAAAAATAACATTAATGTTCTCGCCCTCGCCTTTTTAATCTAACGCCATAGCATTCTCCATAGATTCGTCATCTATATCCGTTTAAGAACCATTCTTCTCCCTGTATCAAACTCATCTTCCTCAACAATTATGCGTTTGCTGTTACAACAAGTATATACTATTTCTTCTATTTTTGCAAATAAATCTTCTTTGCTTTCCAATTTTTCTAAAAGTTAAAACAATTTTCTACCCTAAATAGCTCCATATTTTGTAACCTCAGCCACACTATCAAATGAAACTCTATCCGCTACAATAAAAAGAGCCGTCATAAACCATATTGGCAACTGACTGCTCTTTAACTTTACAATTCAAACCCTTGCTTTTTCGCCTGGTCCTCTAAAATATCCAAAATTTCCTTAGGAATTTCTTCGTCTATGTTTTGTTTACCATTATTTTCGCTATTGCTTTCTGAGTTCGAAGATGATTTATTACTACTTGATTTTTCATTTCCATTAGTCTTTATAGAATCTTCACTAAAATCACTGTCTGAATTTTTTTCTTCTTCATCTTCATCAAAAAGGCTTTCTTCATCCTCAAATTGTGATGGAGAAACAGATGCTGTAGATGAAACTAATTCCTTGTGTTCCCTGTCCGGGTCAAAAACAACAACTTCACCTAATTCCAACCCTGAAATAATTTCAACATTAGTTCCGTCTGCTATACCATATTTAACCGTAGCCAATTTGCATCCCTTGGGAACTTTTATCCACGGAAACGCCAGTTCTATTTCATTAACTGTTTCTTCTTCATCTTCATCAAAAAGGCTTTCTTCATCCTCAAATTGTGATGGAGAAACAGATGCTGTAG
>JAZNCG010000172.1:0-17918 GCA_045587405.1 Ructibacterium sp. | reverse complement strand
GTCTGTTATCCTCTGTTAATGGAACAAAGCACAGATGCAGATGAGGTGTCTTTTCATCAAGATGAATTACTGCTGAGAAAATCATATCCGGTCTGATTTTGCTTTTGTTAAAATCTACTGCTCGCTGGAAATATTCAACCATTTTCTCATGTGTCATATCCCAAAAGAATTCAGGACTTGCGGTGATTAAAGTGTCTACGAACCTTGTGCTATCCTTACGAACACGGCAGCCTGATTCCTTAATCCTCTTGTCACCCTCCGCTTTATATCTCATTTGCGGTGCGATAAGGTGGATATTGTTCTTACTCTTTGAAGTATCAATATCGGGATTGCTCTTGTATTCATCTTTGGTACGCTCGTGATGCGCTTCTATCTGTGTCGCCGGGTTACCTTTTTGTTTTGAAAATCTTAATATTACAGATGCCATTATTTTTTATCCTCCATTCCAAATAGTTTCTTTGCCGCTTCCATTTTGGCTGTGGCTTCTTCTTTTCTGAAATTAACTCCGTTAAACATAACCGGAACACACATGCCCAAAACTCTGTCGTAAATTCTCTTGTGAGGAATATCAGCAGGAGCTTTGAGTTCATCTAATGTTAAGTTGGTTGTAATAATAAGCGGTTTGCCGCTTTTGTAACGGGTATCTATGACGTTATATACCTGCTCTAAGGCATATTCCGTGCCTCTTTCAATTCCTAAATCGTCTATAATGAGAAGACTATGGTCATTGAGCCGGTCAAGATATTTGTTCTTATCACTCTCTGCGAATAAATCGTTGAGAATAGTCGAGAAGTTTGTCATCTTGATAGATATGTGTTGTTTTACCAACGCATTGGCAATGCAAGCAGCAAAGAAAGTTTTACCCGTTCCAACATCACCCCAAAGGACTAAACCCATATTATCCGACAAAGCATCGGACCACTTATCAACATAATCTTTTGCCACCCACATAATAGGATTTTTGCCATTGTCCTTTTCGAAAGTCCAACTGTATAAGGCGTGATCCTCAAAGCAAAGAGATTTCAGCATATTAAGCCGTTGTATACGTTCAAATTCTTTTGGTGTCATAAGCTTTCGCCCTCCTTACAAGAATAGTTTGTGGGTTTAATATCCTTCTTTAACCAACTAAGGATTGTGGCATAGTGGTTGCTGTAGGATTTGCCCTTGGTTTCCATATATTCGGACAATTTTTCAATGTACTTATCTGCATATGCCGGATATTCATTTTTTAGAGATTCATATTCTGAGGGAGTGAGCGATACGTTTTTGTATCGCCCGTATATCTCTCTATCTAAATCTATCTCTGTCTTTATATCTGTCTCTTTTTCTATCTCTATCTCTGGTGGACGATTTTCGGACAAAGCTTGGACATTTTGCGGACAAATGTCCGCCGGTTGTCCTTTGTTGGCATTTGCTCTTGAAAGTCGCTTGCGGTCTGCTTCAGTTGAAGATTCACCAACCATACCTTCTATATCTGCCATATAAATAGAACCGTCGGCGGTGGATACTATCAATCCAAACTCATAGAATACCCGTAAAGCTCTTTCAACTGTTCCAATCTCATGTCTTGTTAATGTAGCTATCATCTGTGCCGTGTAATTCATATTTTCGTTAAGGCGAAGATAACCATTAAATTTGAGAGATAGAAGATAAAGCTTCAATAGGATGTTTGAGAAAAGCATACCGTCTTGCATACTTTCAATCAGAATTATCTCATCGCTGTTAAAAAAAGTTTCCTTCAGCTTGAGATAGTAATATTTTTTGTTGTTTGACATCGCATTTTAACCTCCTTGTGACGTGATTTTTGTTTTGTAAATCTGCAGGTTTACAATTCGATTAAATCACAAAGAACTTGACTTGTAAATAGGTTTGGTGTATACTTTAGGTAATGGCAAAAACACAAAAACATAATTCCCATAAAAAGAAGGTGTTACACTTGAAAAAGAAAATGGAGCAACCGAACATACCAATGCTCAAAAAGCCCGTAATAGCTATAAACATCGACTTCAAGAAGAAAAAAGAGCATCTTGTAATCGGAGATTTTGATAATGTAAATAGGTTTTTAAGAGGTCAAAAAAATATTGAAATAATTTTTGAGAAAATTCGCCCACTCGGCTCATTTTTGCTTGACATTATTACCGAACCTGACTATTTTGCTGATGTAAAAGCTAATTTTTGCGAATCTTCCAAGGAGAAATATGCAGAAAATCTGCGTGTGGTCGAAGGTTTATATGAAGCCGAAAATCCTATTTTGAAATTTATTGCTTTGTCATTATGGGAGGAATACTGCAGAATTTTAAAAGCAGACAAAGAAAAAGACGAGGAATACCCCGTCTTAGAAAGAATGGAAGATTTGACACTTCCTTTTAGATATAGCTTAATAGAAAATATATTGTTTTGGCAGAAGCATAAGCCGTTTAATCCTCTTATGGATATGCCTTTAGAATATTACAGATACCCTGCATTGACTTTGATTATTCCGCAGGCAAAAGAGACTACAGAATATATAGCTTCTGATTTCTCATTGTTTCCGCTTATCATCTATTACCTGAGAACTATATATGGGCATAAGAAGTACTTCAGCTATTGTAAGGTATGCGGCAAACTGTTTCTTGCCCCGGATAATAACAAGACATTTATCTGCTCGGATAAGTGTAAGGCAAAGCAGCAGAAGATGAATAAGAAGAAATACGATGATGCACACAAAGGGGATTATACAGAAAAGCTCCATAAAGCAGAATATCAGTATTGGTTCAACCGTCTTGCGAAAGCAAAGCGGAAAAATCATAAAGAAGCTATTGCTGATATAGAAAAAGCTTTCACCAAATTCAAAGAGATTTCAAACATCAAGAAAAAGCAAGTTAACGATGGCTTGCTTTCTCATAACGGCTATTATGAGTGGTGTATTGAGCAACGTAATATCATTGACCAAATAATGATGAATCATAATCTGTTCGATAGAGGATAGCCTACGCAGTCGTATACACCGTTTACCGACTCCACAAATTACTGCAGGTCTGACCGTCTGCCAACCTCACGGCAGACGACCATCCCTTTGTAATTTTGCCGCCTGCGAAAATATATTGCTCAAAAACGACGAGCAACATATTTTCACACCCGCCCCGTCGGCAAAGGTGTAACACACTACACTTTGCAGAGCAAAGAAGTGTGCCAAACGTTCCCTTTGGATTCCCTAAAAAGAGTATATATCTGCAATTACGGCGCAGTTATATACTCTTTTTCTAATCATCACAGAGGCATCGAACCTTGTGATGATTACATAGTAAATGTTGTTAGAGCACAAATTTACTATATATTCAGCAACAAAAAAAGACAACCTTCATGTAAAGGTTGTCCTAAAATCATTCGATTTTGTCTTGCTGAATAGTAATAGTTCCATTAACACTATAATCTTCTGTATATGTAGATTCAGTTGCAGATTCTCCCATTTCATTAGGAACTGTTTGATTTGAATTGTTGCTCCAACAAGGCAAACAACAGATAGCGATTATCAATACAAAAAATATGTTTATAACGAAAAAGTTCCAATAACGTTTCCAAGTTCTTACCACAAAATTACACTTTCCTGTTTGACATATAGAATTATCGCATCCAGAACAGGTTGCAGCAATTGACTTATTTGCCAATTTAGAAATCCAATATATAAAAGCGAATAACAAATTAAAGACAAAAGCACATAAAAATACAATTAACATTATACGTTTTGGAATTGAGTTCGCAAGCGAGATAATGCTACTGACAGATACTGAATCCAACACAAGTGATAAATACACAGCAACAATTGCAATTATAATTGCTACAAAAATTCCCATTATAGTCAAGAGATTCGGCAAAACTCCTTTAGATTCTTCGACCGCTTTTGTAACATCCGTTACGACAGAACTAGATTTTTCAAATGCCTTTGTCGCATCACTTACAGCAGAATTGGATTTTTCGATAGCGTTCGAAATATCTTTCTCTGCCTGTTCAATTCTTGAGGAAATATTCTCTAGAGATTTTTCTATATCTGTTTTTCTGCTTTCAATATCATTTAGGGCTATAGATACATCTTCCTTTATCTTTTCAATTTGTTCTTGTGAATCAAATACCGAATCATAAGAAGCTTGAAATCGCGACTCTATTCTTTCTATTTTTTTAGATGCTCTCTGATTTGCTATTTTTGCTTCAAAAATAACAATCTCGTGCAGAATAGCAAGAAAAAACATATCAACATTATAACGAAATTCTAAATCTTCACAATACCTTTTTATGCTGTCGTTATTTATATTTTCAATTTTCGCATTATCTAAAAGTTTTTCAGTAGCACTTCGTAAGTTGTTGATAAATAAACTTAATGTGCTTGTTCTAGTATATAAAAAATTTTCCGGTTGGAAAACATTAGATAACCAATTTGTAACTTCAAAAAAATGCGGTCTGAAAGTGTCATTATCATCTAATACAAAAATTTTATCAAGAGCTTCACAATACTCTTGAGCCTTTTTGTTGTAATTTATTATTTCAATGTCGCTAAAAGGATTTTCTATAAGTATTTTTTTGATAAGATTATTAATTTCATTTTGTTTATCAATTTTGGTTTTGTTATTCTTCGGCATTATCGTATTCCTTTAAAAAATTTTCGATATCATCAAAGTGTGATTTTCCAAAAAAAACCTTTATATCATCTTTAGACATAATAGGTCTATCGGGTTTCGATTCATCAATCTGAGATACTAAATTCGTATATATATCATCCTTTTTTGTCATTTGTATTAGCTCATCTCTTTGCACATTACCGTACTTAAAAGCAACATAATTGAGGACTTTCTTTCTTTCATCAGTCAATTGTGTACCTAAATCAACCGGTAATTTGCACTCGATTTCCTGTATCCCTACAATTTCATAAAATCCATCTAATCCATCAACATAAGGTCCGCAATTATGTGCACGAATATCCTCTACAAATAAATCTTTGTTATATACAGACAGCATAATACCCTGGGCAAAATACAATAACTTATGTGTCTTAAAAAAATCATTCGTATATTCAGGACTCTTCTCTTTATTTAGCTTCAGAATCCTGTTAGATACATATACTGCTGCATCGCGTGCCATGCACATATTTTTCACCTCTAAAAATCTCTCTTTGTTTTACCATTATATTCCAACTGACGTGAAATGTTGATTGAAAATATAACGTTTTTCGTTGTGTAGTTTGTCCAATTTCTCTTAAAAATAATCAAAGCATCTTTGTTAAACAAAGATGCTTACATTGCGTTCGATTATCGTAAATGTTTTTAAAAACACTTCCCTAAACAAGATATTAAATCCTTGTTGTCTAAGGTACTCAAACCTATCATCGTTAGGCAATGAAAAACCATAGATGAAAGCTTGTCCGCATCAAATACGAAATTAAAACACATATATAATATCAGAAAAGCATAAATTTGTCAAGCTTTTTTTGAAACACAGAGTGAATTTTGCGCTATTTCTTCATCTTTTTTGACAAAATCATTGAAAAAGAAAATTTTTTGTGCTATAATTGTTATGCTATATACTTACATTAAAATGGGGTTAGTATATTTGTTCACCACAAGGTGTACGCTAAATAGGTAAAAGCGTACACTCTGACGATCTAAACTTTGTGGTGAAGATATGTAAGTGTATAGCAACCTTATGTCAGAGTTAGTGCGTTTTTCGGTGCATAGCTCTGAAACACGGGTTATGCACTTTTTTATGGGGGCTTTTATTATATGAAAAACTACGAATTGAATAAAACACCTTATATAGAAAATTTAAAAGAACTTGTCAATCTTCGTGCTACTATGCCTAATGAGATTGCTTTTAAATATAAAAAGAAAAAGGAAATCATTGAGATAACTGCAAAGCAGTTCAAAAACGAGATCGAATGTCTTGGTACATATCTTTACAATTGCGGTATTAAAGACAGTAAAGTTGCTCTTATCGGCGAAAACAGTTATCAATGGATACTTTCATATTTCTCTGTTGTAAATGGAGGAAATATTATTGTACCAATAGACAAGGAACTTTCAAATGAAGACATCGCCGATTTAATTAAGCAAAGCAGTGCGGTTGCCCTTATTTATGCAGATACTTATTCTGACATTGCAGATGAACACAAGCACTTACAGTTGTTCAATATGAAAGAGTTTGATACATACATTTCTGAGGGCAAAAAACTTATTGATGACGGAAATAAAGACTTTGTTGATTATGAAATTGACAACAATAAATTATGCTCTATCATATATACCTCCGGAACAACCGGAAAACCAAAAGGTGTAATGCTTTGTCATAAAAACTTTGCAACGGATATTATAAGCTCGTGTGAAAATGTATATATTGCAGGTTCATCAATGCTTACTCTTCCTTTGCACCATACCTTTGCATTTTCAACAAGCGTTCTTTCAATGCTTTTAAAAGGTGTCTCAATTCCAATAAATTCAAGTTTGAGAACCTTTAAGCAAGACTTGAAAGATTTCAAACCGCAAAATATGTTCTTAGTTCCGTTGTATGTGGAAACTATGTATAAAAATATATGGACTACCGCTGATGAACAAGGTAAAACAAAACTTTTAAAAACAATGCTTAAAATAAGCAACACTTTGCGTAAGGTTGGCATCGACATCAGAAGAAAAGTTTTTAAAAGTGTTCTTGATGCATTTGGTGGAGAACTTGATTTGATTGTATCAGGCGGTGCTCCGATAAATGAAAAGTACATAAAATGCTTTGATGATTTGGGAATTAAAGTTCTTAATGGCTATGGCATAACAGAATGCTCCCCCGTTGTGGCAGTAAATAGAAACGAAAACCCTGTAAAAGATAGCGTCGGTCTTCTTCTCTCCTGCAATCAAGCAAAAGAAAAAGACGGAGAAATCTTAGTTAAGGGCGATAATGTTATGCTTGGTTATTATGAAGATGTTGAGGCAACAAAAGATGCCTTCGATGACGGATGGTTTAAAACCGGAGACCTTGGTTATATCAAAGATAATCATTTGTTTATCACCGGAAGAAAAAAGAACCTTATCATACTTTCAAATGGTAAGAATGTATCTCCCGAAGAACTTGAAGAAAAGATACAATTGATTGAAAATGTTATCGAGGTTTTGGTTTATGCAGAAAACGACACCATTACCGCAGAAATCTATGCAGAAAATACGGATGATATACAGAAAAATATAGATGATCTTAATAAAGACTTGCCAAATTACAAGCAAATTCAAAAAGTCAAATTCAGAAATACAGAATTTCCTAAAACTACAACAAAGAAAATTAAACGATAGGAGAAAACAATTATGTTTGAACAGATTAAATCAATATTATCAAAATTCACCAAGGAAGAAATTACGGAAAAATCATCTTTTACATCAGATTTAGGACTTTCCTCTTTTGATGTAGTGTCAATCGTTACTGCATTTGAAGATGAATTTGATATCGAAATTCCGGATAGAGACATTCGAAAATTGGTAAAGGTTGAGGATGCAATTAACTATATAAACGATAGAATTTAGCAAAGGGTTTGTTGGAATGTCTAAATCGATTAAAGATTTGCATGTTTGCAAAAGGAAGAAAATTTCAGAGCTTTCTATGTTGTCATGCGAAGAACAAGAACAAATAAAAAAACAATTTAATAATACTTTTGCAGACTATCCAAGGGATAAGTGTGTCCATCAGTTGTTTGAAGATAAAGTATCGGAATTTCCTACTAAGGTTGCTTTAAAATTTGATGGTAAAGAATTCACATATCAAGCGTTAAACTCTATGGCAAACAACATTGCTAACGAACTCAGAAAAATGGGTGTTGGTAAAAATGATATCGTTGCACTTGTTTCAAAACGTAGTTATCATTTAGTAGTTGCAATATTAGGTATCTTAAAGGCTGGCGGAGCATATCTGCCTATAGATTATAATTATCCCAAAGATAGAATTGATTACATTATTGACGATGCAAAATGCAAGGCAATTATTACATTTGATGCAGATATTAAAAGACCAAATGTATTGTGTCTAGAAAAAGAGCTTTCTTCTACAAAAGAAAATTTACAATGCATAAATTCATCTGATGATTTATGTGCTGTAATATATACAAGTGGTTCTACAGGAACTCCTAAAGGCACATTACTGCACCACAAAGGTCTTGTTAACTACACTTATGCTAACGATGCTTTATATGAGGGTGGAGAATGCAATATTGGCTTTGCAACATATACTTTTGATGCATTTTTCTTAGATATCATTTCACCAATTCTTAGAGGTAATCTTGCTGTAATGGCAACCGAGGAAGAACAGTTCCATCAAAAAGGTTTTGAAAATCTAATTAAGAACAACCCTAATTGTAACTTCTTTATTACGCCTGCAAAATTAAAACAATTTATTGATAGCAGTGAGGATACATCATTTTTGAATGATATAAACAAAATATGTATCGGTGGTGAGGTTTTCCCTGAAGAGATATTGGAATTTTTCTCTGAGAAAACACAAGTATTTAATGTGTACGGACCAACAGAATGTTCAATGTGGTGTGTTGGCGGAAAGATAAAGCGAGGTAATATGATATGAAACTAACAAAACCGCAAAAATTAGTATATGATATGGAAAAGTTTTCGGGCGGTAGCATTGCAACCGTCTGTGGAAGCATTGTTTATAATGGTCAAAAAGAGGTTGAAATCTTACAAAAGGCCGCAAATGACGTAGTCAAACTAAACGATGCTCTTCGAATCAGAATAAGCGAAACCGAAACTGGAACAGAGCAATACGAGACCGAGTTTAAATACGAGAGCTTTCCTGTTCTTACCTTTGAAACAAAAGAAGAACTTACGGAATACGCAACTAAATATGCAAAAGAGCCGATGGATTTCTATGGATCGCTTTGCAACATTAACATTATAACTTCAAAGGATTTTTATGGAATTTTAGTAAAGCTGCATCATATTATCAGCGATGCCTGGACACTTTCTTTAATCGGAAATCAATTTAATGCTTTGTTAAACGATGAAAAGCCAGAGACATATTCATACTTTGATTATGCTATATCCGAAAATGAATATATCGCAGGCAAACGATATCAAAAAGATAAGGTGTATTTTATCGACAATTTCAAAAAATGTGATGAAGTTACATATTTGTCGGACAAGCAATCAAAATCTGCTAATACAAACAGAAAGACATTTGTTGTAGACAAAAATACAACCTCAAAAATTTTAAAATATGCCGAAAGCCAAAATACCTCTGTATTTATGGTGCTTATGACTGCCCTCGCAGTCTACATAAACAGGGTTAAAATGAACAAGGAAAAGTTTTATATCGGTACGGCTGTTTTAAATCGTTCCAATATTCAGGAAAAGAATACAATGGGAATGTTTATAAATACCATTCCTATGCTAATTGAGCTTGATAACGATAAAACTTTCGAGGAAAATTTAGAGAACATTTCCAATGAAGGTTATGCAGTACTTCGCCATCAAAAATACAACTATGGTGATATATTAAAAGATTTAAGGCAAGAATTCAGCTTTACCGAAAAGTTGTATGATGTAATTTTCAGTTATCAAAATGCAAGTATTGAGGGCGAGTCTTTTGAAACTGATTGGTACAGCCCCGGAATGCAAACCGAAAGCCTGCAGATTCATGTGGACGACAGAGATAACGAAGGCGTTTTAAACATGCATTATGATTATCAGGTCGAAAAATTCACAGAAAAAGAAATTGAAAGAATGCATAATCATATCTTCAATTTACTACTTGATGCAATGAGTTGGTTTAATTAATCATAAGAGGTAGCACAATGCGAAAGAAAATAAGTGAGTTAAACATGCTCTCCTCGAAAGAGGCATACATGTTAAAAGAAAAATTTAATAATACTTTTGCAGACTATCCAAGGGATAAGTGTGTCCATCAGTTGTTTGAGGAGCAAGTTTTAAAAACGCCAGAAAAAGCAGCTGTTATTGCTTGTGATAAAACACTTACATATGATGAACTTAACAAACTTTCGAACAGAATTGCAAACAGCTTAATCGAAAAAGGTGTAAAGGCAAATGATATTGTTGCCTTTGCTTTGCCAAGAACGAGCTTTCTAATTGCAGTTATGTTTGGCATACTCAAATCGGGTGCCGCATATATGCCGATTGACCCTGATTACCCCCAAGACAGAATAGATTATATGTTTGAAGACAGCAATGCAAAGTTTTTTATCACAGAAGATAATTTAAATGAATTCATTTCAGATAACGAAGATAATCCGAATGTTGAAATGACATCGGACAACTACTGCTACTGCATTTATACTTCAGGAACAACGGGCAACCCCAAAGGAACGCTTATCAGACATAGAAACCTTGTTAATTTCTGTGATAACAACAGTAAAAATCATCAAGCAGAAATGATGCGAAATGGTAGTTGCATTATATCAACTTTCAAAACTTGTTTTGATGCTTTTGGGGTTGATTCGATGTTCTTTGTTCTAAACGGAAAAACTGTTGTACTAGCAAGTGAAGCTGAAATGTCAAATGGAGATTTGCTTGCAGATTTAATAAATAGATATAATGTTGATGTTATACATACTACGCCAACCATTGTGAGTATGCTTTGTGAATCGGAAAAATACACAAAATCCCTAAATAATATACGCATAATGATGATTGCTGCAGAAATTTTTAATGAGCCATTATGCAACAGATTAAAACAATATACAGATGCTAAAATTTTCAACGGATATGGTCCTACTGAAACAACAATAGGCGTAACTTTTGGTGAGATAAAAAGGAAATGAGAAAAATGAGTAGTGCGTTAAGAATAAGAAAATATGTATTTTCTTTATTTTATATTTTACCAGTTATAGTATTATCTTGTACTTTTATTTCTATATACAATAAAACTTGGTTTTTTGAAAATCAAGGTATATTTATATTACTTATTGGGGTACTTACTGTTTGGGTATGTGATTGGGCATTTTATAGATTTCTCTGTAACATGTTACCTGAGGTGTCTCCTATAAAGGAATTTAATATTAAACTTTTCGTTTCTTACATAATTGGTGCACTAGGTGTTATTTTTACGAGTATAAGTGGATTTCACTATAATCCCACCTATGGGTGTATCGTTATAATGGGAAGTATTATTATTTTGCCAATTATCATGTTAATAGTGAATAAATATGTTTTTTCTGTAATCGGTACTACTCTTGTGATTTGCATGATGGTGCTTTTAATAATACTAGCACATCCCAGCAATAATTTTGAAAAGTATAATGAGAAATTGGAAATCGCAAATGACTTTAAGCATGAGGAAAAGTATATTGCTGCCATAGACTTATATAACAGCTTGTTATCCGATAAGTATTTTGTTAACAATTATTCAGACTCAATGTTAAAGATAGCATTAGATAGTAAAAATACAGCTCAACAAAACATCGAAAAAAGTCAATATCCATCATTGGAAACACACCTAAGTCCTTCCGTTGCTGTATCAACTCCTCGAAGGGTAAATGACGCAATTGAGTACCAAATTGTTTTTTCTTATAACATAGGAAATACATTCAGTGAACAACATATAATATTAAATAATTTCGAAGCAAACAAAAAAATTATACATAAAGATGATCAACATTATATTGTTAGATTAACAAATATTAAAGCATGGAGCGGATATAAAAATATATGCATATTGAGTGGAGCCGCCGAAAATCAATTCAAAAAAAGTTTCACAACGCCTCAATCAGTTTCTTTTCGTCACATAAACAAATGGCATATAGTAATTGAGTTTATGTTGATACTTCTTTTAATAATAATTCCGTTCTTTTTTTCAAGAAAACTTAAAACGAAGGAGGATTCATAAAATGGGAAATAATATGTATGATATAACAATCGGCAAACCAATTGCCAATACACAAATTTATATCGTGGATAAGTACAACAACCTCGTACCAATAGGTGTTACGGGTGAACTTTGTATCGCCGGAGATGGTGTTGGTGCAGGCTATTTAAACAGACCTGAATTGACCGCAGAAAAGTTTATAGACAACCCATTTGGTGAAGGTAAATTGTATAAAACAGGAGATCTTGCCTATTGGCGTGAAGATGGAAACATTGCTTATGTAGGAAGAAATGATTTTCAGGTTAAGATAAGAGGTCTCAGAATAGAGCTTGGTGAAATTGAAAGTGCAATAGCTTCTGTGGATGGTGTTTCACAAGCAGTTGTTATAGTTCGTAAAGATACAAACGGAAGACAGCTTATCTGCGCTTTTTACACAGAACACAATGCAGTTGACGTTGCTAACATCAAGTCTGCAATATCTTCAAAGCTCCCTAAATATATGATGCCACATATATTTACTGTTCTTTCTGAAATGCCTTTAACTCCAAGCGGAAAGATTAACAGAAAAGCATTGCCTGACATTGATTTGACAAACATATCTAACGATGTTGAATATATAAAACCTCAAACAGAATTACAAAAAGAACTTGGAAAACTTATGGAAAAAGTTTTGAATTATTCACCAATCGGGTTAAATGATGATTTCTTTGATATAGGTGGAGATTCTTTAAAGGCAATCGAATTTGTTTCAAAAGCACATAGCGAGGGGATTTATTTCAACTTACAGGCAGTATTTGATAACCCAACGTTAAAAAGCCTTTGTGAGTACATAGAAAATGGAGATAAAGAGCAAATATCTTTTAAAGATATGGATTTTACACAAATTAATAAAGTTCTTGAAAAGAACACATTAGATAATATGGTTGTGCCCGAAAAATGCGAGGTTGGCAATACGTTGTTTGCAGGTGCAACCGGATATTTAGGTGTGCACATTTTAGCAGATTTTCTTGATAATGATGAAGGCATTGCATATTGTCTTGTGCGTGGTGCCGACAAGCAGACGGCAGAAGAACGACTGACTAACTTATTGGAATTTTACTTCGGCGATAAGTATGCTAATTCCCAAAGAGTTGTTGTGCTATGTTCTGACTTACAGAAAGAAAACTTTGGCTTATCAGATGATGAGTATAATGATTTGATTAAGAATGTTAAAACAGTTATAAACACTGCTGCAAGTGTAAAACATTACGGTTCGTACAAGTATTTTTATGAAACCAATGTAGAAACAGTAAATAATTTGATTGCTTTTTGCAAAAAGGCAGATGCAAAACTCATTCATACATCAACATTAAGTGTGTCCGGCAACAGCTTCGCAGATATTTTTGATGGATATATCAGCGATACAGAAAAGCATTTTTACGAGAGCAGTTTATATATTAAACAACCTCTCGAAAATGTTTATGCAAGAAGTAAATTTGAGGCTGAGAAAACGATTCTTGAAGAAATATCAAACGGACTTAAAGCAAACATCATGCGTATGGGGAATCTAACCAACAGATTTGAAGATGCAAAGTTCCAAAAGAATCACGAATCTAATGCGTTTTTAAACAGATTAAAAGCAATTTTAGATTTAGGAATATTCCCTGAATATCTTATGGACTTGTATTTAGAATTCACACCTATTGATGATGCTGCGAGTGCGGTTATGGCAATTACGAGACATTTTAGCACAGAGCAAACTGTATTCCATATTAACAGTATCAAGGTTATGTATATGGACAAGGTTTTGGAATGCTTTAAAAAGTGCGGAATTGATATGAAAGTTGTTGATGCCGCTACATTTACAGAGGTTTTAAGAAATACTGCAAAACAAAGTGGAACTGAATACATCTTTGAAACCTTTATCAATGATATGGATGAAGACGATAAACTTAACTATGATAGCAACATTCGCATTGAAAATGATTTTACGGTTGAGTATTTAAGAAAACTTGGCTTTGAATGGTCTGATATTGATTTTGAGTATATAAAGAGATATATTGAGTATTTCAGAAATATTGGGTATTTGGAGGTGTGATATGACACCTGAAATTTATCTTGAAAAAGTCAATAGCCCAATAGATGAAAATACATTTCAGTATTTGCTTAAATTTGTTCATACGGAGAAACGAGAACGCATTTTAAAGCAAAAGATAAAACAAAATGCTGACAATATGCTTATAGGCGAAATTCTTGCAAAAATAGCCGTAAAAAAGACTTTTGGCATTGATATTGCAAAGCAGGAATTTGCCTATTCAGAATACGGCAAACCATATCTAATTAATTTCTCCGATGTTCATTTTAACATCAGCCACTCAGGAGAATATGTTGCATGCGCTGTATCTGATAAACCCATAGGCATCGATATTCAAAAGATCGGTGAATACAATTCAGATGTTGCAAAAAGAGTTTGCAGTGAAAAGGAACTTGTTCAAATTGAAAACAGTTCAGATAAAGCATCCGAATTCACAAAACTATGGACACAAAAAGAGGCTGTTATGAAAATGTATGGAACAGGAATCGCCAGTGGCGACATTAAAAACTGTCTCAATAATCAAGATGTTCAATCGGAAAGACTTGATAATTGTTGGTTGAGCGTAGCTATATCAATTGACAAAACATAACTCCCAGATATTAAACCTATCTGGGAGTTATTAATTAGGCGGATAATATCAATTTTCTCGCAAGTATGAACAAGCTATTATCCACCGATGGAATATCTCTCGAAAGAGGATCTTTCATGTATTCAACATTGGGGTTGAAGTTTGGATTTACTGATTGATAAAGCTTTGTTCGTGCATTGAATTCCGCTTCTGCATAAGTGATTTTGCCAGATTTATAATCTTCTATTACGGGAGCAATAATAACTCTGACTTTTTCAAGATTGTTTGTGTAAAAATCAGGCCGCAAGTACATATCCCTATATTGCCATATCGCATCATTAGCAATGTCAACAAGCTCGCCATAGCTATAACCGTTTGTCTGACCATTAAGCCAAGCATCAAAGAATATGCGATTCGATTTTGCTCTTGCATCGGCATATCCCAAGCCATTCTGCACCTCGGTTAAAATATCGCCTATAAAACTTTCAACAATAACGATTGCTTCGCTTGTAGCATTGCAGGGTGCCGACTCTCTCGGCACCTCTGCTGCATTTGCTGTGGATGTAATTGTCATGGTAATTATTAAATAAATTATAATCTTTTTCATAGTAACCTCCTATAAATCCTTAAATATACTATCATCGCAGACAAGACTATCGCAAATCATCTGCACACCAAGACGGAATCCGAGTTTGAAGTTTTCAATGCTTGTTATAGCAACAATTTCATCGCTTGCATTGATAAGGTCATTTAGAAGATGCAGGGGTTTGCCTTTCAACATCTTTCCTAACTCATTTTCACTATCACAGAACTTCCGCATTGTTTTTGCATAATGGGTGTCTTTGTTATATCGCTTTTCGTTGGGATTGATATTTCCATAGTATAGTTCCTCTATAAAGTTCATAACTTTTCCTCCAATCATTCAGGTTTTAGGACAAAAGTCCTAACAAGGGCTTTTGTGGGAGCACAAATGCCGTGCTTGCTAATACTTACTTCAGCGAAAAAGAAGGTCTTTATATAATATTTCTTCTGCTGAATGACGAATGTTGTTCATAGCACCAACCCAAGCCATTTGGTCTTTTGCTTTGAGTTCTTCGGTAATACCTTGTTTGATTGCCATATCTTTTATGAGCCTATCAACCATTTCCGTTGCGGATGTGTCAATTTCTTCAAGATATGCAAGCCAAGTTCCGTTAAGCATTTTCATTGAGTAAAAAGCAGGGCGATTTTCTTTAATAAATATCGAGTGCAGTTTCCCGTACCTACCGATGTTGTAAGTCCCTTCGGGAGCCTTTAAGTTTGGAATGTAGTAATCACCGCTTTTGATATACTCAATTCCGTTTTCAATAATTTTTTCTTTCATAGTGTATACCTCCTTTGTTTTGATGTCTACATTTTATCAAAAGGAGAGTAATTTGACGAATGTACGGAATAAAAAAGAGAAAAATTCTTTTTACAGAATCTTTCTCAATCTCTGAATTATGCGATTTGACGCCGTTTTCTCGTTGTTTTTATTTTGACACGTTATGAACACTCACACCACCTTAAACCTCAGTAACCAAGCGGTTTCTGAGGTTTTTGTTTTGCCTAAAAAATCTAAAAAAACCGATTTTGACCACATGTTAGCCACATTTCATGCCTCAAACACAGTCGTAGCAAGGCTTTACAAGATTTTAACCCTGATTTTTTGCCCTAAATCGCAAAAAATTCCGCTACTTATACTTCAAATAAAACACACGACCTTTTCTTTGTTTAAGGCGTATCATATTTTAATATACCCAAAAGCTATGGCGCGAATTTTTATATCCGTGCCATTTATTTTACTTTGCCATTTACATATCGCTTGTGATAAGATGTACACCATATTTTACATAAACATAAATATTACCTTTTGTGCAGTTAAGAAACATAATTTAACATTCAATTTATGTTTTATTAAATTTTAGGTCTCATAATTTCTAGAATAATTATGTGAGTTGAGTTTGAGTAAATTGTTGTAATAATATCTTTTGATAAAAGGTATCATTTGATAGTTTTTAATTAATGAAATACATTATAAACCTAAAGTTCTTAAATTTTTAACAAAATTCTCCCAAAACATTGAATAATAATTCAAAATATGATAAAATACAAAAAAATTCACTATATTTCGAAAGGGAATTTTGTTATGGATAATATACTTTTTACTGTATATGCAGATGAACTGACTAAGGAAACACAAACTACGGAAAGTACTGTGGTTGCTGAACAAAATACAAATAATTCTAATGAGATTATTGATATTGGAGGAATTATTGTTACTCTAATCGTCGGGATTTTAACTTGTTTCATAACTTGGAAACAAACTATGAAGACTATTAAACAATTAAAATTATCATACAGTGTAAGCATATATCCTATATTAGCTAATTCAATAACAAACAAACAGAATATAGCTGATTTAGAAATCACGTATAAAAAAGAAACTCTAAAAAACCCGTGCTTATTAACTATAGATATTGTTAATAGTGGAAATAGTTCGGTAACTAGTCCTCCAATAAAGATTAAAAGCAATGAGAATTTAATAATAATTCCTGGATATTTTGATGATATTCCGTCAGGATACGAGCAATTATGGAAGATGAACATGGAGAGTTCAAATTGTTGTGCTTTACATCTTGACCATATAAATCCTAAACAAGTAGTCAAAGCACGATTTTTCTTAAATGACCGTCCCAAAGAGAAACTTATTTTTGAATGTCCCATGGCCGATATACAAACACAAGAGATAACATATGATGTTGCAAATGAAAAATCATCTCGGTCAAAGGGAAAACTTTATGATAAAGCTAATTATATACTTATTGCTATAACATTCTTATTGTATATAACAACACCAACATGGTCAATGTATATTGATGAATTAATTTGGTTAACAAGATTGAGGCTTCCATCATCATTAACAGCAATGTTTATTTTAGCAGTTCCAACTGTTTCTATTATATTTAATCTGTGTGGTATAAAATGGATAGACTCCTATATCCATAGGCACAAACATCAATTATGGTGGATTAAATTAACGCTATTGTTTGTAAGTATACTTTTGTTGGTTTTTATTATTTTCGATATATTGATACGAAATTTTAATTATCAGGTAATAGTTGGAATAATAAGTCTTATATTATTATCTTTATTTATACATATTTCTATGCTATCTAAGTAGATCAGAAATGGAAGTTTGTTATATGTGCATAACAAACTTCCATTTTGTTCTTTGAAATAAATATATACTTATACATTATTTCAAAACAATTTAAATTCTCACTTTTAAAAAGCAACTTTTACTATACATATCATTGTAAAAACACTTAATTCGTGAGTTTTAAGAATATTTAGACTATTGAATAATAGGTAAGATTGAGAAGATTTTCTTATAGTGCTAATATTATTTATAATTTATCATTTTGT
>JAZNCG010000171.1:0-3284 GCA_045587405.1 Ructibacterium sp. | reverse complement strand
TAAGTTATAGAAATCTAATGGTTTGGCACAATATAGAAAATAAATTTTCTCTCGTACCACCCCATGACATTTCTGACAGATGTGTAGGTGAGTATTTACCTCAAAATGATGTTATATTGAGTTTGATGAAAAAAAGTTATGAGATACTTAAAGAACATCCTATTAACATAGAAAGAATTAAAAGAGGTCTTCACCCTGCGAACTCGTTATGGATATGGGGAAATGGAACTAAACCCAATTTAGATAGTTATGAATCTCGTTTTGGGATAAAAGGTTCTGTTATTTCAGCCGTAGACCTTATAAAAGGAATTGGAGGATGCGCTCAGTTAAATGTCATAGAAGTTCCGAATGTAACCGGTACAGTACATACTAATTTTGAAGGTAAGGCTGAAGCTGCAATTAATTCATTAAAAAATGGTGATGATTTTATATATATTCATTTAGAAGGTGCAGATGAGGCGGGACATAGGCACGAAGTTGATAATAAGGTTAAGTCTATAGAATTAATTGACAGTAAAATTGTAGCTCCTGTTGTTGAGTATTTAAATAATAGTGGAGAAGATTATCACATACTAATTATGCCCGACCATCCAACACCACTTGCTATTAAAACTCATACATCAGACCCTGTTCCGTATATTATTTATCGCAGTGAAAACGAGATTGATAATAGTGGTTTAATTTATTCTGAAAATGATGCAAGACGCACTAATATTTTTAACCCAAATGGTCATACATTAATTAACAAATTATTTGGAATTTAGTTAAAAATTTTAGTATAATAAAAAAATAACTTGCATTTCATATCACTATTTGATATTATATAGTATGTGTTTGATATTAATGTTAGTTTTTTAATACTTAAAGTGTTAATTTATAAAAATTGAGTCGTTTTTCGACAGAATGGAGATGTATTATGCCAACAAAGGTTGTAATAGGTGCTCAATGGGGCGATGAAGGTAAAGGAAAAACTATTGATATTTTAGCAGGGAAAGCAGATGTTGTTGTGCGTACATCAGGCGGAAATAACGCAGGGCATACAATAGAAACTAATGGAGTTACATATAAACTTCATGTTATGCCGTCAGGTATTTTAAATCCCTCAACTTTAAATATAATTGGTAATGGTGTTGTTGTTGACCCTAAAGTTATTCTTCAAGAAATTGATGGGATGGAAGAAAAAGGAATCAGCACAAAAAATCTTAAAATTGATGCTCGTGCACATGTTATTATGCCTTATCATATAGAAATAGATGGTTTGTCGGAATCTGCTCGTGGCAAAGGAGATATCGGAACTACTAAAAAAGGTATTGGACCTTGCTATATGGATAAAGCAGAGAGAAGTGGTATCCGTATGTGTGATTTGATTAATCCTGAAAAGTTTGCTCAGCGGGTACGCGAAAATATGGAGATTAAAAATAAAATTATCACATTAGTATATGGTGGCAAAGCTCTCGATGCAGAGAAAATTATAGCTGAATACTCTGAATATGCTAAAAGATTAGCTCCATATGTTATGGATACAACACCTGTTTTGTACGAAAGTATTAAATCCGGAAAAGAAGTATTATTTGAGGGAGCCCAGGGTATACTTTTGGATATTGATTTAGGAACCTATCCATATGTTACATCTTCTCATCCGATTTCCGGTGGTGTTTGTGTAGGTAGCGGAATCGGTCCTACAATGATTGATGAGTGTATCGGTATTATGAAAGGATATACAACTCGCGTGGGAAATGGTCCTTTTCCTACAGAACTTAACGATGAGATAGGCGAGACAATTCGTCAAAAAGGTCATGAATTTGGAACGACAACAGGGCGTCCAAGAAGAACAGGTTGGTTTGATGCGGTTATTGCAAAATATGCAGTCAGAACCAGTTCGTTAACATCAATCGTTTTAAACAAGATTGACCCTCTTGGTGGTTTAGATAAAATTAAGCTTTGTGTTGCATATGAAAAAAATGGTGAAATTACAACAGATTTTCCGCCTACATTGGAAGAATTAGCAGAATGTAAACCAATTTATGAAGAGATGGAAGGTTGGAGCGAAGATATAAGCGATATTAAAGAATTTGAAAAACTACCAATTGCTGCTCAAAAATATATATTAAGAGTAGAAGAATTATGTGAATGCCCTGTAAAATCAATTGGGGTTGGTCCTGGACGCGATCAGAATATTGATAGATAAATTATATATTTAATGCTTTATATCTATATATACTTAACTTGTGTTATAGGAGAAAGGAATATGTGTTATGGCAAAAAATAATACAAATAGCAAAGATAATCTCTTTGTATATAACAATAAACCTTTGGTAAGATGCGAAAATACAATATATTACGGAAATCCTGAGGATAAATATATTGTCATTTTTAGAATAGAAGAGCAAGAGGTTTTAAAAGACCTTACAATTGCTAAACATGTAATCATTGAGCTTAAAACGAATGAGGGGAAAAAGTCGCAACTTATTCGTCAAGCAGAGCGTGATGGACTATATAAAGCGTTAGATTTGGGTGCTTTTTGGCTCGAACAAGCTTTAGAAATGGAAAATATGTAATTCTATACCTCAACAAGCCATTTGCTTAGTTCTATTTAAAAATTACCCATTTGCAATCAGAGTAATTCTTCTGTAAAATAAGCGTAGAGTATTTTGACGGATTTTCTCCCAAAATGCTCTACCTTATATTGATTATAGAGCATTTTGGGGTACAAAAAATGAAGGTTTAAAAGCCTTCATTTTTTCATAGGGCCTTTTTAGTACCCTTTTTCTTGTGATTTATTCAATGATAATAATGATTACTGAGCGTTATTCTGTAAATCCTTCTCGTACTTTTCAATCATTTTCTTTACCATCTGTCCACCAATAGAACCTGCTTGTCTTGAAGTAAGGTCACCGTTATAACCCTTGTTAAGTGTCACACCAACCTCATTTGCAGCTTCCATCTTAAACTGCTCCATAGCAGCTTTAGCCTGTGGTACTACATAATTATTACTACTGTTATTATTAGACATAACATTCACTCCTTGTTATAATTTAAATTTTTTCTGGTACACTTATATTGTTAGAAAAAAATAAAGTTTATATACTGGAAAATTTGGGCAATAATGATGCAAAATATGTTGTACTATACATATAAATTAATGTTGTTATTTTAGTAAAAAAAATCAATTATTTTATATTGACCAAAAAAAATATTGTGGTAAAATATATACTATATACATATAAGATTTTTATAGTTAAATAATTAGTTTAATATAAAAAGGAGAGATTTTATGTCTAAAA
>JAZNCG010000170.1:0-18046 GCA_045587405.1 Ructibacterium sp. | reverse complement strand
TCAGACACCTTTTTCTTTAGCTCTTGGCTTATATTTTTATAAGCATTGAAAGAAAGTAATTCACCACTTTTTGCATCTGTTGTAATATAATAATTTGTTGTTTCTTCTCCCTCTTCTTTAGAGTATCGCAACTCTGCTATATACTCATTCTCCTCCTCTGCATATCCTTTTCTATACTCAACAAACTCGTTTTTTCCGCCTTTAATATCGGTGTATTTAATATTTTCTACAATATTTTTTAACTCTTCCTCAGATAGCAATTTGCCATATTCTGCTATATTCTTTTTCTCTTCAGGAGAAAGAGCTGCGTTTGAGAAAGCCCCCTCTCCTTTTCCTGCTACCATATCCGCAGAGGTTTCCTCGCCATATCTATAAAATATTGTAAACTCTTCTCCCGTTTGGGCATCTATAGAAAACAGCTTCTTTCTTGGTTCATATACCAAAACAGCTTCTTTTTCGTCAACTGATCTATAAAAAAGCTCCATCGGATTTTTTTCCTGATAAATTTTTTCAGCCTCTTCTACCTTTATAGCAGTTTCTAAAGACGGAATTTCCTCCACATTATCCCACTGAGAATACATATGCTCAATAGAGCCATCCTGATTGTTTACAGCAATCATCACTCGATTATCTCCAAAGGAGATACCATTTACATATCTGTAAAATGTAACATAGTCCCTGTCTGAATTAATGTTTCTTCCCTTTTCATAATTTATTCCTTCTTCGGGAAGTTGCTCCTTCCATTGAGGATTTATCTTATATATCCAGTTCTGCGCAATTGTCTTTGTTTCCTCTCCGCTTAACTTGGCAAACTGAACATTTGTTCCTGCATTATTCTTTCCCGAATCATATGTATAAGAGGTAATATAATCTCTATCATCAATATTTACATAGATTTTTTCTTCCTCATTCTCTGTCTGCCACTTCAAATCATATATTGTAGCTATAACAATATTTTCAACAGAACTATCAAACTTACTGAAACGGTCAGGAATTTCCAATCGACTTTTTGCTGATATTATAGCTTTTTCCAAATTATCATCAGCATTTGCAAAGGCGCCGACAGAGAATAAAGATAATGCCATAATAACCACTAACATCAATGACAAACTTTTTTTACAAATCATACTAACTCCCTCCAAAAAATATTTTATTATTTTTTAGACACTATCCTTTTAAAAAAAGTTCCATATTTTTCATATTGAAGCTCTCATACTCGTCTGCTATAACAGAAATTATGCCCTCTCTCAACCCAAATGTAGAAACAAATAACTCAGGACTATTTAAATATTCAACCAAAATGCAGGTTGGCAAAATGCCATAAGCAAAAGTTTCTGACCTTTCCTTTTCTACCCCTGCCTCAAGCAATTCTTCTTTGGTCATCTTCTCTATTACAGAAAGGACTTGCGCAAGATACTTCTTCTCGAAAGAATATCCATTTATTTCTTTTATCTTTTCCTCTTTCTTCATATAATTTAAATCAAAAATAGCTAAGGCAGAAATGCTTCCTCCGATGCCTATCACCGGTATCTCTTTAGCCTCATTTATAAACTCTGCTTTTTCAGATATAGTTTTCAAAATTATATCTTTTGCATCCTCTACACTTTTATATTTTTCCCTTAAAGAAACAGCCCCAAAGGGAATACTTGTTTTAGAAACGATTTCTCGTTCTTTAACAAGAATTAACTCGGTGCTTCCTCCTCCTGTATCCGTTATAAGGCAATTTTCAATTTGAGAAATACCGAACATTACTCCCTTAAAATCAAGCTCCGCTTCCTTTTCGCCCGATATAGTTATTAAATTTATTCCTGTTTCTTCAAGTACTTTTTTACAAAAATCTTCGCCATTAGTTGCGAGTCGCACTGCTGCTGTTGCAGTAGCAATTATCATCGTTTCGGCCTCTTTGCTTTTTTTCGCAAATTCTTTTAAAACAGTAATCGTTCTGTTGATTGGCATTTCCTTTAATACCTTTTCATCTCCCATGCCTTGGCTCAACCTCGTCATAACTCTATGTCTGGATAAAATTTTATAAGTCTTGTCAGCATAAATTTCAGCTATATACATTCGAGTTGAATTCGAACCAAGGTCTATTAATGAAACCTTTATTTTCTCCAAAATTCTTCTTCCTTTCTATTAAAGAAAGAGCTGTAGACATCGCTACAGCTCTTTGAGATTTAATTATTAACTGTATAGTTAGGTGCTTCCTTCGTAATATTTACATCATGAGGATGACTCTCTTTCAATCCTGCTCCTGTTATACGAATGAACTTGCCATTTTCTTTAAGCAAAGGAATTGTCTTTGTTCCGCAATATCCCATACCTGCACGCAAACCACCCAAAAGCTGATAAATTGTATCGGAAACCATACCCTTATAAGGCACACGCCCTTCAACACCCTCGGGAACAAGTTTCTTCGTTCCTTCCTGGAAGTAACGGTCCTTACTACCATTATTCATAGCAGCCAATGAACCCATTCCGCGGTATACCTTAAACTGACGACCTTGATAAATTTCTGTTTCTCCCGGACTTTCAGCACATCCTGCAAAAATACTACCCATCATTATAACATCAGCTCCTGCGGCAATCGCTTTAACCAAATCACCTGAGAGCTTAATTCCGCCGTCTGCAATAACAGGAACCCCATATTTCGATGCAACCTCCGCAACATCACAAATAGCTGTAATCTGAGGAACACCGATTCCTGCAACAACACGAGTTGTACAAATTGAACCCGGGCCAATACCTACTTTAACAGCATCTGCTCCTGCCTCTATTAAAAACTTGGCTGCCTCTGCAGTTGCAATATTTCCTGCAATAACCTGAAGTTCAGGATAGGCTGCCTTAATTTTTCTAAGACAATCTGCAATGTTCTGAGAATGTCCATGAGCAGAGTCAAGAACAACAACATCAACCTTTGCCGCAACAAGTTTAGCGGCTCTTTCAAGAACATCTTCTGTTACACCCAAAGCTGCTCCTACTATAAGTCTGCCATTTTCATCACGAGCAGAATTTGGGTATTGAATTGCTTTCTCAATATCCTTTATTGTAATAAGTCCTTTAAGGCAATAATTATTATCAACAATAGGAAGCTTTTCAATTTTGTTTTTTCGCAAAATTTCTTTTGCATCATCTAAAGTTGTTCCAACAGGTGCTGTAACAAGATTTTCTTTCGTCATACAATCTGATATTTTCTTTGTATAATCTGTTTCAAACTTAAGATCACGATTAGTTAATATACCAACCAGCTTTCCTTTCTCTGTAATCGGAACGCCCGAAATTTTAAACTTCGCCATAAGTTCTTCCGCATCATTCAGAGTTTTGTTGGGAGAAAGAGAAAATGGGTCTACTATAACGCCATGTTCAGACCTCTTTACCCTGTCAACCTCAGCAGCCTGCTCGTCAATAGACATATTCTTATGAATAATACCTATTCCACCTTCTCTTGCAATCGCTATTGCCATATTGGCTTCCGTAACTGTATCCATAGCAGCGCTCATCATTGGTATATTAAGTCTTATCTTTTTTGTAAGTTGGGTAGACAAGTCCACCTCTCTGGGTAAAAAACTAGATTCTTGTGGTATAAGCAAAACATCGTCAAATGTTAAGCCTTCTTTTTTAAATTTGTCAATAAACAATCCAATACACATCCTTTCTTTTTTATGGTAATGCAGTCTTCGTCCCCTGCGTATTAAACGAACATATAAACTTATCAAAAAGCGTTGTCCAAAGCTTAAAAAAGGACAACGATTGCTGTTGATATTTATTATTATTATAATAACACATAACATAGAGGATAGTCAATGATTTTTTTCACTAAAATAACAATGTTACGAAATAATATTTACAGCATTTTTAAGTAATAAGATCCAAATCCGAGCGCCCATTCAAAGATTGCTGTTGCCTACCCCTAACCTTGTTGTTTCCAAAATAAACTCCTCAACTAAATTTCTATTTAAGGAATTTAGCCGAGGAGATATTATATCATACATTATTTGATTACTTCAATTCCACCCATATAAGGTCTTAAAATCTCAGGAACTGTTATAGAACCATCTTCGTTCTGATAGTTTTCAAGAATTGCCGCTGTTGTTCTTCCGATAGCAACACCCGAACCATTAAGAGTGTGTACAAGCTGTGCTTTTTCTTTTGGTGAATTCTTAAATCTTATGTTTGCACGACGCGCCTGGAAATCCTCAAAGTTACTGCAAGAAGAAATCTCAACAAATCTGTTATAACTTGGCATCCATACCTCAATATCGTATTTCATCGCCGCCGTAAATCCAAGGTCGCCTATACATATTTTAACAACTCTGTACGGAAGTTTAAGGAGCTGCAACACCTCTTCTGCGTCATTAACCAATTTTTCAAGCTCTGCATAAGACTCTTCCGGCTTTGCAAACTTAACCAACTCAACCTTGTTAAACTGGTGCTGCCGAATAAGCCCTCTTGTATCTCTACCCGCACTTCCTGCTTCCGCACGGAAACAAGCTGTGTATGCACAATATTTAAGGGGTAAATCGTTGCCATCTAAAATTTCATCTCTGTGCATATTGGTAACAGGAACTTCTGCTGTGGGAACCAAGAAATAATCTGTACCTGCAACCTTAAAGGCATCCTCTTCAAATTTAGGCAACTGTCCCGTTCCTACCATACTGTTTCTGTGAACCATAAACGGAGGGAAAACTTCCCTATACCCGTGCTTTTCAGAATGTGTATCTAAGAAAAAGTTCATTATCGCGCGCTCTAATTTAGCACCTGCGCCATTGTATACAGTAAAGCGTGCACCGGTAATCTTCGCCGCTACTTCAGGGTCTAAAATTTCTAAATCCTTACCTAAATCCCAATGTGCTTTTGGCTCAAAATCAAACTTTGTAGGCTCCATAAAACGACGAATTTCCACATTATCATCATCAGTATCACCGTCAGGAACTGTTGGGTTTGGAATATTAGGGATTGTGTACATTATGCTATCAATTTTTTCATCAAGCTCGCGTATTTTATCATCGAATCCCTTTATTGCATCAGAAAGTTTCTTCATTTCCTCAAAAATTTCAGTTGTATCTTCTCCTGCTTTTTTCATCGCCGGAATTTTCTTAGAAACAGCATTCTGTTCTGCTTTCTTCTGCTCAGCTTCGTACATAACTTCTCTTTTTTCTTTGTCAAGCTCTAAAAGTCCGTTTATATCAACAACTTCTTTCCTTCTGGATAACGCTTCAATAACTTTCTCCGGCTCTGTTCTAAGTAATTTAATATCAATCATTTTTTATCCTTCCTATACTTTAATTTTTTATCTAATATATTATCTCCTATTTTTGGTTCAATAACTCAGGAAAATATATAACTATGGCATCATATTGAATTTTTTGCTCAGGGCTAAGCTCTTCTACTTTTATCTCTTTTACTTTAGCCAACGCATCTTCTTTTTTATCTTGCGCAAGAAACTTCCATGTCTCATTTAAGGCTTGGTAAAACGCCAAGTCCTTTGCATTTTTTTCTTCCTCCGCCACCTTTTCCTCTAATTTTTTCTCGAGTCCATAATTCTTTTCTTTAAGTTTAACAATTTCATCTTGAATTGAGGCAATACTTTCTTCTTTTTGATTAATTCGATTTTCAAATTCTGATTCACGATTATCTGCCATGGCAGCAAATACAATAACAATCAAAATTGACAAAACAAGTATCACCGCATATGTACTTAAATTTTTAATTCTCTTCTTTTCTTCTTGCAAAAAAATCACTCCTTTTTGCGCCCTCGCCATATAAAGCTAAAACATAGCCTGAAATCGATTTTAACCACTTTTGATGGATCTACATTCCCTGCTGCTGTTTTTTTGAATTTAGACGCAAATTTTGCCTTCCATTTTTTGTAAATTATCGTTTGAGCTCAAATAAAATTCTCTCTAAATCATCTTTACTATAATACTCAATTTCAATTTTACCTTTTTTGGTTCCCTCTTGAATTTTAACCTTTGTTCCAAAACGAGCAGAAAGAGTATTTTCAACATCTCTATAAAATTGTAGCATTAAAGTATTACTTTTATTTTTTGATGGTTTTTGATGTTCTTTGCCAATTTTCGCCACAAGATTCTCAACCTGGCGAACATTTAATCCATCCTTAATTATAGCTTCCGCCATCTTTAACTGAGTTTCTTTATCTTCAATACCTAAAAGGGTTCTTGCATGGCCTTGGCTTATCTCTCCGTCAACAACCATTTTCTTTATTTCATCACAAAGATTGTTAAGTCTTAAAGCATTCGCCACAGCACTTCTGCTTCTTCCAACTCTTTTTCCTATCTCATCTTGCGTTAAATTAAATGAATTAATCAATTGCAGATAACCCTCTGCCTCTTCAATAGGGTTTAAATCCTCTCTTTGGAGATTTTCAACCAGCGCAATTTCCATAACTTCTTTTTCTTCAAAATTACGGATAATACAAGGAACTTCCTTTAACCCCGCCAATTTTGACGCTCTCCAGCGTCTTTCTCCTGCAACAATTCGGTATATCCCATTTTTTGTTGGAGTAACCAAAATAGGCTGAACAACCCCATGTTCTGCAATAGAAGAACTCAACGCTTCCAACTTTTCCGCATCAAAATTCTTTCTCGGCTGTCCCTTATTTGGCTCTATGTCTATAATTTTCAAATTTATAACATTTTTTTCGTTTTCTGCGCTGTTTATTTTCTCAATCTCCTGTATCATACCTAATGTATCATTTGTATCAAGAGCTGAATTGTCAGAAAACAACGCATTTAAGCCTTTTCCAAGCCCCTTTTTATTTTTTTTTGGTTCTGCCATATATACACCTCCACACTATTTTCCTTTTGAATTCATTTTTATAACCTCTGCCGCAAGCTTTTTATAGCACGCCGCACCCTTAGACCTTTTGTCAAAAGCCACTATTGGCATTCCATAGCTCGGCGCCTCAGATAGTCTTACATTCCTTGGTATAACAGTATCATATACAGTTGCTCCAAAATATTTTTTTACTTCCTCAACAACCTGAACCGACAACCGTGTCCTTGAATCATACATAGTCAAAAGCACGCCTTCAATCTTAAGGTTCTTATTTAATCCCTGTTTAACCATTTTAATGGTTTTTGTCAGCTGGCTCAACCCCTCTAAGGCATAATATTCGCACTGTATTGGTATCAAAACACTGTCAGCCGCCTTCATCGCATTTAAAGTTATCAACCCTAAAGACGGCGGACAATCTATAATTATAAAGTCATAATCATCTTTTACCACATCTATCGCTTTTTTTAGCCTTGATTCCCTGTCTTTTTCGTCAACAAGCTCCAACTCAGCCCCCGCCAGATTAATATTGCCTGGGCACACCCACAAATTTTTGTATTCTGTTTCAGTTATAGCTTCTTTAATTGGCAATTCATCAACAATGCAATCATATGTAGAGTTTTCAACCGAATTCCCATCTATACCAAGTCCGCTGGAGGTATTCCCTTGAGGATCGCTGTCAATCACAAGAACTTTTTTTCCTCTCAACGCCAGGCAAGCACTAAGGTTTATTGCCGTAGTTGTTTTGCCAACGCCACCTTTTTGATTAGAAATAGCTATTACTTTTCCCATAACGCCCTCCATTTTTATAATATATTTTCCATTATACCACATTTTGCAGAAATTTCAACCCCAAACAAAGCATTATTTTTTTACAAAATAATTGTTTCACATGAAACACCATTTGTCATATGTATAATTGTTTCATGTGAAACACTCTTTCTTATTTTCTTTTAACACACGCGCTTCTGTAAACCTGTAGTATCCCTTGCAGATTACATTTCTGTAACAATGCTCTCCTTATTATTTACATTAATCATGATTGGCTACTATTAATGAAATTATATTAGGAGGCGTCTTGCTTACGGGTGCAATATCTTTAAATCAAAGCAGAACTTTTTTGGTTACAAAGGAAGAGTTAGAAAAATATTTATTCGTAATGGGCTGTTTAGATTCTGCACAAGAGATTAAGTTAGGCTTATATGATGACTTTGAAAATGAAAATAAAGAAAAAGGCGATGATACGAATTTTTTATAATAAAGATAGATGGAGGAAGAGTCTTTATTTCTGCTTCAACCCCCGGAAGTGTCGCTATATGGAGTTTACGCCTACTTAAAAAAGTTAGGCTGTAGCTGGGTTCATCCCGATACAGAAGAAAAATATAACAAAAGAACAAGTTAAAAAACATTTAAAATTTTATTCAAACGCCATGGAAGAAAGAGGAAGGATATTCCAGACAGCAGGGCATGGTTTTATGTATGAATTTTTTCGGTACAAGTGTAAAAAATTGGTGAAAAACAAGTGACGAAAGTAAATTTTCTGCAGAAACAATAAATATGCTTACTCAAATCGACAAAAAACGCGAGGCTGAAAGGAATTGTTATCTGCCAAAACACGCGGTCTTATTTCCCCACAGGCCTTGGACTTTACGCATATGCAGAAATTTTGTGAAACAAGGAAAAGACCTTCGAAGAAATCTCTGATAATTATTTGTAACTCCCTTTTGGAAAAAATTGGAAATGTTATTCACCAAAACGGCGGATTCTTTCCATTTTAACAAACATAAGAGAAATGGTAATAACATCCATAGAATAGTTAAAATGTCATAAAAACAGAACAACGGGAGGTTTTTCATTACCTCCCGTTGTTTATACAATTAGCTGTTTTTATTTCTATTCCAAAGGTGTATCTAATCTGCTCAATCTGTCCAGCAACATTTCTTCTTCATCCATATCAGGATTAATTTCTTCAATTTCTTTTCTCATAGCCAGCATCTTATCGTCTGTATCTGCAATAATATCTGCGCATTCTTTTAATCTGCTAACGATATCGCTTTCATTAGGAACGGTATGCTTATATTTAAGCTGATGTTCAAGGCTTGCCCAAAAGTCCATAGCAATTGTTCTTATCTGAACTTCCACCATAACTTTCTTAGGATTATTTGCAAAAAACACAGGAACCCCAACAATAAGGTGCATACTTCTGTAACCGTTGGGCTTAGGATTTGCTATGTAATCCTTTTTCTTAATCAACTCAATATCATCCTGCCCCGTCAACATATCTGCCAACATATATATGTCATCAACATAAGAACATATAACACGAATTCCTGCAACATCATATAAATTATTAACAATATTTTCAATAGAAAACTTAATCCCCAGTCTACCGAGCTTTTCCCCGATACTTGCAGTGGATTTTAGTCTTGTATTTATAAACTTTATGGGGTTTCTCATATACATAGTATTAAACTCTGTATTTAAAACATCAAACTTGGTTTTTATCTCTTTTAAAGCACAGTTGTACATCATCCTCATTTCCTTGTAATCAATTGCAAGATTGAGCATATCCCTTTTTTTATCCGCATTTTCGTCTGCACTAACCCCGCCTAAGGTTAAAAGCTCCGTTGATAAATTCAACAATGACTGATGTTCATTTTTTTCCTTTATGGAATATCTGTTTTTTTCTTCATCTAATTTAGCCATTTTTTCTCCGTTCTGCCATATAAGGCATAGATTGAATTATAATAATAGCTTAATATTCTTTGCAACAAAAGTCAATAGCCAGCCATAAAAATATACAATCTCTTTACAACGCGTTAATAAATTATTCACTTACAGCCCAATCCCTGAAGGCTTTCAAGGCATTACTGCGATGACTTATAGCATTTTTTATATGGGGTTCAAGTTCCCCTAAAGTGCAGGCATATTTTTCATAATAAAATATTGGGTCATATCCAAACCCACCCTCGCCTCTTTTTTCGGTAGTAATCCACCCTTCACACTCTCCCCTAAAGCAACGAGTTTCTTTGCCCGGCTCTGCAACAGCAATAACACAAACGAATTTTGCCCCTCTGTCAGGATGCAAAACATTCTCCATATTAGAAAGTAATTTTTTAATATTTGCCTCGTTGTTTCCATCTTCTCCTGCATATCTGGCAGTATAAATTCCGGGTTCACCATTAAGAGCATCAACGCAAAGCCCACTATCATCTGCAATAACAGGAGCATTTACAACTGCCATTATTTCCTCTGCCTTTTTTATGGCATTTTCTTCAAAGGTTGCACCGTCTTCAACAACATCAACATCTCCCGCTCCGGCTTCATCTTGAGTTATAATCTCAAATCCATCTCCCAATATGTTTTTAATTTCTTCTGCTTTATGGGCATTCTTGCTGGCAAGTACAAATCTTTTCATTTTTTTCTCCCTTTTTAGTTTACATTTAATCTTATTATATCATAACTATATATTTATTGTCAAAAATTTAATTATTACATATCCATCACAGATTATAAAATCCCCTTGTAATAAAAAAGCTGTTATGATAAAATATTGTATTATAATTAATATCAATAAATGGATGGAGGAACTCTTTATGAAAACGGTTAAAATAGGCTCTGTTACAATAGGAAATGGTGCTCCGATTGCAATTCAATCTATGACAAATGTTAATACCGCAAATATTAAAGCGGCAATAACTCAAGTCAATGCTCTTAAGGATGCAGGCTGCCAGATAGTCCGCCTTGCTGTCCCAGATGAAGCCGCCGCTATCGCTATGGAAAAAATCATAGAGAATACATCTGTTCCTCTTGTTGCAGATATCCATTTTGATTATAAATTAGCTCTTATGTGCATAGAAAGAGGTATTCATAAAATTCGCATTAACCCTGGAAATATCGGCAGTATGGACAGAGCAAAAGCTGTGGCAGTTGCTGCAAAGGCAAAAAATATTCCTATTCGTATTGGTGTTAATGGCGGTTCTTTGGAAAAAGGTCTTTTGGAAAAATGTAATGGTGATTTGGCATCTGCTATGGTGGAAAGCGCAAAAGGTCATGTGGAAATTCTAAATCGCTGTGATTTTGATGATATTGTTCTCTCTATGAAATCTTCCGATGTTAAAACAACTATAAAAGCTTATAGATTAGCAAGAGAAGTCTTCGATTATCCTCTGCATCTTGGGGTAACTGAAGCAGGAACAATAAAGAGCGGAATTGTTAAATCCGCAATTGGGATAGGCTCCCTTTTAGCCGATGGAATAGGGGATACCATCCGTGTTTCTCTGACAGATGACCCAGTTCGGGAAGTGGATGCGGCAAAGCTTATTCTAAGGGCATTGGATATGGACGAAAACAGTATTCAGGTCGTTTCTTGTCCCACTTGTGGCAGAACAAAAATCAATTTAATTCCTATTGCACAAAAGATAACTGATGCAGTAGAAAATATTCCTGCAAAATTAAAGGTTGCTGTTATGGGCTGTGTTGTAAACGGGCCCGGAGAGGCAAAGGATGCGGATATTGGTATTGCAGGCGGCGATGGCTGTGCTGTATTGTTCAAAAAAGGTGAAATCATAAGAAAGATTAAAGAGGAGGATATTGTACCAACCCTTCTCGACGAAATAAAGAGGATGACAAAATGAGTGTTGGAATTTTAGAATTATTTGATAAGGTTACAATAATGGAGGATTTTGCTCAAGTTCTTGAAAAAACCTCCCTTGATAAGTGCGACCTTTTTTTAGAAAAGAACTTAGTTGAAATTCAGCTTGGCTCAAAGAAGTTCATAAGCAAAACACAGCTTCTCCAATATAAAGACTCGATTTGTCAGGTTTATAATCTAAAAAATTTAAATATATCTATAAAATATTCTAATCTTGAACCGACAAGTGATTATTATAAAGATTTAATAGATGCCTTTCTTATAGAAAACAGAGCCTGTCGCATATGCTTAAGTTCATATGTGCTGAATTACGAAAATTCTGTTCTCACTATAGACAATATAAGAGGAGGAGGTACTCTTTTAGAAAGCAGAAGATTTGTAGAATATCTTAAAGAAACTTCTGTAAATGAACTGAACCACGAAATAGAAGTTGTCCTCAATTACGAAATCCTTGATATAGAACAATATATAGAAAATCGAGATATACAAGAAAAGAGAATTGCTGAATCGGTAGCAGCAGAAAAAACTGTTACAGTAGCTAAAAATGATAAAAATGATTCACCAAAAATTCCAACAGGAATTATTTTCGGGAAACCAATTCAATCTGAGCTTATGTCAATTGCAGACCTTTCCGAAGGTTCTCGGAATTGTGTTATAGAAGGTGAAGTTTTAACCTGCGAGATTAGGGAACTAAAGCGCAATAATCGCTCTACGGGCAATACTGTTATAGATTTTAATTTAGCAGACGACAGTTGGGCATGCTTTTGCAGTATTTTTTCTAAATCCGAAAAATTAGAGAAAGCTGTTAAAACGGTTAAAGAAGGCGCAAGGCTCCGTCTTGGTGGTAGCTTTGAGATGGACGATTACTCTCATAAGCCAACATTTAAACCAACTTCAATTGAACTTTTAGAGCCTCTTCCTCAAAGAGAAGATACCTGTAGTGAAAAACGAGTAGAGCTTCATCTCCATACCAAAATGAGTGCTATGGACGCCGTTACCTCTGCAACAGACCTGATAAAAAGGGCTGCCAAATGGGGGCATAAAGCAATTGCCATAACAGACCATGGGGTTGCTCAAGCCTTTCCCGAAGCACATAAAGCGGCAAGCGGAGTAAAAAAAGATGGAGCCGACTTTAAGATTTTATATGGAGTTGAGGGGTATTTAATAAACGATACAGACTCTGCCATATCAGGTATAGCAGCATTAGATAAAAACAGCACCTATGTTGTATTTGATATAGAAACAACAGGGCTCAGTGCCTACAACGACAAAATAACAGAAATTGGCGCTATTAAAATAAAAAACGGCGAAACAATAGGAGAATTTTCTCAACTTATAAATCCGCAAATACCTATTCCTCCTAAAATAACACAGCTAACAGGAATAAATGATGATATGGTAGCGGACAAACCTACAATAGAGGAGGTTCTTCCCGAATTTTTGGACTTTTGCGAAAACGCTGTAATCGTTGCCCACAACGCCAGCTTCGACACGGGTTTTATAAGAAAAAATGCAACGGATATGGGACTTTCTTTTCATAATAAAATAGTAGATACCTTAAGAATTTCAAGAGAATTACTCCCTGAACATTCAAAACACAATCTTGAAGTTTTGGCAAAGCGCTTAAATGTTTCTTTGGAAAATCACCACAGAGCTGTTGATGACGCAACTGCAACTGCAGAGATATTCTTAAAACTTATGGATAAAATTCATGAAAAGTTTGGTGATGATGCAAAAGAGATCAATATAGAAACAAAGCCCGCCCTTATTAAAAATCCAAGATATCATATTATCATCTTAGCAAAGGATTTAGTTGGTCTTAAAAATTTATATCAGCTCATTTCTCAATCCAATTTAAAATATTTTTACAGAAAACCAATTATGCCTAAAAGCGTTATAGAAAAATTCCGCGAAGGTTTATTGATTGGCTCTGCTTGTGAAGCAGGAGAGGTTTTTCGTTCGATAGTAGATGGTAAACCCTCAAGCGAATTAGAAGAGATAGCATCATTTTATGATTATTTGGAAATTCAACCTATTGCAAACAACAGTTTTATGGTCAGAAATGGTGATGTTCCTGACAACAAAGCCCTGCAAGACCTGAACAAAAAAATAGTTCAATTAGGTGACAGACTTGGTATGCCAACAGTTGCCACCTGCGATGTACATTTTATGGACCCACAAGACGAGGTATACCGCCGAGTCCTTATGGGGGCTCAAGGTTTCAGCGATGCAGATGAGCAAGCTCCCTTGTACCTGAGAACAACCGATGAAATGTTGGAGGAATTCAGTTATCTGGGAGAAGAGAAAGCTTACGAGGTAGTTGTAACAAATACAAATATGATTGCCGACATGATAGAGGACATTCAACCTGTCAAAGATGGTTCTTATCCTCCATCAATCGAAAACTGTGAACAAGACCTTGTTGATATGTGTCGTAAAAAGGCTCATAAAATATACGGAAATACTCTCCCTAAAATTGTTCAGGAGCGTATGGACAAGGAACTGGATTGTATTGTAAACTATGGTTTTTCCGTTATGTATATGATAGCCCATAAATTGGTTAAAAAATCTAACGAAGCAGGGTATTTGGTAGGCTCCAGAGGTAGTGTAGGTTCTTCTTTTGCAGCTTTTCTCTCGGATATAACCGAGGTTAATGCTCTGTGCCCCCACTATATCTGCCCAAATCCCGATTGCAAACATAGCGAATTTTTTGAAAATGGCGAATACGCCGTTGGACCTGATATGCCCGATAAGGATTGTCCGCATTGTGGAACAAAAATGAAGAAAGATGGTCTTACAATACCATTTGAAACATTTTTGGGCTTTAAAGGCGATAAGGTTCCAGATATTGACCTTAACTTTTCAGGTGAATACCAGGCAACAGCCCATAAATATGTTGGAGAACTCTTTGGAGATGAATATGTTTTCAAAGCAGGAACAATCGGTACCATCGCAGATAAAACCGCTTATGGTTTTGCTAAAAAATACTACGAAGAAAAAGGGATAACGGCCCCCGAAGCAGAACTTCTACGCGTATCTAAGGGTATGATAGATGTTAAAAGAACAACAGGCCAGCATCCGGGAGGTATTATAGTATGTCCTAAAACTATGAATATTCACGATTTCTGCCCAATACAGCATCCTGCTGACAAAAAGGATTCAGATATTATAACAACTCATTTTGATTTCCATTCTATCCACGATAATCTTTTAAAACTGGATATTCTCGGTCACGATGACCCATCAACAATTCGTATGTTAGAAGATTTAACAGGAATAAATTCTATGGAAATACCTCTTGACGACAAAAAGACAATGAGTTTGTTTTCAAGTACAGAAGCCTTAGGCGTAACTCCTGCGCAAATTGGAAGCGAAGTGGGCACTTTTGGGGTTCCTGAATTTGGTACATCATTTGTGAGAGGAATGCTGGTGGAAACAAAGCCCTCAACCTTTGTTGAGCTTTTGATTATATCAGGATTATCCCATGGAACAGATGTTTGGCTTAATAATGCTCAGGATTTGATTAAAGCAAAAAAAGCAACACTTTCAGAAGTTATCGGTCTTCGTGATGATATTATGGTATTCTTAATTCAGCACGGAATAGAACCCGGGCTTGCTTTTAAAATAATGGAATTTGTAAGAAAAGGTCGTGCCGCTAAAGAAGGTATGCCTCCTGAATATGAAGAAGCCATAAAAGCACAACCTTCCATTCCCGATTGGTATTTGGATTCTTGTAAAAAAATCAAATATATGTTCCCTAAAGCTCATGCGGCAGCATATGTTATGATGGCATTTAGAATTGCATATTTCAAGGTAAACTATCCTGTTGAATTTTATATTGCATATTTCACTGTAAGAGCAGACCTCTTTGATGCAACAATAATGGCAAACGGCGTAGAAAAAGTAAAAGAAGAAATGCGAAAACTAAATCTTAAATCAGTTAATATGACAACTAATGAAAAATCAATATATACTATCTTGGAAATTTGTCTTGAAATGTACGAAAGAGGTATAGAATTTTTACCTGTAGATTTGTATAAATCTCATGCAAAAAAATTTCAGAAAGTGGGAAATTCTATTTTACCTCCGCTAAATGCCTTTCAGGGCGTAGGAGATGCAGCGGCTGAAGGAATAATGGAGGCTGCAAAAGAAGGAACTTTTATGTCCCAAGAAGATTTAAAAAATCGTTCAGGTGCAAATAAATCAGTTATAGAAACCCTTGCTCAAAATGGAGTTTTAAAGAATTTACCTGAAAGTAGCCAGGTAAATATGTTTGATATATTAGGTTAAAAAAACGAAAGGTGTGATTACAAATGACAATTGCAGAACAACTGGCAGAAGAATTAGGTTTGAAACAATGGCAGGTTAATAATATAATCGCATTAATAGACGAGGGCAACACTATCCCTTTTATTTCCCGATACAGAAAAGAGGCAACAGGCGAATTAAACGACGAGGTTTTAAGAACCTTTGACGAACGCCTTAAATACCTTAGAAGTATGGAAGAGAGAAAGGAGGATGTTAAAAGAATAATAGAGGAGCAGGGAAATCTCACCCCCGAGCTCGCAGCGGCAATTGATGCCTGCCAGAAGCTTACTGAAATTGAAGACCTTTATCGTCCTTACCGTCCAAAAAGAAAAACCCGTGCAACAGTTGCAAAAGCAAAGGGTCTTGAGCCTCTCGCTAATGCAATTTATACACAAGCAGCAGATTTTATTCCTGAAACTGCCGCAGAAGAATATATCAGTGAAGAAAAAGAGGTAGCGTCAATAGAAGAAGCGCTCCAAGGAGCTATGGATATTATTGCAGAGATCATCTCAGATAACGCAGAACACAGAAAAAAAATTCGTGATATAACATTTAAAACGGGTGTTATTATGACAAAGGCGGCAACGGAGGAAGATAGTGTTTACAGAATGTATTATGATTTTTCTGAGCCCTGCGCCAAACTTGCACCTCACAGAACTCTTGCAATAGATAGAGGCGAAAAAGAAAAGTTTCTAACTGTTTCCATTGAACCTGACACCGATAAGATTTTAAACCATCTTAAATGCAAAGAACTGTCAAAAGAAATTTCTCCGTCTACTACCTATGTAGAACAAGCTCTTGAGGATTCATACAATCGTCTTATTTCCCCATCTATTGACAGAGAAATAAGAAACGAGCTTACAGAAATTGCTCAGGAACAAGCCATAAAAATGTTTAAAATCAATCTTAAAAATCTTCTTATGCAACCTCCTATTCATGATAAGGTTGTAATTGGTCTTGATCCGGGCTACAGAACAGGTTGTAAAGTAGGCGTTGTAGACGGAACAGGCAGGGTTTTAGATACAGGCGTTATATATGTAACACATTCAGAAGCTCAAAAGGAATCCGCGGCTAAGTTCATAAAGGAATTGATTTCAAAATATGATGTAGATTTAATCTCTATAGGAAACGGAACTGCGTCAAAAGAAACCGAGATGTTTGTCGCAGACCTTTTAAAAACACTTCCCGGAACAAAGGTAAGATATATAATAACCAACGAAGCAGGAGCCTCTGTTTATTCTGCCTCAAAACTTGGAGCTGAAGAGTTCCCTGATTTCGATGTAACTCAAAGAAGTGCTGTTTCAATTGCAAGACGAGTACAAGACCCACTTGCAGAGTTGGTTAAGATAGAGCCAAAAGCAATAGGCGTCGGACAGTATCAGCACGATATGAATCAAAAGCGTTTAGACGAAACTTTAGGTGGGGTGGTAGAAGATGCTGTAAACAGCGTTGGAGTAGACCTTAATACAGCTTCTGCTCCTTTGTTGGGTCATATTTCAGGCATTTCATCAACCGTTGCAAAAAATATTGTATCCTATCGAGAAACAGAAGGTGCCTTTAAAAGCAGAGCAGAACTTAAAAAGGTTTCTAAGCTTGGTCCTAAGGCATATGAACAATGCGCAGGCTTTTTGAGAATAAAGGATGGAAAAAATATTTTAGATAACACTTCTGTCCATCCTGAAAGTTACGATGCCGCAAAAAATCTTTTAGAAAGATTAGGTTATACTTTAGATGATGTTAAAACCCATTCTTTAAATGATTTACAGGACAAAGTTAAAAAAGAAAACTTAAATAAGCTTGCAGAGGAGCTCCAGGTAGGTGCTCCAACTCTTGCTGACATCGTAGAGGCTCTTATGAAACCCGGTAGAGACCCCCGTGACGAAGTGGAACAACCTCTTCTTCGTTCAGATGTAATGAGAATTGAGGACTTAAAAGAGGATATGATTTTAACAGGAACTGTAAGAAATGTTATAGATTTTGGTGCTTTCGTTGATATTGGAGTTCATCAGGATGGTTTAGTTCATATTTCTCAACTTTCTGATAAATATGTTAAACATCCTACCGATATAGTATCCATCGGAGATATTGTCAAAGTCAAGGTTTTAGAAGCTGATCCTCAAAAGAAGAGAATCAGCTTGAGCATGAAGGATATTTAAGTACAATATTCATAATATGGATATGAAAGAATATGGTAAAATTATTGATAAATTTACAGCATAAGATTTTAATGCTGTACATAGTCCTTCAAAACGCGATTTTAAGTAGAAAAAAGGAATTTGCATTAAAGATGCA
>JAZNCG010000169.1:0-8273 GCA_045587405.1 Ructibacterium sp. | reverse complement strand
TAGGGCAGGCACCCGCGGGGCTATTGAAAGAAAACAGCGTGGGGGTGATTTCGGGAAGACATATATTATGGTCATCACAAGCATAGTTCTGAGAAAAACGCAGTTCTTCCCCACCAACCACATCAACAGTTATAATACCGTTTGTAAGCTTTGCGGCGGTTTCGATACTATCACTCAGACGGCTTTTTATATTTTCCTTTACAACCAAACGGTCGACAATAATATCTATATAATGCTTTTTGTTTTTTTCAAGTTTGATTTCTTCCGACAGTTCAAACATATTGCCGTCAATACGAACGCGAACAAACCCCGATTTTTTAGCCGATTCGAATTCCTTTACGTATTCTCCTTTTCTGCCGCGGACTATCGGCGCCATAATCTGAATTTTGGTGCCGTCACTTAATTTCATAATACTGTCAACTATCTGGTCGGTTGTTTGCTGTTTGATTTCTTTATGGCAGACAGGACAGTGCGGTGTGCCGACTCTTGCATATAAAAGTCGAAGATAATCGTAAATTTCGGTTATTGTGCCAACGGTTGAACGCGGGTTCTTTGATGTGGTTTTCTGGTCAATAGATATGGCGGGAGAAAGCCCTTCAATGCTCTCAACATCGGGTTTTTCCATTTGTCCTAAAAACATACGCGCATAAGAAGACAGGGACTCAACATATCTGCGTTGTCCCTCTGCATATATTGTTTCAAAAGCCAAGGAGGATTTGCCTGAACCACTGAGCCCTGTTAAAACCGTCAGCTTATCTCGTGGGATTTCAACATCAATATTTTTTAGATTGTTTACTTTAGCTCCTTTTACGACTATATTTTTATTTATCATAAATATATGCTCCTTATTTTATTTTCTTTCATCTTCAAGGTTGCGAATTTCATCGCGTATCTGGGCTGCAAGTTCAAATTGCAACAATTCAGCAGCCTTTTTCATTTCGGTAGTCAATTCTGCTATTGTTCTTTCGATATTATCCTTGTCAACAGTTTTTGAAGAAGGTGTAGAAACAGCCTGGGTGGCTTCAATTATCTCGTGAACATCTTTGTGTATAGTTTGAGGAATTATTCCGTGTTGCTTGTTATATTTTTCTTGTATACCACGCCGACGCTCCGTTTCGTCAATAGCTGTTTGCATAGAGCGTGTAATCGTATCTGCATACATAATAACTGTACCATCTGCGTTTCTGGCGGCGCGTCCTATTGTTTGAATAAGAGATGTATCACTTCTTAAAAAACCCTCTTTATCTGCATCTAAAATAGCAACCAATGAAACTTCGGGAATATCCAAGCCTTCTCGAAGAAGGTTTATTCCAACCAAAACATCAAACACACCAAGACGCAAATCACGAATTATTTCCATTCTTTCAATGGTGTGAATATCGGAGTGGAGGTATCGGACCTTAACACCCATATCTTCAAAGTATTCGGTAAGGCGCTCTGCCATTTTTTTTGTGAGTGTAGTAACGAGAACGCGTTCGTTTTTATTGCATCGCTTTACTATCTCGGCATATAAATCATCGGTTTGTCCTGTTATTGGGCGTATCTCTATTTTAGGGTCTAACAACCCTGTTGGTCTTATAAGTTGTTCAACAATTCTTGTAGATTGTTCTTTTTCAAAATCTGCAGGAGTTGCACTTACAAAGATTGCCTGATTTAGCTTTGAGTAGAACTCATCAAAGGTCAAAGGACGATTATCGAAAGCGGAAGGAAGTCTGAAACCATAGTTTACAAGACTTTCTTTTCTGGAACGGTCACCTGCATACATAGCTCTGACTTGAGGGAGCGTTACATGACACTCATCTACAAGAAGAAGAAAATCCTTTGGCAGATAATCAAGTAATGTAAAAGGAGGGGTTCCCGGTGCCCGACCGCTCATATGTCTTGAATAGTTTTCAATGCCGTTACAAAATCCTGTTTCGCGTAGCATCTCTATATCATAGTTAGTTCTTTGTTCTAAGCGTTGAGCTTCAACTAATTTATTTTCGCTATTTAGTTCAGCTAAACGAATTTCAAGTTCTTCTTCAATGGATTTAATAGCGTTTTCTCTTTTTTCAGCAGTTGTAACATAGTGAGAAGCGGGATATATAGCGATGTGCTTGCGTTCGTTAATCACTTCTCCTGTTACGGGATTAAAATCACAAATTCTGTCTATTTCATCACCAAAAAATTCTATACGCACACCATAAGCAGAAGAGTCTGAGGGAAAAACATCAAGAATATCACCGCGAACACGAAATTTATTTCTGACAAATTCAATATCATTTCTATCATACTTAATTTCAATGAGTTTTGCGATAATTTCATCTCTGTCTTTAATCATACCAGGACGAAGAGATATAACCATATTGTTATAGTCAATAGGGTCTCCCAAACCATATATGCAAGAAACACTTGCTACAATAATAACATCTTTTCGTTCAAAAAGAGCGGCTGTTGCACTATGACGAAGCTTATCAATTTCTTCGTTTGTAGATGCATCTTTTTCTATATATGTGTCGGAATGAGCAATATATGCCTCGGGCTGATAATAGTCATAGTAAGACACAAAATACTCTACAGCATTGTTTGGAAACAACTCCTTAAACTCACTGCAAAGCTGTGCCGCAAGAGTTTTGTTGTGTGCCAAAACCAGGGTTGGTTTTTGAACTTTTTCTATTATATTTGCCATAGTAAAAGTTTTACCACTTCCTGTAACACCTTTAAGAGTTTGAAATTTATCTCCCTTTAAAACCCCATTTGCAAGAGTTTCTATGGCGTTTGGTTGGTCACCTGAAGGTTTGTATTTTGATATAACTTGAAAGTCCATATAAGTTACCTCGAAATATCTTTTTAAAATTCAATTTATATCTTTGTATTATACCACAAGGAGTGAATATATTGCAACAGTAAAATTATAGATGTACTTCAAATATTAAGCAAGAAAAAAACAGTTGCCAAAGCAACTGTTAAATGAAACAAATGAATGTAATAACTAAACTTGACTAACCATAGGTTCATTATCCAAATTATAGGATTGAACACTGTTACCACAAGCTGCAAAAACAAAAGCCAAAACAAGTATTGATAATATAATTATAAATCGTTTCATCAATAAATCCCCCTTATTTTAAATAAACTCCCTATGTTTCGCATATACTCAGTATATATTATATAAACCTTATTGTCAAATAGAAAAATAACAAAATATAACTTGTAAGATACATGTAAAATATGTGTAAAGTTTACAACAAATCATTACATAATATAACAAGAACATTTCCGCTTGAAAAAGAAACAGTGGCTATATCGCAATCTGTAAATTCGTTACTGGTTGCCTGAACCAAACCGCAATCCAAGGTAATATCTTTTGCTTCGTATTTAAGTCCCGAAACTGAAAAATTCATAACATCGCCCCCGAAAGGGAAGAAGGAAACATATTTTTTGTTATTTCGTTTTAGAGAAAATGACCTATTTTCCATAAATATTTCGTTATGCTGATTAATTAGTTTTATTTTTATTCCTTTGTTGAGTCCGTACAGCAACAAAGAAAAATGGGAAAATTCATGGTCTAACCTCTTGCCGAAACCACCATAGATAAGAATTTCGTTACACCCTTGTTCTATAGCATAATCTATCGCAATATTGGTATCTGTATGGTCCTTTTCGGGTGGATAAATTATCTGTTTTGTGTTTTTTGATAATTTAATATCCGATGAATCGAAGTCACCAATTACAACATCAGGTGTGATACCAAGCTTGTTTGCATGGTGAAAACCACCATCAGAACATATTATAAGAGAAGAATTTATGATAGAAATATCGCATATATCTTTATCACTCATTTCGCCACTACAAAAAATTATTCCTCTTTTCATTACTTAGCTGCCACCCTTTCAGCAATATCTTTAAGCTCTCTTACAGCATCTTTTGGATTTTTCGCTCCAAAAATAGAGGAACCTGCAACGAGAATATTTGCACCATAGCTTACGGGAATATCTATATTGTCCTTTTTAATTCCGCCATCTACCTCAATATCAATGTGGGGATTAGAAGCATCGGCCAACTGACGACATAAACGAATTTTTTCGTTAACATCATGGATATAAGATTGACCACCAAAACCCGGTTCAACGCTCATTATTAAAATAAGGTCGTAGTCGCCTAAAACATCGCTTATAACATCTGCTGATGTTTTTGGTTTGATTGATATGCCTGCTTTTATTCTATGTTGGTGTATTTGCTCTGCAAGTTCTTTCATCTTTTTAATTGAGCCTGCTGCTTCAGCATGAACAGTTATTAAGTCTGCTCCTGCCTTTGCGAAAGCGTCAATATATTTTTCGGGTTCAGAAAGCATTAGATGAACATCAAAAAACATATTGCTTATAGGTCTTAATTCTTTAACATGCTGAGGAGAGTAGCTTAAGTTAGGAACAAAATGTCCATCCATAATATCTATATGCAACCATTTTGTCCCTGTTTCCTCAATCATTTTAACTTGATTACCAAGTTGAGTTATATCAGCAGCCAATAGAGAAGGCGCTATTTCTATTTTCATAAAGTTCACTTCCATTTTTGAGATTGTTTAATTTCGTTTACAAGCCTGCAATAGCTCTCATGTCGGGTAGAGTCAATCTGATTGTTATGAATTGCTTCTAAAACAGCACAACCCTTTTCGACTGTGTGGCTACAATCCGTAAATTTACAGTTATCAGTAAAAGGGGAAAATTCACGAAAAAGAGCAGTACAATCTTCGATCTCAAGCTTTGCAATATCAAAAGAACCGAACCCTGGGGTGTCTATAATGTAGCCGCCAAAATCCAAAGCAACAAGTTCGTTGTGTCTTGTTGTGTGTTTGCCTCTTTCAACACGGGTGCTGACCTCTCCTGTTTCAAAATTTTCTTTGCCCAAAACTGCATTGAGTATACTGGATTTTCCAACCCCTGAGTTGCCGGCAAAAACAGTTATTTTATCCTTAAGGTGCTCTTTAATAATGTCAATATTAAGGTTGGTTTTTGCACTTACTTTTACAACATTAAAACCGATTTTTTGGTATATATGAAAGAGTTCATCTCCCTGGTCCAAATCGGTTTTGTTAAAACAGATTAGTGGTGTTATGTCGGCATATTCAGCCGATGCCAAAAGAGTATCCAATAGATATTTGTTTGGTTTAGGATTTGTTGTAGAAACAACAACAGCCATTTGGTCTACATTGGAAACAGGAGGACGGAGCAAAACATTTTTTCTGTCCTGAATTTTATCTACGAATCCGGTATTAGAAACATCATCTATGGAGATTTCTGCAATATCCCCAACGAGAGGTGTTAAATTGTTTTTTCGGAATATTCCGCGCCCTCTACATTCAAATATACCTTCGGCGGTATCTACATAGTAGAAACCGCCGATAGCTTTTATAATTCGTCCTGAAAAATATTTCATATTAGTCTGTCAACTCCGGCGAGCTATCAGAAGTGTTAGAGCTGTTACCGGAACTTGATGAGCTGCCTGAGGAAGAGCTTGAGTTACTGCTTGAATTAGAAGAACTTCCTGAGTTATTGCTTGAATTAGAAGAACCGGAATTATTTCCTGAAGAATTACCGGTGGCAGGTTTAGTTGTAGATGATTCATTTTCATCGTCATTATCGGTAACAGGTGTTGCAGAGGGCTTTGCGGATTCAGTTGCAGTAGGCGTTGGAGTTGCCGATGTCTTAGGTTTTTCTGTTTGTTTTGGTTCGTGTTCTGAATCATCTTTATCGCCATCTTCGGAGCCTTTACTTACAATAAGTGTAACCATGGCACCATTTTCGAGTTTTGTTCCTGCACTTGGTTCTTGAGCGATAACATCATTTTTAGCAACAGAGTCGCTGAATTCTTCTTTAATATTAACTTGGAATCCTAAAGCCTCTAAAGTTTTCTTTGCTTCGTCTGCCTTGCTTTCTACATAATTTTCAAGAGTTGTGCCGGAACTTAAACCGCCGCCACTACTTACAACAACTTTAATGATTATACTACTCGATTTCTTTTGAGAAGAACCGGCTTCGGGGGTTTGTTCTAAGATAGCACCAACTTTTTTATCGCTTGCTTTTTTGCCATTTTCAATAATGCTGAACTCACCTTTGTACTGATTACGAGCCTTTTCAATATCCATACCTACAAGGTTTGGAACCTCAATTTTTTCGCCACCATTGAACATCTGGAAAATTCCACCGCCTGTTATTGATGTAAAGAACCAGCCCATAACTACAATAACAAGGATTGCACTAAGCATTGCAATTAATGTAATGCGACGCTCTTTCTTTTTAGCTGCTCTTTTATCTCTTTTTGATTCAATCTCTCTCAGTTTTCTCTCCTCCGTTCTGCGGAAATCAGATTTGTCGCTCAGTATCTCATCATTTGCGTTTGATAAATTATTAAGGTCATCATTACCTATTTTCTTCATAGTAATAGTTTCATCGGGAATATCTCCTGTGGTAGTTGCTACCTGAGAGATAGATTTGTTTATTAATACACGATTAAGGTCTGAAAGAAAGTCCTCTGCATTTGCGTAACGAAGGCCCTGTTCTTTATTCATAGCTTTAAGAACAACTCTTTCAACTGCCTCAGGGATATCGGGATTTAATTCTCTCAAGGGAGTAGGTGATTCTTGAATATGCTTAATCGCGATTGCAACAGGACTGTTATCTACAAAAGGTAATTTGCCTGTTAACATCTCATAAAGAACAATACCTAAAGAGTATATATCTGTTCTTTGGTCTGTATATCCCCCACGAGCTTGCTCGGGAGAGAGATAGTGAACTGTTCCGATTGTGTTATTTCCTGTTGTGATAGTTGCGTCGGTTGTCGCTCTTGCAATACCAAAATCTGTAACCTTTAATTCTTTAGATGGAGTTAAAATAATATTTTGAGGTTTAATATCCCTGTGAATAACCTTGTTTTTATGAGCTGCATCTAAGCCTTCGCAGATTTGAGCTGCGAACCCGACAGCTTCTCTCCAAGGGAGAACTCCTTTTTCTGCAATATATTCTTTAAGAGTTATTCCTTCAACATATTCCATAACTATGTAGTAAAGACCTGACTCGTATCCTACATCATATATTGAAACAACATGAGCGTTAGAGATACCCGCTGCAGCCTGAGCCTCTACATTAAAGCGTTGAACAAATTCTTTATCATCTTTATATTCTTCTTTGAGTACCTTTATGGCAACATAGCGATTGAGCATAGTACACCAAGCTTTGTACACATATGCCATACCGCCTTTTCCGATTTCTTCTCGAATTTCGTAGCGTTCTGCTAACATTTTACCTATTAAATCCATATTATCCCTCCTGCTTAAAGCGAATACATATTACCGTTATATTATCATGACCACCGTTGTTGTTGGCAGCAGCAATCAAAGTTTCTACAGCTTCTTGTGAAGTTTCGGTTTGATTAACAATCTCTGCAATCTTCTCATCTTCAATCATACTGCTTAAACCGTCACTACATAAAAGCATACATTCATCAGTCTTATATTCATACTCGAAAACATCTACTTTTGTATTAAGGTCTGTGCCTACTGCACGCGTAATGATGTTTCGTTGGGGATGTGTGCGTGCTTCCTCTTTAGTTATAAAACCATTTGTAATCATTTCTTCTACAACGGAATGGTCTTTGGTTATACGAGTTATTTCGTTGCATTTTATTGAATAGCAACGACTATCACCAACATTTGCAATATATGCAGTGCCTGAGTTGTCAAAGTAGACTCCTACAAATGTTGCCCCCATACCTTGTTGCCTTTGATTTTCAGCAGCTATATCGAAAACATTTTTGTTTGCATACACAACAGCATCGTATAAATCCTTTGGCATTTTAGATTTTTTAGAATCGTGCAATATATCCATAAGGACTTCTGCAACAAAATAAATTGTCTTTTGACTGGCAACTTCCCCTGCGTTATGCCCGCCCATTCCGTCGGAAACCAAACAAAAACCTTCAGGAAGGTTTTTGTCAAAACCATAAACGCAAAAACTGTCTTCGTTCAATTTTCTGACACAACCGATATCGCTTGCACCATAAATGTCAAGAATCAATTTAAACGCCTCCTTTTTTATTTACAAAATTTTGTTTGCCGATGCTCGCAACTGTCCGCAAGCCGCACTTATATCGGCACCCATTTCCCTACGAATGGTAGCGGAAATGCCGCCATTTTCTAAAACCTTTTGAAATTCGATAATACTTTTTTTACTTCCTTGTTTAAAACCGGTTTCTGCCACAGTATTTACAGGAATTAAATTAACATGACATAACATTCC
>JAZNCG010000168.1:0-8527 GCA_045587405.1 Ructibacterium sp. | reverse complement strand
ATTTCTGCAATTATATCATCTATATGCGCAAGCTTTTCCTTTATACTAAAAAACCGCTTAGCCAAACCCAGCTTTTTCTCAGTTTCAAGTAAAGTATGCTCCGCCCTTTTTATATTATCACGAACACCTTGACGGGTTATACCCATATGCTCGCTTATCTCAGACAAGGACAAATCTTCATTATAGTAAAGGTCTACGCTCTCTGCCTGACGCTCCGTTAACATATTGCGGTATATAGAAAACAACAATCCAATCTCAACATTATATTCCATACCTCCGCCCCCCTATCAACATATACTCAGGTTGTATGTAAAGCCCATAAACTTTACACAGCATTGTTTATTGTATACTAATTTAACAGTTTTGTCAATACATTTTTTAAATTTTTTCTTCAATAAAAAATATTGCTTAATTTTTCCTTTCGTGATATAATAACAACAATAAATTAAATGCTAAATAAAGAGGAGAATTGAAATGTCTATTATAAGAAAAGCGGATATTTTATTACCAAATGTAGAGGACCTGACCAAATGGAGTGTGGTTGCTTGCGACCAATACACTTCTCAGGCAGACTACTGGAATAGAGTTACAGATTTTACAAAAGGCTGTCCTACAACCCTTAACCTTGTTTATCCTGAGGCCTTTTTAAGCCAAGGAGATGCCAGAATTAAAGAAATTAACGCATCTATGGAGGACTATCTTAATAAAAACATATTCAAAACCTATAAAGATTGTTTTATTTATGTAGAAAGAACTCTTTCACACGGGCGAATCCGTAAGGGTATTGTTGGGGCGATAGACCTTGACGCCTACGACTTTACAAAGGGTTCTAAAAGCGCCATAAGAGCCACAGAGGGAACTGTTTTAGAGAGAATACCACCCAGAGTTAAAATAAGAGAAAATGCACCTTTAGAGCTTCCTCATGTTATGCTTTTAGTAGATGATGAGGCCTGTTCCCTTATAGAAAATGTTAAAAAGGGTGAAAAGCTCTATGATTTTACATTAATGGAAGATGGCGGCAATCTTGCAGGTTGGCTTGTTGCCGATGCTGACGCCGATGCCTTCATCTCAGCGGTTGACGCCTTTGGAGAAAAAGCCAACGATGGGCTTATTTTCGCTGTTGGAGACGGAAACCATTCTTTGGCTACTGCCAAAACTTGTTGGGAAAATATAAAGCCAAGCCTCACCCCCGAGGAAATAGAAAATCACCCTGCTCGTTTCTGTCTTATAGAAATCGAGAATATTCACGATTCCGTTTTAGAGTTTGAACCTATACATCGTGTTATTTTCGATGTTGACGAAAAGGCATTTACCGAGAATTTGAAAAAAGATTTGGATTGCGGAGAAGAATGCAAAGATTCACAGCACATTGTATTAGTAAACAACGGAGAGAAAACCGATTTATACATAAATCGTAAAACCAGTCCTTTAGAGGTTGGTACTGTTCAGAATTATTTAGATTCCTTGGGTTGCACAGTAGATTATATTCACGGCGAAGATGTTGTATCTCAACTCTCTTGCAAGGAAGGAGCTATCGGCATTTTATTGCCTGTTCCCGAAAAGAGTGGTTTATTTAAAACAGTTATCGCTGATGGTGCTTTGCCGAGAAAGACATTTTCTATGGGGGAGGCAAACGAAAAACGATTCTATATGGAAGCTAAAAAGATTAAATAATATTCATTCAAACACAATTTGGCGAATAAAAAGCGATGGTAAAGGTTACAAAATGAACCGATACCATCGCTTTTCTGATTATTTTTTAAAAACACTGTCTTTGCCAAACATAGTTTTCATAATCCTTATCAGGAAAATAACACACAAGATTAAACTCATCGCCTCTGCAATAGGGAATGACCACCAAACCATATTTACATTATTGGTAAGGGATAATAAGTACGCAACGGGAATAAGTACCAAAAGCTGTCTGCCTGCACTTATAATCAAGCTGTATATACTCTTTCCAATAGCCTGAAAGAACGCAATTATAATTATACAAAAGCCTGCGAAAACAAAGTTTAAGCTTATAATTCTAAGAGCTTTTGTACCTATTACAAGCATATCTTCCGATGCGTTAAACATTCCCAACAATTCCTTGGGAATAAATTGGAATAAGAGCATACCAAATATCATATATCCTATAGCCGTTATAGCCGACAACTTAAGAGTTGCAAAAATTCTGTCTTTCTTCCTTGCTCCATAATTGTATGCCAAAATAGGAATCATTCCATTGTTCAATCCAAAAACAGGCATAAGTATAAAGCTTTGTAACTTAAAGTATATTCCGAATACATTCAAAGCCTCTGTGCTGAATCCAATTAAAATCTTGTTCATAGTAAATGTCATAATCGAGCCTATTGCTTGCATCAGTACCGATGGTATACCTATAATAAGCATCGCTTTTAACACATTCCATTTTGGTATAAAATTCTTGAGCTTTATTACAACTTCTTTGTTATACTTAATATTTAAAACTATTCCAATAAATCCGGCGACAAACTGACCAATGATTGTAGCAATCGCCGCTCCAGCAATTCCCATTTCGGGCAAACCAAACCAACCAAAAATCAAAATCGGGTCTAATATAATATTGGTTATTGCCCCTGATCCTTGAACTACCATACTCAAGACCGACTTACCCGTAGATTGAAGAAGGCGTTCTGCAATAATCTGAATAAATACGCCTACCGAACCAAAGCATACTATAAGCAGATATTTCATACTGTATTCATATAAAAGCCCTTCTCCTCCTGCTTGACTTATAACATAAGGTTTGATCACAAAAAAACCTATTAAAACAAACAATAAATATCCGCAAAAAGTCAGGAAAAAGCCCTGTCCTGCAATAACATTTACTCTGTCAAACTCTTTTTCTCCCAAGGCTCTCGATAAAAGAGCGTTCATACCAACTGCCAAGCCTACTGCAAGGGCTATCATAATATTTTGGATAGGGAAGGCAATCGTGAGCGCTCCTGTTCCTGCAATATTATCAAATTGGGCTACATATATAGAGTCCACAACATTATACAGCGCCTGTATTATCATTGATATCATAATGGGAATTGAAATCGAAAATAACAGCTTTGGTATCTTCATAACTCCCATCTTATTTTCTTTTATAGTCTGTTCCATTTAAAAATCTCCTTTGTATTAATCGTATCATTCAGCTTTATTTAAAATAATTTAATGCTATTTCTTTATCAAAAGCCAGCTGTTTTTTCAGCCCCTCTAAATTGGGGAATTTAACAATATCCCTCATATATTTATAAAAGCTAACATCTATCTCTTTATTATACAAATCCCCTGCATATCCCATAATATGAGTTTCTATACATGGGTTTCCAACCTCAACCGTAGGCTTTTCTCCTACATTGGTTATAGATGTATACGCTTTATTTTCAATTTTGGTCTTGGTTATATAAACTCCGCATTTGGGCATAACCATATCCTTTAAAAGCTCCATATTGGCTGTAGGAAAATTCATCTCTCTTCCAATTTGATTTCCAAAAACGACCTTTCCGCTGACAGAGAATTTCTCTCCAAGACAAGAATTTGCTTCCTCTATTTCTCCCCTTTGAATACATTCCCGAATTCTTGTACTGGAAACCGCTTTCCCGCCAACCTCAACACAAGGCATACAAACCACATCTATTCCTAAATCCTTGCCCGACTTTTGCATATACTCCATATCACCATTTCCGCCCATGCCAAAACGATAGTTATAGCCCGCCACAACTACCTTTGCATCAAGCTTATCCTTTAGCTGACTTTTTATAAATTCTTCAGGAGAAATCTTGGTATGTTCAGGCAAGAACCACTCCGCTATAACAATATCTACGCCTAATTCTTCTAATATTTCAAGTCGTCTTTCGTAGCTGTTCACATTCAGAACTTCCACGCCCTCAAGAACTTGTCTGGGTTGGTTTTTGAACATATACACACAGGAGGTCAAACTTTTTTCCTTAGACAGTTCAACCATTTTGGATATAATCTCACGATGTCCCATATGTATAGCATCAAAGCAACCTAAGGCAACAGCTGAATTTTTTATCTTTATATCCTTTTTAAATACGCTTATTCTGTCTTTTTCTTCATATATCTGCATAATATGTTCACCCCCTATTAAGTAAAATCGCTGATTTTATACTCGGTGCTTATTCTTTTTCTCCACCGAAAAAGGTTTTCAAAATTTTTAACTGTCCGTTTACAACTTGGGATATGGTTAAAAATTCTCCGTCTTCTCCGTAAACTCTATATTCTTTACCCTCTGCTAAACCGGGGGTTTTTATCTTCATTCCGTTTCGCACCATATCCGCTTTTCTCTCCGAGAGATACACCGCATCATATTCCTCTTCAAACATTTTGTCAACTGCTGTCAAAAAAGACAAATCCCCTTTTTTCTTCATTTCTTCTATCTCTTCCAGAGTTATAGCGCTATCTATCAAAAATCGCCCTGACCTTGTTCTTGTAAGCTCTTCCATATACGCAAGAGAACCTATTTTCCTGCCTATATCCTGACATAGAGTTCTTATATAAGTTCCCTTGGAGCAATCAACCTTTATCAAAAACCATTGCTCATCAAGATTTACTTCCAACACCTCTATTGCCGAAATTTTCACCCATCTTGGCTTTCTTTCTACCTCTATTCCTTTTCTGGCAAGTTCATATAGCTTTTTGCCGTCCTGCTTTATTGCCGAAAACATAGGAGGTATCTGAGAAATTTCGCCTACGAAACCTTTTACAGCCACAGCTATCTCTTCATAAGTTGCTATCTTTTCAGATGTAGCAATAATCCTTCCCGATGCATCCTGGGTATCGGTTTCAGCTCCTAATTTAACCTTTGCAACATACTGTTTTTCCGCTGCGGTTAAAAATTCGACAGCCTTTGTGCCTTTACCAACGCAAATAGGCAAAACTCCAACCGCATCAGGGTCTAAAGTTCCTGTATGCCCTATCTTTTTGGTTGAGAGAATACCTCTTAGCTTTGCTACAACATCATGGGAGGTGAAACCCTTGGGCTTGTTTACATTAATAATTCCGTCCATATATCTCTCCTCAATAATTCCAAAATCTACAAAAAGAGCTATGAAAGACGCCAATCCCATCTTTGCCAAGCCTATTGCTTATTTCTTGCAATTAAAGGATTTATCAGTCTTTATCACAGCTCCTCCTTTGCTTAAACTAAAGTTGTTTCTTTATCTCTGTAAGCACCTCTGCCTTTATCGTCTCCAATGGCTTATCGGCATTCACGCTATACCCGCTGGCTCGAATATGACCACCACCACCTAAAGTTTCGGCAACCTCGGCTACATCTACATCTTTAACCGACCGAAGGCTTATCTTATATTCCTTATCTCCACGCTGTCTTATATAAACCCCCACAATAACTCCCTCAACGCTTGTAGGTAGCGCAACAATTCCAACCGCACCGCCCTCGTCAAGGTTTGCATCGTCAAAATCTTGCTGCGAAAGGTACAAAATTGCAACCTTTCCATCTTCGTATACCTGAAGTCTGCCTAAAGCAGTTTTCATAAGATTATAGTATTCCACGGACTTTGTATCAAACATCTTCTTAGAAATCGCCGCTCCGTCTATACCCTTTTCCAAAAGATTCGCAGCAACTCTTAATGTATCAGGGCTTACACAGGAATATTTAAAGTTTCCCGTGTCGCTTACAATACCAATATACAAATTGCTTGCAATCTCCTTTGTTAATTCAATCCCCATAGTTTCAAACAAATCCGCCATCAACTCGCAACACGAAGAGATATCGCGCACAGCAGTTTCCTTTGCGAACTTTCTATGGGTTATATGATGGTCAATACTAATGGTGTTTTTATGATTTTCAAAAACCTCTGCATACTCGCCGAGTCTTTTTATATCGGCACAATCAACTGCCGCCAAAAGGTCGCAATCTTTGATTTCAACCTCTGTTTTTTCTTTGCCATAAACTATATCCTCTGCATTCTTGTCGGGGTTTGGCAGAAGAAAAACCTCTGCCTTTTTCCCCATACCCAAAAGAGCAAGCTTTAGGGAATAAGCACTTCCCATAGCATCTCCATCGGGATTAATATGGCTAAAAATACCAACCTTTTCAGCTTTCGCAAGCTTTGAATTTATTTTTTGAAACATTTACTCACCTCAACAAAACGCAACCTTCTACAGTTCTTTCAAAATCTCGTTGATGTGTGCACCATAAGAAATTGAATCATCTGCAACAAAGGTAAATTCAGGGGTATTGCGAAGATTTAAGCGTCTGCCTATCTCCTTGCGAATAAAACCACTTGCACTTTTTAATGCCGCCAAGCCGTCTTTTTCCACTTTCTCGCCTCCCATAAAGCTTATATAAGCTTTTGCGAACTTCAAATCTTTGGTAACCCGAACCGCAACAACAGATACCATCATTGGAAGCCTTGGGTCCTTAAGCTCTCTTATAACCAAGCTAAGCTCCCTCTTTACCTCTTCCGAAATACGCTCTATTCTACTAAAATTTGCCATAATTCCTCCATCTGTCAAGGCAGAAACAATTTTTATGCCTATCTATGCCTCAACCTGCTCCATAACATAAACCTCTATAATGTCGCCCTCTTTGATATCATTATACTTATCAATAGAAACACCACATTCGTAGCCGGCGTTAACCTCTTTTGCATCGTCTTTAAATCGTTTTAAGGAACCAAGCTCACCTTCGTGAATAACGATACCATCACGAACTACACGAACACTGCTGTTTCTCTGAATTTTACCATCCTGAACATAAGCACCGCCGATTGTACCAACACCCGATACTTTAAAGGTTGTTCTTATCTCAACATGCCCAATAACAGCTTCACGGAAGGTAGGCTCAAGCATACCCTTTATAGCCTTTTCTATATCCTCAATTGCATCATAGATAACTCTGTATAAACGAATATCAACATCTGCATCATCTGCGGCAGCTATTGCTCCCGAGGTAGGACGAACATTAAATCCTACAATAATGGCATTTGATGCACTTGCCAGCATAACATCAGATTCTGTAACAGCGCCAACTGCACCATGGATAACATTAACTCTTACCTCTTCATTGGTAATACGCTCCAAAGACTGGCGAACAGCCTCAACACTACCTTGAACATCTGCCTTAACTATAATATTAAGGTCTTTCATCTTTCCTGCTTCAATATGCTCAAAGAGGTTATCAAGAGATATGGCAGTTGCTCTTTTTTGGCGTTCTTGTTTTTCTTTAAACTTTCTTGCTTCAACAACAGCTCTTGCCTTTCTCTCATCATCAACTGCATAGAACACATCTCCCCCCTCGGGAACCTCGGAAAGACCCAAGATTTCTACAGGGATAGACGGACCTGCCTTTTTAACACTCTTACCCTTATCATCGTTCATGGCACGAACACGACCAACCGCTGTTCCTGCCACAACAATATCGCCTATGCGTAATGTTCCCTTCTGAACCAAAACAGATGCAACAGGACCTCTGCCCTTATCAAGCTGAGCCTCAATAACTGTACCCTTTGCGGCACGGTCAGGATTTGCTTTAAGCTCTTTCATTTCCGCAACAAGCAATACCATTTCCAAAAGTTGGTCAATATTTGTTCCCTGCTTTGCAGAAACCTCAACGCAGATTGTATCTCCGCCCCATTCTTCCGGAACAAGACCATGCTCTGTCAATTCCTGACGGACTCTGTCGGGATTTGCGCCCTCTTTATCTATTTTGTTAATTGCAACAATGATTGCAACCTCTGCCGCTTTTGCATGGTTAATAGCCTCTATTGTCTGGGGCATAATACCATCATCTGCCGCAACAACCAGGATTGCTATATCCGTAACCAAGGCTCCTCTGGCACGCATAGCTGTAAAAGCTTCGTGTCCCGGAGTATCTAAAAATGTTATCTTCTTATCTCCCAAACGAACACGATGCGCACCTATATGCTGAGTAATACCTCCAAATTCGCCCTCAGTTACATTAGTATTTCTTATAGTATCAAGCAACGATGTTTTACCATGGTCAACATGACCCATAACAACTACAACAGGCGAACGAGGTTTCAATGTTTCGGGTTCATCCTCCACATCATTAAATAGTTTCTCCTCATCTGTAAGAATTATTTCTTTTTCGTAGGTGCAACCTAATTCTTCAACAATTAATGCCGCTGTATCATAATCTAAGGTTTCATTCAAGGATGCCATAATTCCTAAAAGCATAAGCTTTTTAATAATCTCTGTTGCAGGCTTTTTCATTCTTTCTGCCAATTCTCCAACAGTTATTTCATCAGGAATTAAAACATGTACCTTTTCAGCCTTTTTTTCTTTCTTCTCTGTCTTCTTCAAAAGGTCCTCAGGATTTGGCTTTTGTTTTGTGCTTTGAACCTTGCTCTTCTTCTTTTGAGCAATCTTCTGCTTTTTATGAGAATTATCATCTCGTACATTCTCAGGAATAAGTTCCTCAATTTTCTCATCGTCAATCTTGCTCAAATCAACGGTGTTTACTCTTGTATCAACAGTACGAGTCTTTCTGACAATCTCAATCTCCTCC
>JAZNCG010000167.1:0-4293 GCA_045587405.1 Ructibacterium sp. | reverse complement strand
TAAATCTTTAAATGAGTATATTACAAAGATTATCATAAAAGGAAGTGTCGCAAAAAAGTGATATTGCAAAGCGTATCTCTGTACAAAAATCCATGGTATATATTGTGCAAGAAGTGCAACAAACAAAAACAAAACCTTTTTATCTTTTTTGTTAAATCCAACTATTAAGGAATATATAATTGCACCTATTCCAATCCAGCTCAACAAGGGGTTTTGGAATATTGATATACAGCCTATTTGTTCAGGAGCAATACTTGCCTCTAATGCTTGGTATGCCCACATAGGCCTGTAAACAAAAGGCCAGCTATACCAAGGCGAAGAGTATGGATGAGTTCCGTTTAGTTCGGAATGATAGTTAAACATACTCGTTTGATTTTTCCACATTACTTCAAACACATTTCCATAACCATCTACCATTGATATAGGTAAATAAGAAAGAGTATATAATGCTGCCGGTATTACAACAAAAAGAAGAATGGAAGATAAGCAAGTTTTTATGAAATAATTTTTAAATAGTTTTTCTTCATTTTTCTTTAACTCTTTGTATACCATATATTCAATAAGAAAATATTCAACAGCAAGCCCTGCTGATGCATAAACTGCGGTCCACTTTGAGGCGCAACCCAACCCCATAGAAAGTCCGCTGAATAAGAGCAGAGAAAATAGTTTTCCAAAGGATATGTTTTCACCTTTTGCCCATTTAAGACTAAGCTTTCCGAATTGATACATAAACAAATACATACAAAGTATAAAAAATACAGGGTATGAATCTATTGTGCCTATTCGTGTTAAAGAAAAGTGCATAAAGTCGAAGGTAAAAAGAAGAGTTCCCAAAGTTGCATATCTGGTTCTTTTGAACAGTTTTTTCAGGAACAAATAAAATATTGGTATCATTAGTATTCCCATAAATGTACCAACACAGCGCCAACCAAAGGGAGTCATACCAAAAATCATAATGCCGACAGACATCATAAGTTTTCCTAAAGGAGGGTGGGTCGTTTCATAATAAGGCATCATATGAAGATGCTCATAAGCGGTTCTTGGGTGATATATTTCATCAAAATAAGTTCCATTTTTGTAGGTGGGTTTATCTGTTACAAGTTCTTGTTCATCAAACATATTATGACAGTTAGACTTAGAGTCACCTATGACAGATTCAATTTTGATTAAGTCGCCGTTTTTATCCCTGAAACCCATTTCAAATAATTGGTAATCCGTGGAGTCTGCGATTCCTTTAAGATATTTGGCCTCAATAGGTTTAAGAGTCTCAAATTCCCAGTGAAAGACAGAATTTAATTTACAATAGGTATTTTCATCGGAAAGCCAGGTATTGCCATCCTTTGAGTATAAAAAGGTTATTCCCGGATTTGTGTCCACATCTCCGATTCCGCAATAGTAATCAATCTCGGTTATGGTAGTTCTTTCCTCAAAAGTTATAACAAATTCCTCTTGCTGAGAAGTTGGTTGATAAAATGTTTGGGGTGCCTTGGTATCGCCTAAATTAACAAAAGCAACACAGGAATAAACTAAGACTATAACAGATAAAATAAGATAATCAGCTTTAAGCATTTTATGAGATTTGCTATTGTTACTTCCTAATAGTATACACTTTAACTTTTTTATAAAGTTGAAACTTTTTATTTTTGTTGATAGCGAGAAATTAAGCTTAGGTTCTGTTGGAGATTTAATATAGTCTTTATAGATAATCCATAAACTTGTAATAAACAATAGAATATATCCTAAAGAAATGGGAGCTATTATAAGATATGCAGGTAGCATATTTGTCGTATTCACAAGCTGAAGGATATAAAATATATTTAAAAATCCGACTATGCTGTATCCGCAAAAAAGCTTAAGTATATTTTTATTACCCGATGAAATAAATTCTAAAATTAAGAAAAATATCGGTAATACAATATATCTTTCGTGCATTTTAAAAGCAAATGTAAATAAAAAGCTAAGAATAAAGAATGCACATATATTTATTCGTGATTTGTTATCTTTGATTTTGGTAAAAAGATATAAGGTTGCCAAAACACCGAAAATCATAATTCCAATATTGATAAAATTAAATAGCAAACTGTGATTTTCATTTATAGGAACCCAATTAAGACCCAGTAAACCATAAAGATTGAATGCGTTTACGGTATAGTAAGGATAGGAGGAAAGAGTCGTCAAATATTTTTCTATAATCCATATTGGGTTTAAGGCTTGTATAATTGCGGTGATGCCTGTATGCTCTTGCCAAACAGGAGAAAATGGCAAACAAATAACATAAAAGGTTATCAAAGCACTAATTAAAGATTTTGTAATTATTTTTATGCTTTTTGTGCTGATAAGGACAAAAAGATATATAGGTGCTAAAATTAGGCCTTGTGGTTTTAGAAGAAAGGCAATAGTATAATAAATTATAGCTGAAGAATATTTTTTGTCATAGAGCCTTAAAAACGATAAAGCCAAAGGAAGAAGCAAAACGGGTTCTATCTGTCCCCAGACAGCAGAGTCCCAGCAAAAAATAGGTGATATACCAAAGAGTGAACTTACGATAAAAGCTGTTTTTGGGGTATATATTTTTTTGCATTCGTTATATGTTATATAACATATAACGAGATGACAAACAAATCCGGGAAGCTTAAACAAAAAGGCTGTACCACTTTCTGTTAAGTACAGTATTTTGGAAAGAAACGAAATAAATCCGAGTATATATATGTATCCGGGCGGATAATCACAAAAGAAATCAGAAGAATAAAAGTCGGAGGGCCCAAGGATAGTGAAGCGTTCTCCCCAGGCAACCCAACAACCAATATCACTTTCATAGCCGCTTAAGGTTGCGGCAAGTATAATACCGACAAGAAAAAGAATGGTCAACATAATCTTAAATGCCATATCCCATACACAAAAGAATTTAGAGGGAATGTCGGCAGGAAGAGATTTTTGGTTCATTGAAGTAGATAGACCAATATGTTTATAAGAAATAATAAAGCATATTAAAAAAGCTAAAGAAATAATAAGAGCGAACCCCATATTTTAGTCACCTCAATTTATTGTTTACAAACAAAATAATTTATGATACTATAATTATATCATATTTGAATTATAATGCAAGAAGAAGGTGATTGTATTTCGGATGACGGAATAACAATCGCCTTTTAGTATGTCTTGACTTGAAATATTGACAATAACTGAACAAAATAAAAGGATGTAATTGCGAGTATTACATCCTTTTCATATGCTTAAATAACAATATCAAGACCAGCAAAGAAATCATCATAAGGGCAATTATAAATTTTCTTTAATTCAATAATTACACTTGCTTTAATATTAAGTTCACCTGCTTCGTATTTTGCATAAGTACTACGCCCAATATCACAGCCACGGCGTTGAAGTTCAGCACAAAGCTTTTCTTGCGATATATCGTGGTCAAGACGAAGTTTTCTTAAATTACCACCCATATTGCGATCGCGTCTTATTTTTTTGTTCCATAAATTACACCTCACAATTCATAATTGACCAGTATTGGTTGCAACTATTTATATTGTATGATATAATAAGAAAAATATTGCCCGTGATATTGGTCAATATTATATGAGGTGTTTTTTATGAGCGAACAAGAATTAAGATTGCACAGATGTTGCTTCACAGGACAGACCTGACAAGATGAATATTGGCGAAAAAGAAGTTAAACCACTGCTTGAAAAATAAAACACATTTTAAAATTTAAAAAAAATTTTAAAAAAAATTTTAAAAAAAGTACTTGACAAATGAAAATCTGAGTAGTATAATACATAACAAATTTGAATATCACAAAGAATGACTATGAAGAGGACGGTCGGATTGTGAAGCCTTGAGAGAGTTGTCGGGTGGTGCGAGACAATGGCAGAGCTTTCCAATGACTTATCACCTCTGAGTCGGAGGACCGAAAGGCGTGAGCTGAGTAGACTCCTTCCGTAATGCTGCGTAAAGGCAAAGGGCTTGTTGGAGCTCGGAAAGTGACGGAGATGTAACACATTTTCGTAATTTGAGTGGTACCGCGGGTTATTATAACTCGTCTCAAAGGATAACTTTGAGGCGGGTTTTTTGTTTTATTCAAATTCGTAACCAAATAACAAATTTGTTAAAAATGAAGGGAGACAAAAACAATGGATTACAGTTTGAAAGAAGTCGCAGGCAGAATCAAAGACCTGCGCGAAGCAAAAGGTTATACACAAGGAGAGCTTGCAAAGCTTTGCGGTGTATCAGTTGAGGATTACAAGGTTTTAGAGATGGGCGAAACAGATTTCAGTTTCACATTCA
>JAZNCG010000166.1:0-13259 GCA_045587405.1 Ructibacterium sp. | reverse complement strand
TGGTTATATTGCAGTATTTACACCAACAGACAGTACGAATTATGAAACTGTGACAAGAACGATTACAGTTAATGTTACAAAGGCAACACCTTATGTAGCAACAAAGCCAACAGCATCAGCACTCACTTATGGACAGACACTTAATCAGTCAGTATTATCAAATGGTGTAATCCATTATAGTGAGACGGACAGCACGGTAGTGGCAGGAAGCTTTGCATGGGAAGCTGGTACTGTAAAGCCTGCAGTTTCGGACAGTGCGACTACATTGTATAATGTTTTATTTACGCCTGACGATTCAGACAATTATAAGGAAGTTACGATGAAACTTACTGTTTCAGTAAGCAAAGCCGAAGCAACCGCATTAAATAATGCAAATAAAACATATGTATATGCAGAAAGTAAGAAAGGTGAGAGCGTTAGTATTGAAGGACTTCCTGAAGATTGCGGCTCGGTATCCTATGAAATTACTTCTATTAGTGATACAAATAATATGCTTGAGAATGTGTCAGTAGATGCCACCGGTAAGCTTACTTATGATGTAAAATCATTGAATGCATATAGTAACGGATTGTCTGCAACTGTAACAGTAACGGTATCAATGCAGAATTATGAAGATTTAACTTATACATTGACTGTTGTCAGAACTGATAAGCTTGTACAGAATATCAGTGCAGAGAATATTTCACTTACTTTTGGTGATAATGATACAGATATTGTTGTTACAGGAAACAAGACTGAACTCTCATATCGTGTAGTTGATGATTCCAATGAAAACGGTGATGTAGTTACCGTGGATTCGACCGGAAAAGTACATATTGTTAATTCCGGAACTGCTACAGTTGAAATCAAAGCAGAGGGTTCAAGTTCATATGCAGAAGCAATCTGTGAGATTCAAGTGACTGTTGCAAAACGAACTGTTAATGTACCTGCAAAAGACGATACTGTGTATACATATACTGGTCTTCCACAGACGTATAGTATCGCAAGTAGTCCATTCTATACGATAGAGAATACAACACAGACGAATGCAGGTACTTACGATGTGGCAGTAAGCTTAATCAGTGACAATTACCAGTGGTCCGCAGTGTTGCCTGAGTATAAATTTGTGATTAAGCCTGCACAGGTTACAATTACAGCAGAAAGTCATACAGTAAAACAAGGAGATGAACTTCCTGCATTCACATATATTACAACAGGGCTTGTGAATGGTGAAAATCTTCCTATTACGGTGAGTGTGACTTGTAGTGCAACAAATTCAGAAACTGTGGGAACATATGACATTGTTGTAAGCGGACCTGCTAATGAAGGAAATTACACATATACCTACAAAAAGGGAACATTGGAAGTTCTTGCAGAGGATAATGCGCCATTTATAAAGGGCGATGATGGTAAAATGGGTTGGGATGCTATCAGAGATGCAATCGAAGCTGCTAATAAAGGAGACACTATTGTAGTAGATATGAATGGTGCAACCGTTGTACCGGGAGATATCATTGAGTTGGTAAGAGATAAAGGTGTTATTATATCATTTGAATTCGATAATGGTTTGACATGGACAATAGACGGAAGTACTGTTTCTGATGGTGAAATTGGAAACATCAATTTCGACACAGTTATCGAGGATGAGAACAATCCGCTTAACAATATTCCTGTTGAAGTTATTAATAATATAACCGGTGAGAAAGCAACTATCGAAGTAAGTCTTGCATATTCCGGAGAGTTTGGTTTTACTGCAGTTCTTACAGCAAACCTTGGAAGTGAAAACGCAGGATACTATGCAAATCTGTTCTACTACAATCCTACATCCGGCAAACTTGAATTTATGTGTGCCGATGTAATTGCAGCAAACGGTGAAGCGAAGCTTACATTTACCCATGCATCCGATTATGTGGTTGTCATTGATGATGAAGATTTAGGTAAGAAGACACCTGATGATGACGATGATGACGATGATAATGGTGGTGGAAATAATAACAACAATAATACTTCTGACACAGGTAATACCAAGAAAGAAGACGAGAAGGATGAAGTACCTGATACCGGAGATGCAGGAACTTTATATCTCTGGATTATGATGGTTTGTGCTGCACTTGGTATGGCAGGAGTTGCTTGTTATGAAAGACTGCAAAAAAGAAACAAAAAATAGGTAGTGTAAAAGGGGTTTTATGGATTTTAACAAAATGGATTATAGCTTCTTTGACCTGGATGTAGATGATTTCGAATATGAAGAAGCTACCGGGAAATTGACAATAGACTGCAAATACAGGGGTGAAGAGAATACAAAGATTGTATTTCGTGGCGTTGTTAATACGGAGTTTTTGTCAATTCTTCCGGTTCATACTATCGAATATATCTATATTGACCAGGATACAGAGAAGGAAAAAGGTCGTTTTGAGATTCATTTGAAACGATTGATTGAAAAAGCAACGGTATGGGCAGATAGCGTGGAAATAGTACGCTAATACCTGTAAAAGCAAACGAAGTAAGGAAACTGAAATGAAAAAACATAATAAAAGCAGTAGTAAACTGTTACGTTTTTTTCAACGAGTGGGTGGCAGTTGTCGCCCGCTCGTTTCCTATGTGAAGGAGCACATCTTGTTTTCTGTCTTTGCTATGATATTTATTGTCAGCGCATCCATGCTTCTGATAAGTACGGTAAAAAGACATGCTGATACAAAAGAAGCAGAGGAACAACAGGTTGTTTTATCGGATGAAAAAGAGATGGCATCTGTTATGCCGGATTTCAAAGATGGATTACCCAAAGCGGGTGTGGCAGAAATACTAGATGATTTTGATTACGAAGCTATTGCGAAGATAGATCCGTTTTATACAACACAGATTATGACAAAGTATCAGTCTTTATATGAGACGAACAGCGATATGATAGGATGGTTGTATATTAAGGATACCGTAATAGATTATCCCGTGATGCAGACACCGGAGGATGAAAACTATTATCTGACAAGGGACTTTTATCATAATGAAAATTCCAACGGAACATTGATTATGGATACAGATTCTGTTGTGGGAGTAGGAATTGCTGATAATGAGTATTCTAATGGTCAGAGACCATCTACCAATCTGATTATTCATGGTCACACTATGAGAAACGGTGATATGTTTGGCTCACTTGACTTATATGCGGATGAGGCATATGGAAAAACTCATGCCATCATTTGTTTTGATTCCCTCTATGAAGAACGGGAATATGAACTGATAGCGGTATTTTATTCTCAAGTGTATAACAAGAGTGATGATGTATTTAAGTATTATAAGTTCTTTCAGGCAGATACACAGGAAGAATTTGATGATTGGTATAACAACATTAAAGCTTTATCCTTGTATGATACCGGAGTGGAGGCAGAGCTGGGAGATGAGTTCATTACCTTGAGCTGCTGTGCCTACCATGTAGAAGATGGAAGATTTGTGGTTGTGGGTAGAAGAATTAAGTAATTATATATGGAAAGAGAAGGCGTGTCACTGTATCGGAAGGTATGGTGGCACGTTTTTTATTTTGAAATGTAGTAGTGAAAAACATCAAATAGTGTGATATAGTGAAGTTAGATAGAACTAACAACAAGAGGGGTTAAATATGGAAAGACAGTGGTTTTGGAGAAAAGAACTGATTGATGCAGGTGTTTTAGCTGAAATAGAAAAGACAAAACAGATTAAAATTCCATCTGAATTGCGAGAACTCATATATGAGGGAAATGCAGGAACACCATTAAAATATAAGTATAAGTTGAATGATAGAGTTTTTTCTTTCGGTGAAATGTTATCTTTTAATCGTTATGAGAAAGAAGAACATATTGAGACTATCTTTATGGCACTTGAAACTGTAAAAAATGATTCTCTATTTCCATTTGCTATTGATGAGTATAGTGATTATTGGTGTATTGAGTTAAAAGATAATCTTGTAGTTCGGTATAATCATAAGACTGGGGAAGTAACAGAGACAAATATAGGAATTAAAGAATTTATGAATAAATTGTACTAAAAATTTGGCGTGTTCCCTAACACGCCTTAATTTATGTGATAGCTTTAGTGATACCAGAAATAAAATCCTGAATAAATTTGTAAGCGAGATGCTGAGCCTCTTCAACGCTACAATCTTTATCAAATTTTGTAACTGCAACAGAGGGGCGAATCATGCTCCTCTTTCTGTCTTGAGTATAAACCCGGATGCCAAATAATAATTGCCAGCATGTATGTTGTTTTTTTAGTATAATATGTAAGTCGCCGGCATCAGCTATAAAACATTGTTTTTTATTACTGTGTCTTTTCCATTCGATCATAAAAGAAACCTCGCTTTCGTAATTATAGAACCACTATAATAACCGGTATCAGAAAAAACTATTGGTTTTTGTTGTTGGTTTTTATCGGGAAATTGTTGGTTTGTGTGATAATACACTTGCCAATATTGTGCAGTAAGGAATATAATTTGGTTAGGCAACGTGTAGAAAGGATTGCCATTGGAAAGAAAAATTAAAGTTCACGCATCAAGTGCATATAAGTATAAACAAGTTCCTACTCTAATGCTCAAAGGAGATTATCTAAAATCCTTTGGGTTCAATATTGACACAAAAGTGTCGGTCAGGCTCGAACCAGAGCGAATAATAATTACCCCTATTAAGCAAGAATGTAACGAGTAAATATAAGCTTGAAAATCACGTTGCCTATATTTGTTTTAGTATATCTAAAATATAGTTTTGTTCAGTAATAAATGCTGAAAAATAATTACTATTATGCTACAATGTTTACGGAGTGATGTATTATATAAAAGGCAAAAAGGTGTAAAATATGCGAATGCGTAGAACGGATGAATTAATAGAAGTTCTGATGAGTTTTTCTGATTTAGAAAAATACAATTTGACAGTAGAACATATGGCACAACATAGACCATTTCCGGCTAAATTAATAGAGGATTTAATAGATAAGGCATCGATAGAATATGGTATGGAGTTTGACATTGATGATTGTGGTCTTCGGATTGAGCGTTATGGCGAAATGAATATATACATATCTTTTAGAGAAAAGTCCAATGTAATATATTTGGAGAATGATTATATTGAGAATGAACGGATAATTGATGGGATTCAAGGTCTTTATAGGGAATTGCCGGATGAAAGTATTTATTGTGGGATAATGAATGTGGAAGAAAAAAAGAAGCATTTGGAACTTATGCGAAGACAAGCAGGAAGAGAAATTATTAGGAGGGAATTCCTTGAAGAATAGTTGTAAAATGGGGAGAACAGCTATGGTAAAGAAAATTTGGGAGAAGATTATATTTGAAATACGAATGCAGATAATGGATGCAAGGTGGAGAAGTTCGATGTTACGCAGTTGTTGGGAAGTATATCCTCCTTCATTCTATTATAGATATACGCCAGAGGAACAGCGACGGATAAAGGATAAGCACTTTGCTGAAATAAGGGCGATGCTGGAAGAATTTGAGGAAACAAATCTGTTTAAATCACAGAAAAAGTGCTGACTAGAGAGTGATATAAATACTGTATAAAAGTAATGCCAGCCCGGTGTGGGCTGGCATAAATTATTTGTCTTCAACTTTGAATAGTTCTTCAACAGACATTCCGAGGTAGGCAGAGAGCCTAAGAGCAAGTTCAAGGGAGGCATTTCTTTCTCCTCGTTCAATGCGTCCAATAGTACGACCGCAGGAACCGATAGCAATAGCTAAATCTTCCTGACAGATATTTCTTTCGGTTCGTATTTGTTTTAGTGTAGTAGATACAGCCATTATTATCCCTTCTTTCGTTATTGTAGTAAGCTAATTATAGCAAATTTTATAGTCCAATAATCTGTACTTAACCGACAACCTTTCCAAAAATTTTGAAGGAGTCATTTTCTTTGACTTGTATTGGTTCATATTTGGTGTTGAGAGAGATAAGATATAATCCTTCAGCATCGTCTTTTAATTTCTTGCAATAGGCATTGCCGTCCAGATAAAATATGCCTATTTCTCCGGTAGACAATGTTTCCTGCTGATGTACCCATACAATCTGACCGTTTATGAATTGTGGTTCCATACTGTCACCACTGATACGTATGCCAAAGTCTGCGTCGGCAGGAACTTCTTCTCCGACTTCAAGTACAGTATAGTTTTCTCCATCAAGAAAGCTTCCGGTTCCGGCAGAGGCAGGAATATCAAATAAACGGATATTTCTTCTGAATGGAATGATAACTGTCTTGGTAGGAGCATACATACCAGAAAGCTTCAGAAGTTCTATATATTCCTTTGCCTTTGCTTTGCCTTCATCATTAAGGCAATTTAACTGGTTGTTAGGATTCACTCCAAAACATTCAGTGTAGATATCTGCGATATTTAATTCTTTACATAGAAGCATTACAACAGAAAAGCTTGGTTCAGCCAAGTTGTTTTCCCAGCTTGATATGTTCTTGTTATTGAAGGAGTAGCCATATTTTCCAAGTTTTTTAGATAGCTCGTTTTGGGATAATCCTTCTTTTTTTCTGTATTCAGCTATTATTTCTCCGATTGAACGCATAAAAACGCCTCTTTTCTGTTAGATTTGTGTAGCTATAGTATATAACAGAACATGAATCAAATCAAGAAAAATCTAAAAATATTAGAAAAAGACAACCAACTTGTCACTTGAAATCAAAAAAAATTAGATTTATACTTTGCTATGTAGTGAAGAGACATTAGTACACTTCCTACAATATGAGACAGGAGGAAAAGGATATGTCGGGCAGAGTTATTCTCCATAGTGATATTAACTGTTGCTATGCAGCCATAGAGCATTTATACCATCCGGAACTTAATGGGAAGCCCTTAGCGGTGGGTGGCGACCCGGAAAGCAGACACGGAATTGTTTTGACAGCGGATTATATCGCCAAGAAGTACGGTGTTAAGACTGGTATGGCTTTGTGGCAGGCTAAACAGTTGTGTCCTGAGATTACTTTTGTTTCACCAAGAATGGACCTCTATCTCAGATTTTCAAGGATGGCTCATGAAATTTATGCAGAGTACACGGATTTGCAGGAGGCTTATGGTATTGATGAAAGCTGGCTGGATGTAACTGCCAGTGCAACACTTAAAGGAGATGGATATTCGATAGCAAATGAAATAAGTAATCGGATGAAGTCAGAGCTTGGTATTACGGTTAGTATTGGAGTTTCTTTTAATAAGATATTTGCAAAGCTTGGCTCGGACTATAAGAAGCCGGATGCAATCACGACTATGTATGAGGATGAATTTCAGACCAAGGCATGGAATCTTCCTGTAGGAGATTTACTTTATGTAGGGCGAAGCACTAAGCTGAAACTTACAAAGCTTGGTATTCATACTATAGGAGAACTGGCAAGGACGGATGAATCTATTCTTGTTGGGATGCTTGGTAAGATGGGAAGTGTTCTGTGGGCGTTTGCCAATGGATACGATGACAGTCCTGTGAGACGGGAAAATACTCACGCACCCATTAAGTCAGTCGGTAACAGTACTACGACACATAGGGATTTGGTTAATGATGAAGATGTTAAGATAATCATTTATGTGTTGGCAGAGAGTGTGGCTGCAAGACTTAGGGAGAATGGTTTTCGATGCAGGGTAGTGGAAATAAGTATCAGAGATAATGAATTGTATTCCTTTACCCGTCAGAGGAAAATAGGTAATGCTACTAATATTACAGAGGAAATTGCGGTAGAAGCCTATAAGCTGTTTAAGGAAAACTATAATTGGAGAAAACCGATTCGTAGTGTGGGAGTTCGGGGAGCTGACCTTGTAAATGACAATTATTGGGAACAACTTGATTTGTTCTGCGATTTTCAGATGCGTGAGAAGCATATGAAAATGGATGTGGCTGTAGATGATATTCGTAGAAGGTTTGGGTTTTACAGTATTCAGAGAGGCTTGATGTTTCAGGATAAGGAGTTATCATCTGTAAATGCCAAAGAGGATCATACAGTGCACCCGCATGGATATTTTAACCAGTAAGGAGGGATTTTGATGGAAGGTAAGAAGGTTTATGTTGATGTGACTGCTGAGTTTTCAAAGGAAGGTGTTCTTACTCCAAAGAGCTTTCGATGGACGGATGGCAGGGTTTATGAAATACAAAGAATTAAAGATATGAGAAGGGCAGCAAGCTTAAAAGCCGGTGGAGTAGGTATGAGATATACTTGTTTGGTAAATGGTAGAGAAAGTTTTTTGTACTATGAAGACAATAATATGTGGTTTATGGAAAGAGCCGGAGCATAACTGATGTGTCATTGGTGACACTCAGTTGCTTCCAGAAAGATCAGCAATAGGGCATAGGTGACACAAGGCAGTTGTCACGACGGAACGCTGTGCCCGGAAGACTTGCAAAGGTGATTTCCCTTCCTGGGCGAGTACAAAGTTGAAATGATTTTGTATAGCAAAGGAGCAAACTGAATTGGATAAAAAGATAGAGATTAGATGTAGAAATGGTCATTGTAACAGGCTGTTTATGAATTATTATGTTACAGGTAAAGATATTGATTTATACCTTGGAGGATTTGAACTTAAATGTGAAAAATGTAAAAGAGTTCTTCGGTTGAAGAATTATACTGAACAGCAGATGATCGAGCATGCTGTAAACGGAGTGTTTAAAGTATGAGGATTAATAACTAAATTATGGCACCACCTGATAAGGGCGGCACATTATGTGTGACAGCACCACGGACGCAGGGGAAAGATAACCAGTTATAGACTGGCTTTCCTTGCGTTCGTTTTTGTTTTATATGAGGAAATCTCAATCTACTTGCGACTGGTTATTGCCGGAATGCAAGAAAGGATGAGAATAATATGTATAATGAAATGGTTAAAGAGTATAGTGAAGCGGTAGGTATGGGTGTTGGTCAAAGGATACAAGAAATGAGACTTGAGAGAAAAATGTCCGGCGCAGACTTGGGAGCATATTTAAATGTTTCTGCTAATCAAATATCTCGTATTGAAACAGGAAAGGCAACGTGTAAAATAGAACATATTTATATTATTTGTCAGGTGCTGGAGTGTAGTGCTGATTACATATTATTTGGAAATAAAAAGGAAGAAATTAACGAATATCAGAAGGCGTGTTTGGATGCATTAATAAAAAGTTTTAAATAATTTGTTCGCAATGTAAGCAAAAAGTGTTGACAAATGGAAAAATATGTGTTTATAATGTAAACGAAAATTGCTTACATAGTTTACAGGAGTACTATGTACCAGTTAGTGCATCAAACTATTTAGTGATATCCCTAAATTTGATTGCTGTGCTAATGGCGATTTTGTTACAACAGATGGAAGAGAGTTTGTCTACAAATCAGTAAGGTTGTGTAGGCTTAGAAAGGAAAGGATATCGTGAACTTAAAAGAAATTGTGATGTCAAAAGATGTGGATAAAACTACTTTTGGTGCATTTGTGAGGGAATGTAGAGAGGAGAAAGGATATTCTGTGCGTTCATTTGCAAAGCTATTAGGATGTTCAGCCGCTTATCTTAGTGATATCGAAAAAGGGAATCGTTATGCACCAAAAAAGTATTTGGATAAAATATTTGAGGTGTTAGGACTTCCTGAAGAAGACAGACAGGATTTTGAAGATTTGGCGGGTTCTACCAGAGGATTTTTGTATGAGGATATCAATTCCTATATGGGGCAAAAACCATTAGCCCGGGTAGCAATGCGCACTGCAATGGAATCAAATGCATCGGATGAGTATTGGCAATCCTTTATTGATGGTTTGAAAAAGCAGTAGGATAAGTTTCTAATCACAGTCTGTAAAATAACAAATAGGAAAAGGAGACTGTGATGCGATTAGACAATTATCCCATGAAACAGAACGGTATGTACATCTTGAAGAAATCAGACTTTGATGATATTGCCGAAATGGTTTTGAGAGAATATATGCCTTCTGTTTTGAGTGACCCCAAAGCTGTTGACATTGAGTACCTGGCAGAAGAATGTTTGTATCTTGATATTAAGCATGACAATATTGTTCCTGAAGGTAAAATCCTTGGATTGGTAGCTTTTACTGATACTGAATTTAAAACAATTGGTATTGATGATAATGAAAGAGTTATCGAATTGGATGAAGGAACCATTTTGATTGACTATAGCCTGATAGGAACGGAAAATAGACCTAGGAAAAGGTTTACAGAAGCACACGAAGCTTCTCATTGGATATGCCATAGAAGTTTTCATTCACCGACCAACCGCCAATATGAGTTTAGAGTTAATGGCAATTTCATTGCTTGTAGAACGGACAATATTGAGCAGTATAAGAAAAGAAGGGGCTATTCATTTTCTGATGAAGATTGGGAAGAATGGCAAGCAGATAGCTTGGCTGCCTCGTTGTTAATGCCTAAGGTGATGTTCGTAGAGGCTTGCAGAGACGAGTTTCACCATGAAAGAATTTGGAAAGGATATTTATCTCCGGGAACAGATGATTTTGTGGCAAAAAAAATCATAGCAAAAATAGCTAGGTTGTTCGATGTTTCTTATCGAGCAGCACAGATTAGAATGATTAACCTTGGATTAATTAGATTTTCTAACTATTAAAAAACAGGGATGGTAAATATCCATCCCGTTTTTTAGGCAAAGCGTGTAAGCAAAAAAAGCGACACTTGTTAACATGGAAGGAGTGGTTGAATTGGACAGTGAAGAAAAGTGTGAGGTTTATTATCTTGGTGAGGTGCGTGGTAATGGTAATTTACTATTTAAGCTTGCTGTCGTAGAAGGTGGAATTTGCATTATACTTAAGAGAAGAGGCGATGCAAGGACATATTGCATACCCGTATATTTCTTGTTGAAGCCTTTTGTGGAAGATTTGGAGGAAACAAAACCATGCGAATGTTTAACTGAAAACTTTCATGAGAGTACAAGTAAAACAAAAAATTAATAGAATAATCGAGTAGAGTTGCTAGACGACCGGATTCATGTTGAATGGATATTCTGATATCCATTCTTCAAGTAATCGGGTCTTTTTTATTTGAATTTTCAAGGAAAGGAGGTGGCAGAGTGATTGCTGAGAATGATGTTATGACCATGGATGAACAACAGAGAATAAAGATCGGGATGCGTATTCAGGAGCAGCGTATTAAGTCTGGTATGTCAGGTGCAATACTTGGAGCATATCTGGGGATTAATTCCAATCAGGTGTCACGTATTGAAACTGGTAAAGCAAAGTGTTCATTAGAACACCTATTTGTAATTGCGCAAGTGTTAAATTGCTCTGCTGACTACCTCCTTTTTGGGAAAAAACAAATGCCGGTTCTGACTCAGATGCAAGTGGATTTGATTGAGCAATTACATCAGAGCATTGCAATTTAGTCCTCAGAGGACTAATTGATGAAAAAAGATAGCCTTCTGAGCGTGAGATGAAATGTTTGGGATGAGTTATCATTTATACATATCAAGCAGGACGCTGCTTGAGGGATGATATAAGCGCTTGTATCACTATTAATCTTGCTAACAGAAGGGTGATACGAAAATGAAAAGTAATAACAGTTTTATGAGACAGGTAAATGGTAATTTGGCAGTTGGATTCATTAAATCCAGAAAAGCAGAGCATAAGGTGATGGATTTCTGCGAAAAAATGATTGCCGCCGGAGAGAAGGAAGGCTGTGAAATCCTCTGTGTTGATGTAGACAGAGGTGGTAGCAGGGATATTGATAGACCACAGCTCGATGAGGTTTACAGAGCGATGGAGATGTCAATCATCAATCATCTTTTTATCCGTAGCTTCGATGACATTTCAGAGGATACAGAAGACTTAGTTGCGTTTATGCAGTTCGCTAGTGACAATAAGGTTCTGATTCATGTGGTGGATGTGGTGCAGGAAAACAAGGGTACAGATGCCACTGAACCGTGGGACGGAGGTGCAGGATGTTAAGTGCATTTCACAACGGCGAGGAAGAGAATTTACTCTTCCTCCCGGAACACAAAAAGTATCTCGCCATAGATTTTGACGGTGTGAATGTATATGACCAGTATGAGAATTTTTATGGTCACTATCCAACAGAAGAAGAGGCGATAGCAGCACTTGATATGGCAAAGAAAGAAGGTGGCTGTTGATGAAATATGAAGGTTACATGGTGGGTCCTGCACTTAGAAAACTTCGCCTTGAGAGAGGACTTAGTATTTTACAGGCTAGTAATCTTACTGGAATGAGTACATCAAGTCTCAATCAGATTGAGCAGGGTGGACGTAACATGAGTATGAAGTCATTGTTTTTGTTCATGGAAGCTTATGATACGGATGCAAATACGGTGTTGGATATTAAGGTGGAGCAGGAAACAAAGGATTCTATTGATTCGAGATTGGCGATGTTACCGGATAAGCAGCAAGTGTACTTCAGGAAGACCTTTTTGCTTATGCTGGAGAATGCAGCTTTGATGACGGTATAGGAGGTTTGAATATGGCAAAGAAGAAGGAACCAAGGTATGAGTGCATTGCCTATTTATCTGTAGAAGCAGAGTTGGATAAGGTGGACAGATTAGAGGACAAGCAGCTCAAGTATATAAAAGAGTATGCCAAAGCTCATAACATTCTTATTGTAGGTGTTATTAGAAGACATGGCTTTAGCATGAATGATGTGTTTAGAAACTTTAGACAGATTGCACATTTAATAGGAAAGAAACGTGTTGAAGGTGTTATCATTGCCGGAATGCAATATGTTAGTTCTGACTTGGAGGATGCATATTACAAAGTCGGCATGATAAAGGCAGCTGGTGGTCAGTTTATTACTGTGGATGAAGGCAATCTTGGTATGGATATTGTGATGGAGGGAAGATAATGGAAAAGAAAAAGAATTATGGTAAATATAAGCGTGGAGATGTTGTGTATGCAGATTTTGGTCATAAGCCACCCGGAGTAGAAGGCGGTATTAGACCGTGTGTGATTGTTAGTTGCAACGCCAGCAACCATGATGGAGCTCCTATGGTAACGGTATGTCCGTTGAGTAGTAAGCTGAAGCCTATTCCTGTACATGTTCAGATAAAACCGGATGATGTAAAAGGATACCGTTTGTAGACTATTTCAGATTTCTTACCGGAGGATATTCAGACAGTATCCAAAATGGCTATCAGAGGTAAGACAGGTTATATTCCTGTTGAAGCAGATGTGATGGACCAGATTGACAGAGCACTTATTAGACAGCTCAACCTGATGCGAGCTGCAAGAAATATGGTAATGGAGGAAATGGAGAATGAATCAGAGAACGAAGAAAACTAACAATAAAAGATTCGTTAGATATGCTGAAGGCGCTGAAATGTATTCCATGAGCTTAT